>JARKQP010000353.1 GCA_029974875.1 Mobilitalea sp.
CAAGCTCCATTGCCTTTTGTACCGGCGATTGTTCAAACCATTTTAGACATATCTTTTCAATATCCAGCCCTTGAAGCTCATCATCGAAGATCCTGTCTAAATCCATGTACCGGGCAATCAGATAAACCTGTTCCCCTGTAATCAGCAATATGCCTGCACCCAGATCCGTGTTTCTTAAAACCTTGTTATCACCGCCACCGGTAAACCAGGCGAAATTCTCACGGCGGCCCAAGATTGCAGCCTCAAAGCCCTGCTGGTCCATGTAATTCCTAAGTCTTTTTCCCTTGCTAAGATAATCCTTTTTATTCGGAATATTCATCCCAAACCTCCATCCGTGCAATGATAAGTTTATTGCGTCATCATTTCTCCTGCACTGACAATAATCGCTTCCCCCGTAATATGGTCCGATAAGGCAGAGGATAGGAACAGAACAGCTTTCGCCTGGTCCTCCACTGTTCCCAGCCTCTTTAAGGCTGTCTTATTAATCCATTCCTGCTCTATCTCTTTGCTGGTGATAAAATTCTTTCTAACCATCTCCGTGTCAGTTGCACCGGGGCAGACTGCATTCACATTAATTCCGTATTCTCCAAGCTCCAGGGCACATACTTTGACAAATCCATTGAGGGCGGATTTGGTAGAACAATAAGCAGCTTCGTCCATGGTTGGTTTCTTACCGGAGCAGGAGGAGATATGCACGATCTTTCCGCTCTTTTGTGCCATCATCACTTTTGCAACGGCCTTCGTAATCAGGAACGCCCCCTTCATATTGATATCAAAGATTTTGTCCCATTGCTCCTCACTCATATCGACCATCCTGGAATGGATTAAGATACCGGCGCTGTTACATAACACATCAATCCTGTCAAATACCTTTAACGCGTACCCAATAACGTTGTCAACCTCGGTGGAAGAGCTGATATCCATCTTTAGGCCGATACACTTTTGTCCGGTGATATCCGCTATCTCGCTTGCTGCTTCCTTCACACTCTGTTCATTTAAATCACATAAGATTACATCTGCCCCATTCTGTGCATATATCAGGGCTACAGCCTTGCCGATGCCCTGCCCAGCTCCCGTAACCAGCGCTGTTTTGTTCTGCATTAAGCCAAACATATCAAAACCTCCTATTTCATTGTACTAATAAGGTCCGGTTGCCATAAGCCTTCACTGCATGGCAGCTATAAATAAATCACACTTATGGCAAACGAACCCTAATAGGTAGTTGCGTATTATAGCATTGCAATATAAGCATTCTGAAGATTATTCTTGAGAGTTTTTAGAAACTCTGCTGCCATTGCCCCATCAATCAAACGATGGTCTACGGAAAGCGTTATGTTCATCATAGGGCGGATTACCATCTGCCCGGCTTCTGCAACAACCTTGTCCTTGATCTTACTGATAGCAAGAATTGCTGCCTCCGGCGGATTAATGATTGCATAGAACTCGTCAATATCGGAGGTGCCAAGATTGCTGACTGTAAAATTACCTCCCGTAAACTCCTCCGGAGCCAGCTGGCCTTTTCGTGCCTTATCAATTAATGCAGCCGCAGTATTTGCTAACTCAGATACGCTAAGCCGATTAGCCTTATGTACCACAGGCACAATAAGCCCATTCTCAACGGTTACCGCAATACCCAGATTAATATCCTCAAAGGTAACCAGCTCATCCCCGTCTATTTGTGAATACATGACAGGATATTTCTTAAGGGTCATTACGACCGCTTTTAATAGGAGATCATTTAGGGTTATCCTGTTAATATTTCCTGCTGTGTACTCCTCTTTCAGCTTGTCTTTCAACTCCAGCAGGGAGGTAGCATCCACCTCAACTTTAAAATAGGTATGGGGAATCGTTTGTTTACTGAAGGATAGCCGCTCGGCAATCGATTTGCGCATGGCAGGGATCTTCCTGCGGTTTCCTCTGCCGGAAAGTATGCTTTCCTTGGATGGCTGCCCAACGGGAGTAAGTGCATTTAATACATCATCCTTCACAACCTTGCCATGGGTTCCGGTTCCGCTGATACTGCCCAGATCAACCTGCTCTTCCTGGGCGATCCGCTTTGCCAGGGGAGTCGCTGTTATTCTTATGCTCTCCAGAGCAGCGTCCACATCTTTTTTGCGGATAATACCATCCCTATTTGACGGTTTTACCGTTGACAGGTCCACCTTATTCTCATCGGCATAGCTTCTGGCATAGGGCATGGCCTTAATCCATCCATCTCCCATGGATGCAGGTGCGGGTGCCTGGGGCATTGTCTCTGCCTCTTCAGCTTTTACAGGCTCCGGTCCAACAGATACCTGTGCCTCTGCTTCTTTTATTACATTATCCTTCGCTTCTACTTCTTCTCCTTGGTTTCCGATAAGATAGATGGGCTCCAGCACTTCTACGACATCATCCACCTGTGCCAAAACTTTAAGGATCGTTCCGTCAATAGGGCTCTCAATATCTCCTGATATTTTGTCCGTTTCAAAGGTAGCCAGCACCTCTCCCTTTTTGACTTCATCACCAACTTTTTTAATCAGGCTAGTAACCGTGCCTACCTTCATCGTCAGCCCGATCTTCGGAAGCTTTGCATATTCAGCCATAATTTTTACCTCACAATCTAAAATAGACTCTTCACTGTATCAATAATCTTATCCGAATTAGGCAGTACATAATTTTCCAGTACCGGCGCAAATGGTGAAGGAACATCGAGCGCACCAATTCTTTTGATCGGGGCATCCAAATATTCAATTGCATTTTCAGCTACAACTGCTGCTACCTCGGAAGCAACGGAACAGGTCAGCCACACCTCTTGGGCACACACTAATCTATGGGTCTTTTTCACGGATTCGAGGATTGTCTTTGTGTCCATCGGCTTGATGGTCCGCAGATCAATAACCTCAACATCAATGCCCTCTTTTGCCAGCGCTTCCGCTGCTTTTAAGGACTCATGGACCATCTTTGAATAGGTTACAATCGTGATATCCTTTCCTTCCCTGACTACCTTTGCCTGTCCCAGCGGTATTGTAAAATCGTCATCGTCAGGTACTTCATCAATGATGTCATAGATATCCTTGTGTTCAAAAAAGATAACCGGGTTGTTATCTCTGATGGCAGATTTAAGCAAGCCCTTTGCATCTGCAGGTGTTGATGGCAGAACAACCTTTAAGCCAGGCACAAATGCAAACCAGGATTCAAACATATGGCTATGCTGGGAGGCAGCAGCGATACCGCCTCCTACCGGAGCGCGTAACACCATGGGTATGGATAAGGAGCCGCCAAAGGTGTAGCGCATATTAGCCGCCTGGTTAACCAGCTGGTCGGAGGCGATTGTAATCCAGTCTGAAAACTGAAGCTCGGTGATTGGCCTCATACCTGTAGCAGCCGAACCAACTGCCGCTCCTACATAGCCTGCCTCCGATATGGGCATATCGATAATCCTGCTGCTTCCGAATTCCTTCCATAACCCCTTGGTACAGCCAAAGGCTCCACCATAAGGGCCCACATCCAGACCTGTGATATAAACATTTTTATCCCTTAACATTTCTTCTCTTTGAGCCATAACAATGGCATCTGAAATCGACATCTTACTCATAATATAGTTCTCCTTTCAAGCTTACGCATAAACATCTCTTAATGCTTCGGATACATCAGGTAACGGGCTGTCTTCCGCAAACTTAATCGCTGCATTCATCTCATCCTCAACCTGGGCTGTAATTTCCTCTATCTCTTTATCTGAAAGAATTCCTTCTTCCTTTAATTTCTTCGTATACTGTGTAATCGGACACTGGGATTTCCATTTGGAAACCTCTTCCTTATCCCGATAGGAATCCGGCTCTCCTTCAAAATGAGTACGCCATTTGTAAGTCTTACACTCGATAAGGGTCGGTCCTTTACCGCTCCTGGCTCTGTCTGCCGCCTTCTTAACTGCTTCATATACTGCTTCTACATCATTGCCGTCAACAATATAGCCCGGTATATCATATCCCTTTGCACGCTCAGCTATGTCCTTAACTTTTCTGGGATAATCCATGCCTTCATTCACGTATATGCCGTCATAATATTGCTTCACACCTCCGGCGTACATATTATTCTCACATATGTAGATGCAGGGAAGGTTATAGGCAGCGGCTATGTTAACGGATTCATGGAAGGTTCCCTGGTTAGAACCACCGTCACCAAAGAAGCACAGCGCCACTCTCTTGCTGTCTGTGAGCTTTGCTGTCATTGCTGCTCCGGTAGCTAAAGGCAGACCGCCTCCAACGATGCCATTTGCTCCTAATATGCCTATTTCAGGTGCTGCCAGGTGCATGGAGCCGCCCTTTGCTTTATTATAGCCGGTGCTTTTTCCATATAGCTCGGCAAACATCTTTCCGGGCTCTGCACCTTTCGCAAGGACATGCCCATGTCCTCGGTGAGTTGAGGTTAAATAATCATCCTGATTAATCGCACTGCAGGCTCCGACTGCCACCGCCTCCTCGCCAATATACAGATGGACGAAGCCCGGAAGCTTGTTTGCTGCAAACAATTCTTTTACGTTTTCTTCAAAGCGTCTTAACCGGATCATATCCTGGTACATCTTTAACTTAAGCTTTTTATTCATTTCTTTTTCCTCCTTAAACATTCTTATAAAATTTATCTAATTAAATCAAATACTCTTTTAATAGTCTCCTGGCTATTACCATTTTTCGGGGTAAATTCAAAACCGGCTTTTCCATCGTAGCCTGAAGCCTTCAAGGCCTGGAGGATGTTTTTATAATTAAGCTCTCCCGTACCCGGTTCAAACCTTCCCGGCACATCGGCAATATGGAAATGTCCGAAGGTGTCACTGCTCTTTGTAACCGTATCAATGATATTTCCTTCCATGATCTGCATATGATAAGCATCATAAAGCACACGGATATTGGGGTGGTTAATTCCACGGACCAAATCGATTGCGGGCTTGCTGTGGTTCAGGGAATAGCCCCTGTGATCCACTAAGGTATTAAGAGGTTCTATAATAAAGGTAATGTCATTCTGCTCAGCAACCGGAATTAATGCCTCCAGAACCGCCCTTGTGTTGGCAAGCTTCTCTTCAAAGGTAATCGGATAAGGTGCTTGCGAAACAGAACGGTCCTCTTTCATGATATCCGACATTAAAAATAAGGTGTTTACTCCGAGGAATTTGGCTGTTTTTACTGACTCCATAACGCCCTTGATATAGATTTCGTAGTCATTCTTATCTACCATTCTTCCTTCCAGGTTGCCTTGGAAAACACCCACCTTCATGCCTGTTTCATCCAATGCTTTTTTAATTTCATCTAAGTTTTTATCCTTCCAGCACCAAAATTCCACATAATCGAAGCCGGCTTCCTTTGCCTTGTAAATTCTCTCCACAAAGCTATATTCTGTATAAATCATTTCAATACAGCATGAAAATTTCATAAATAACCTCCTTATTAATTTTTATGAATAAAATTCAACAACCTGATCCATGGAGGGCATCGCACTTTGTGCACCCATCTTAGTAACCGACAAAGCACCCACGGCATTGGCAAAACGGATACTTTCGGGCATTGGATGACCCTTTGCTAAGGAAACTGCTAAGCCGGCATTAAAGGAATCTCCGGCAGCAGTAGTATCTACCGCCTCAACCTTAAAGCCCGGGATATGGAGCTGCTCCTCCCTCTCCAGCAAATATGCTCCCTTACTGCTGCATTTATGGATGATCGTGTTGACTCCCTGGTTAAAAATATAATCCTTTGCTTTATCCAGCTCACCTTTACCGGTTATCTTAATACCGCTTAAAATTTCAAGTTCAGTTTCATTCGGCGTGATGCAGGTACAATGCTTTAATAGGTTACCGGATAATTTTGTAGCCGGAGCAGGATCTAAAATGACAATCTTGTGGTTGGACGCCGCATACTCAGCTGCCCATTCCACTGTCTCTATGGGTATTTCTAATTGCAGCATCAGAATATCCGCATCATCTATGGCTTTTATATTACGTTTGACATAATCAACGTCTATCAAATCGTTGGCACCGGGAACACATATGATGGAATTCTCCCCCATATGATTCACTGTTATGGAGGCTGTCCCGGTACTCGTATTTTCTTCTTCAATAAATCCGGTTTCCACATTGGCTTCCCTCAGGGCGGTTAAGGCCACTTCACCAAAGGAGTCCTTCCCCACTTTTCCTAAAAAGGTTACAGGAGCCCCCAATTTACCGGCTGCCACCGCCTGATTAGCTCCTTTACCGCCTGGAAATATATGAAACGCAAGGCCATGTACGGTTTCACCCGGTAAGGGAAACTGTTTTGTCTTGGTCACCAAATCTATATTTATACTTCCTAATACACATATTCTTTTCACTCAGCTTACCTCCATGATCCCGCTATGCGAAATCTTCCACAATATCCGAAAGAAGTTTTAATACATAATCCTAAGGAGTTCATCATGGAATTCCTTCCGCGGATTTTGAAATAAAAGTCTTCTATTGTTCTATGTTCCAGAACATAAATTTTTTAATTATTTCGAAATCGTTAATGACGTTATCCCCTTTTATTTTCCAAACACCGGCTTCTTTCACATAGTCCTGTTGGAAATAATATTCTTTTCCACTCTTTTGTTTTTGTATTCTTTTTATCGATGCCCTGCCCTCATCCACATATTCTGTTTTTGCATATACAAATTCATTAATTCCATCCCCATTAGCCTTTAGATAACTGACGGTCGCGCTGATTTCATTCACAAAATCTTTCTCATAGGAGCTCAAGACATCCGCGGAATCCTTGCTGGATAGTTCCAATAATTGATTAAATCCATCTTCAATATTTATTTCTTCATTAAGCATTTGTTGATAAATTAAGTTAGATGCCTTTGCCAGGCCCTCCGGAGAATTAAGTTCTAAATCCGAGGTATAATCGGTACTTGATAATATAAACCTCGTCTCCGGTCCACTTACTTTAGAACAGCCTGTTAAAGCAAGTGCCAATATCATGATTATTAGAATACGTTTATACACGGCCGGCCTCCCTTTTTATTCTGAGCATTCCCTGGGTACTCTATCATTGCCACAACGCTATAAGGATTGGGTTTTTGGGTGTCATAAGCCCGATATGATGAGATGAATATGTATGCATATATTTATTGCTTCTGTATAGTGAAGCCTTATGACACCCGGACCACCCTCAAATATTGATAAGTATTATTTCGCTTTCTCAGCCGCTGTCTCAATCAGTAAATCCACATTTTCAGGTGTAGCTACGATGAAGCCTGTACTGATATAGGAAGGAATGGGGGAGATTCCTGCCGATTTATCATCTTTTGTGAATTTAATATTATTGTGGTTGTAATCATAAAGCATTCTTACACCGTAATAAGTAAAGAAGTGTCTCTTCTGTCCGACTGCAGCCACTAAAGCACCGTCTTTTACTCCCTGTAAATGCTCAGCTTCTGCATCTACACAGGTTCCATAGATCTGTCCGGTTTTACCGGCTTCCTTAATTGCCTGGGCAATACCGGGGCCGCCTGCGGAATCGAAGCCGGCAACAGCAAGTAACTGATTATCACTTTGGATCAGGTTAGCGATTGTGGATGCAACGGTCTGTGCATTAGAGCCGGAATCATATACCTTGGGCTCTACCGTAATATTGGGATTTAATGCTGCCATGGTATCAATATAACCATTTAAAGCCTGCTGGTTATTATCCGCGCCGGTTACACCGATACATACTGCATGCCCGCTCTTTCCTTCCAGGTAAGGAGCCACTGCCTTAGCCTGTTCAACACCCAATTGATACCAGTCGGTTCCGATAAAGCAGATACGGTCACTGTCCGGCACGTCTGCATCGATGGTTACTACAGGAATCCCTGCTGCCATCGCTTTATCAATGCCTGTTGCCAGTGATGCATCCCAGCCGACTACCATCATACCGTTAGGCTTCTGTGCAATTTCCTGCTCAATCGCTGCCTGGAAAGCGGGCAGATCCACTTCCTGGGGTCCGATTTTTCTTACTTCTACACCCAGCTGTTCAGCGATCAGATCCATACCAATATAGTCATTGTTAACGAATAATGGTAAGGAATTGTACTGGCAAGCCCATGTGTATACTTCTTTTTTGCCATTATCAGCAGCCTTTGTTCCATCTGTTTGATCCTGGGTCGTAGCTGTATTCTCTTTTGCGCAAGCTGTTAAAATAGACATTACTACAACTAATAAAACCATAACTTTTGATAGATTTTTTTTCATATACCTTCTCCTTTTAATTTTTTATCAATACACAACAAGAATATTTTTATAGACTTTTGTGTTATGACCCTTAGCCGACTACCTTTCGTTTTGACATCTGGGCATCAAGAATTACCGCACCCAGCAATACAAAACCTTCAATGATTTTATATAAATTTGATGGAGCATACGCTATACGCAACCCATTGGTCAGGCATATCGTGAACAACATACCGAGTACCGCACCACCCATGCTTCCTCTTCCGCCCTTCATACTGATACCTCCAATGACACAGGCAGTAATTACTTTCAGTTCCCAGCCTGATCCGAAGGTAGCTGCTGAGGCTCCCATCCTTGCTGAAATCAGGATACCTGCAGCGCTGGCAAGAACTGAACTCAATACAAATGCAAAGGTCTTCATCTGATTGACATTAATGCCGGAAAGGCGGGAGGCTTCGATATTCATTCCAATGTAGTAATACTTTTGGAAAAATGTCGATTTTGCCATCAATATAGAAAAGAGGATTAATAATACTGCTGCATAATAAACCGGAAGCTGGATACCTAAAAGCTCTGCTTTGCCTATCTTCGTAAATACATCAGGCAAATGTCTGACATCAATGCCGCCCCGGGATATACTATAGGAGGCAGTGAAGAGATACTGTGACAGACCATAATAAACCAATCCCAGACCAAGTGTTGCAATAAAAGAGTTAACACCCACCCGTGATACCAGGGTTCCAATAATAAACCCAAAGAGACAGGCCACGCCCAAGGTGATCAGTATTGCCCAGACCAGCGGAACACCCAGTACAATCAAGGTTCCAACCAGCATATTGGAGAACGTGACATTATATCCGACGGATAAATCAATCTCACCATTGACAAGCTGGACTGCCATTCCGATAACAATAATTGCAGGTATCGAAAATTCCAGCAGTAAAGTAGAGATATTATAACCGGACAAAAAAACAGTAGGATATAGTATGGAATAGGCTATAACATAGAGAATTATAAAACCTAAGGGAATTACCCACCGGTTTTTAGCAATAAAATCAAGGGAACTGTTACCTATCTTTTTAATATCTAAATTCTTGTGCGTCATCATCATTCCTCTCCTTCTACTGCATAATTCCCGAAGCATATTTCATAATTGATTGCTCCGTAGCTTTATCGCCGCTGAGTTCTCCGATGATCTGCCCATTATGCATGATATATATTCTGTCGCTGATTGCTAAAACCTCCGGTAAGTCTGATGAAACAACAATAATACTGGTTCCGGCAGCGGTAAGGTCGCGCAGTATCTGATAGATTTCGGCCTTTGCACCTACATCCACACCTCTGGTAGGTTCATCTACAATTAATATCTTCGGGTTCACCGCCAACCATTTTGCCAGCACGACCTTTTGCTGATTTCCGCCGGAAAGGTTAACAACCTTTTGCTGGATGCTGGGTGTTACGATATTAAGCTTCTGCTTATAGTCCTCCGATATCCGGTTGATTGCTTTATGGTCCAGGTTCATGCCGACACTGAGTTTCTTTAAGCTGGCGGAAGCAATGTTCGCATGTATTGCCATCTCCAGGAACAACCCATGTTCTTTACGGTCTTCCGGCAAATAACCAATTCCATTATTGATTGCGTCCTTAACATTTTTGATTTTTACCTTATTACCTTCTATCCATATTTCACCGGAGGTGATTGGATCAGCTCCGAACAAGGCTCTCATAACTTCTGTCCGCCCTGCCCCGGCAAGGCCTGCAAAGGATATGATTTCTCCCTTTTTAACCTTAAAATTTATATCCTTAAATTTGCTGGAATTCATGCCCTTGCATTCCAGTACATATTCCTCCGGTAATTTACGTTCAATCCGGTCAAATAATAATTCACGTCCTACCATCTTATTGACAATCCAGTCATTATCAATGTTATGGACTTCCTCTGTAGCTATATGGCTTCCATCCTTAAACACAGTAACCTTATCCGCAATCTGGAAGATCTCAGCAAGACGGTGGCTTATATAAATAATCGCCATTCCCTGTTCCTTTAATTTACGCAGCAGGGAAAACAGCGCCCCTACTTCCTTTTCGGTTATGGTCGCCGTAGGCTCATCCAGTATCAGAACCTTCGGGTTGACCGACAGAGCCTTGGCAATTTCAATCATCTGCTGCATCGCAGGAGAAAACTGGTCAATCATCTTCTTGGAATCTATCTGCAATCCTAATTTCAGCAATAATTCATCCGCATCATCATACAGCTTCTTCCACTTGATAAAGGACAGACGGCCGATCGGCTGCCTTCCGGCGTATATATTTTCCGCTACATTTAATCCATACACCAGGGAACGTTCCTGGTAAACAATTGAGATCCCCATCTCGTTCGCCTGTTTTTGGTTTGATATATTGATTTTTGCACCGTTTAAGTAAATGTCACCCTGATCCTGCTTTAAGGCTCCTGCCAAAATATGCATCAGTGTCGACTTTCCAGCCCCGTTTTCACCACAAAGCGCATGTATCTCGCCTTCATTTATGCTTAGGTCCACACCCTTTAAAGCACGCACGCCCGGAAATTCTTTTACTATATTGTTGGCCTGTAATACCGTATTTGACATATTTATGTTCATGCCCTCTACCGCACAAATCACCATGAAAGTGCTGGCATGAACCCGGTCCCCCCTTCGTTCATTAATTTTAATTCTTTCAACCTTGACGTCATGCTGCTGTAGGCAGCACTAACAATCAGTGGGAAGAACGCTGCGCTTGCGTTCTTCCTGTGTGAGACATGGAAATTCTTAGCCTGCGTATTTTGCAGGTTTAGGATTTCTTCTCACACTTGCCTCCATGATTAACTACATTTTCTTCTTAGAAATGATGATATCAAGTATAATCGCTATGATTAGGATTACGCCTGTGATTGTCGGCTGCAAATCCGGCGGCACATTAGCGATCGTTAAGGCATTGTTCAATATCGCTATGAACAGCGCTCCCATCGCCGCTCCAGCCATTGTACCGGCTCCGCCTGTAAACCTGACACCACCGATTACAGCTGCTGTTACCGCCCTAAGCTCAACTCCCGTCCCAACATTCGGGATAGCCGTATTAAACCGCATCGCGGATATGATACCGCCGAGGCCTGCTAAAAATCCTGCTATAACAAATGCAGCAATCTTTACTTTGGAGGTATTAATGCCGGATAGCTTTGCCGATTTCTGATTAACACCGATATAGTAATACTGGCGGAAATACCTTGTACTGGAGATCAGGACCGCAAAAATGACCAATGCAACTACCATATACATTACAGGCATCTGGATACCCAGGATTTTGGTTTGGCCCAAAGCCTTAAATACCTTATCGGGGAAATCAGTCCAGCCTGTTCCTGAAAGAATTGTCGCTGTTCCCAGAAATATCATTCCGGTAGCCAGTGTGGCTATAAAGGAAACAACATTTAATTTAGCAACAATAATTCCATTTATGTAACCGCATAGCATGCATATTGCCAGGGATATTATAATCGCAAATACTACGGGCATATCATTGACTATCATCAGCCTTCCGCAGATAATTGCCCCCAATACCATGTTAGATCCTAAAGAGAGGTCAATTTCGCCAAGGATCAGAATCAATGTAATGGCAATTAAAATCATTATTTCTGAAGACATATTCAGTAGAATAATTGCGAAATTTTCGAACGTCCCGAAGGTCGTAGGAAATATCATGGAATAGATGATGGCAAAGACCGTTGTCAGTATCAATAACGCTAACGCCCTTTGTGTTGATATAAAGTGTAGAAAACTTTGCTTATGTGCTTTTTCAGTCATATTCAGCACCTTTCCTTTCTGAATTTCGTTCCTATGTCTAAATCTTGTAACCTAAGTTTAATCGATCCTTGGGTTTACTTATATGTAAGAAACTTAGATCAACATGAGTAGTTTTTTTAGGTGTTGCCGTGAAATACTTTCCTGATACAAATAAAAAGACGGCCTAAACATCCGTTAACTGATGTCAAACCGCCTTACTATAATGCAATGATAGAGCACATTTTTCTTATTTATGGCACCCGGACCACTTATTCAATAATAAATTGTTCCATTGACTGGTTGATTTTTGATACTATCTTTTTAAACTCCTCCGACATTGCAGCTAAATTCTCAGTTATAGCCATGTGCTGCTGCCCACTGGCAAGAACCTCCTCCGTTATTGCTGCTGTTTCTTCGGATATTGATACGATTGTCGATATTGCACTGACGGCATCCTCCTGTATATTCTCAACCTCGGCAAAGGTCTCATATACATTCTTTACTTTATCCAGGATGGAGTCCATATTCCGGATGATCTCCCAGAAGATGCCTGTGGCATCCTTAACAGCCTTTTCCTGCTGTGTATAGATTTCGTCTCCGCTGACAATCTTATGCTCCATTTGAGCCGAAGAGTTATACAGGCGGTTAATAATCCCTGATATCTTCATCGCGGCATCACTCGACTGCTCCGACAGCTTTCTTACCTCGTCTGCTACCACCGCAAAGCCTCTGCCGGCTTCTCCTGCCCTGGCTGCCTCAATCGCTGCATTAAGGGACAATAAGTTCGTCTGTTCACTGATGTTGTTTATTAAATCTATAATTTGGAGTATCTCGCTGAACTCACTGACTAAGAAGCTTATTTCCTTCTTTACTTCATCGAATAATTGGACTGTTGTGGTCGTTGACTGATTTAATATTTCCATGGATTCTCCGGCATACCTGCTGGTCTCCTTCGTCCGGGCGGTCGATTCCAGCACTTCATGAAAATGCTCCTCTGTGACAGCCAGCTTTTTAATCAGGTTATCAATCACCTTTGCCGTTTTTTCTGCCTCCTCAGCCTGCTCACCGGAGCCTCTGGCTACAGTCCCAACAATACTGATAATCTCCTTCATCGAAGCAGCCGATTCACCCGCTATGGAATTAAGCTCCGTTGAATCTGCATTAATCAGCGTAGTTAATGCTTTCGTATCACGGATTAAATTCTTCATATTACCCGTCATTTCATTAAAGCTCTTTGACAGGCCGCCTATCTCATGACGTCCCTCCAGCTCAGAGCAAACGGTCAGGTTCCCTCCCTGTGCCTCCTTCATCTTATTGCGGATATAGTTAATCGGCCTTGTGATATGGCTGGATATATATAATCCCAGCACCACTGATGCCAGGGCCGCAATCAGGGAAATCCCCAGTGAGAATACCTGTATCCTGCGAATGTCGGTGTAAATCAATCTGGTAGGCAGCTCATCTACAATCATCCATCCGTTGGAGCATTCCTGATAGATTACCATTGCCTCCACCGCCACCTCGTCTTTTGTGATAAAGACGCCGGATACAGCAGCTTCCGGTTCACTTTCGCTAATCCTTACGGAGCTGATCTGAGGATAAACCCCAAGCTTTGCATCCATCGTTTCAAGCTGTTGATTGCTGAGCATAATCTGCCCCTTGGCGTCTATCAGGGAAAGCGTATTGGTATCAGCCCCTTCCTCCCCGGCATAAATAGCCTGATTAAAATAACCGGGGCTTACTTCAATTACCATGACACCCACGGATAATTGTCTCATCAGATAGAAGTTCCCGGTATCAAACAGGTTATAAAACCAGCTGACATTATTATTATTGGTTTGAATGATGTTATAGGCTTCACTTTCATAGAAGCTGCTGCAAAAATCCTCTTCATGATAGATCGGATTCGTTGCTTTCCCACTGATTACCTCATCCGGCTGAATATAAAAAATTGAAACAATATCTGAATTAGTAAACATAATGGACTGGATTGCATTATAAATGACGGTCTCCCTTTCCGTTTTCATAGCCTCAGGGCTTTCATAATCCTCCTTATTTTTATCCAGGGCTTTATTCATTTCCGTATTAGCCAACAGCATTTTTGAGATATCACTGATTGATTTGAGGCTTAGGTTAATGATATCTGCCGTCTTGACCACTGCGTTCAAGTTAGCCTTTTCCACCTCATATTGAACAGTACCTACCATCTGATTAACCAGCAGTATAACCACGACGGCCAGAGGCAAGATGGTGACGCCGATGAAGGAGATGATTAACTTTGCTTTTATGGAGAATTTCTCTGCCTTCTTTCGCCGAAGCCTTTTCATTTTCCTCATATATTTCCTCCTATGTAATGTGAATCTTCTACCACGCCATAATTTTATTGTAGAAGGAAATAGCTGACTATGTATAATCTTTAGCTGTTTATGGGTACAATTTTTAGGAATTACATGGTAATGGGCAGAACAAAAACAGGGCAACTGGTTCGATTTATTTATCGCCAGTTGCCCTTATCCATATTCAAATCCAATTTTTTGTACACCCAATAAAGCAGATGCTTATCTACCAAAAATTCTATGGATATTCCATCCTACCTTGAATTTTCGCTTCTGTATTTAGCCGGTGTTACACCGGCAGCACTTATAAATGCTTTAGAGAAATGACTTCTGTCTCCGTAGCCAACCAATTCCGCTATTTTATCAATTGGAATGGCGGTATCCGTTAAAAGGTTTTTTGCATTTTTTATCCGGATTTCCGAGATATACTGTTTAAAATTCTTATCGGTCTGCTGTAAAAACAACTGACTCAGATAGCTGGGATTAATGTAATACTCGTCCGCCAGATCAATCAATTTTATATTCTTATAATATTCCTCTTCCAAGCGCTTGATAATCTTATCTATGATATCCTTACCTGTATCAGAAGCACCTTGGTTCATATAATCACAAACCTGTTTTGCCCGGCTGGTCACAATCTGCTGAAAATCATCATAGGTGATGCACTCCCAGAAAAAAAGCTCTATCCTTCTGTCAGAAAGATCTGAATTCTCATAATTTCTTGATATCTTTAAGGTATTAATGATACAAAACATAATTTCCAAGGAAAGGGAGGCTACCTTCGAATATATAATACGGTTCGATACCACCTCCGCATAAATACTATCAATGATATGTTTGACATTCTTATAATCCCCAGCCTTCAAATATGCCTGCAGCAGGTTCTTCTTATTATCTAAAAGGTGGTAATTATTATGTTCAATTCTGGCAAAATCCTCGTAGGATATCACCGGATAGGCTGGATAAGCAATTTTTTGCGATATAACTGTACAGGCCTCCGAATAAGCATCGGGTATATTCTCAAAGCTCATACACTTTTTCCCATAACCGATGTAAGCATCAATATGCAATACCTCGCTGATGGATTTAATAGCATTTTTAAGGATCAAAGGGATATTATCAGGTATTGTTCCATAGAGCACGGCAGAAAAGGAGTGTCCGTTATGATCCGTTACAAAGGCCACACAGGGAAGCTGTTTAGAGACTGTTTCTTCGAAAAAGCCCGTTGTTAATTGTACAATATCCTTTTCCATGGAATGATTAGCCTGGAAGCTGTCCCGCTCTATCCTCACCCTGCAAACCAAATACTCTTTTGCCGAAACAAAATCCGTATATTGCTCGAAGAGGACCCTATCCTGCCCCTGGCCTTTTACAAGCTTCGTAAATAAATTATCCTTATAGATCACTTCATTCTCAGAAACCTTCTGCTTCAGGTGATTTAAAATTTGCTGCTGCTTTCTTTTAATGTCTATCTTATCGATTAATTTATAAACCGAATTTTGAAGATCAATATCCTCAATTGGCTTTAATAAATAATCGCATACCCCCAGCCTTAGGGCCTTTTGCGCATAAGCAAAATCCTGGTGTCCGCTGATAATAATAAAATATAAATCCTTATTTCGCATTAACGCATTTTCAATATACATAAGTCCATCCAGCTTAGGCATTTTGATATCCGTAATTACTATATCGGGCTGGCATTCCTCCGTTAAGGCCAAAGCCTCTTCGCCATCCGAGGCTTCTCCTACAATCTCAGCCTCCGGGACAAGTCTGAGAATCTTATTACGGATGCCCCTGCGTATTATATTTTCATCATCTATTATAAGAATCCTTATCATTTTAATACCCATGCCTTTCAATTTTCTTAATGACCTACTCAAAAAAACTGAATAGGCCTGAATATAAAGGTTGAAAATGTTCTTTTTTCAACCTGCCTCCATCCCTCCAAGCTGCCCAACTAACACCTGACCTCTTACTCATGTAATTTTGCCGGAAGTACCAAGGTTACCTTAGTTCCAACATTTCGTGTACTTTGTATTGTCATTCCGTATTTATCACTGTAATAGAGTTTGATACGGTCATTTACATTCTTTAAAGCTATACCGCTTCCTGAACTGCGGCTATCCATCTCAGATTTTTGATAAAGGCTGGCTTGCAAATTCAGCAATTCCTCCTTATCCATGCCGATACCGTTATCCTCCACCTCAAGAATCAGGTTTGTCTTGTGTAATCTGGCTGAGACCTTAATAATACAGCTTCTTCCGCTCTTCTCCACACCATGGATAATCCCATTTTCAACCAATGGCTGTAATACTAGCTTGACTGTCTCATAACGGTACAGCTCCTCCGGGATCTCATAAATGACCGTCAGTTTACTTTCTAAGCGCAGCTGCTGGATATATACATAATTCTTTACGTGCAAAACCTCTTCTTCAAGTGAAACAAAGCCTTGTCCCTTACTAATGCTGTATCTGAAAATTCTTGCCAGCGCCCGGCAGGAGCCTGAGATCTCATCCGCACCTTTTTCTTCTGCCATAATATCCATGATCTGCAGGGTATTATATAAAAAGTGGGGATTAATCTGGGCCTGCAAAGCGCTAAGCTCCGCCTCTTTCCTTAAAATCTCAGTCTGGTATACTCTTTGGATCAAATTCTTAATACGGGAAAGCATCTTATTAAAGCTCAGGCTTAATTCTCCGATCTCATCCTTACTCTTGACCTCTATCTGCAAATCAAAGTCTCCCGATTCTGCCATCTTCATCCTGCGCTTTAATACGGAGATAGGTTCGGTTAAAGAGTTACTCATTAAAACGGAAATCACTATGGAGGACAGGATACATAATATGATGGTGTACACCAGCGCCAGCTCAAAGCTGTTAATTCTTGAAAACAGTAAGTCGGTTGGTATGATGCTCAATACGGTCCACCCTGTATTCGCCGAGGTATTATAGATAATAAGTTCTTCTCCCGAGCCTGTTTTACGTATCATATGCCCTTCTTTTTTCTCCAGCAGTTCACTGACATAATCGTGCTGGAATTGGGAAGATATATATTCCGGCTGCGTATGATAGATTACCGTTTTGTTGTCATCAATAATAACCACACTTGGCTGGTCAGCTGAAATACTTTTCAACAGATTCGAAAAAATACCGATATCCATCTCTATCATAAAGTAACCTATATTGTTTTGTGTTTTAATATCATTAATCTCTGTGATATAACCAAAAACCTTTTTATTGCTGCCTTCCGAAATAATATCCGTCTGCAGATAGGTTGGTATAATCAGGCTTCTCTTATTTAATTTTTTCATATTCTGAAACCATTTTTTCCGGGTGAAATTATAATCTGTTACCAGGGAGTTACCCGCTCCCTTCATACTATATACCTCACCGCTGTAGCTGAAGATATGAAGAGATTCTATATTCGTAAAATTGGCAATGGCATTTTCGATAATTTCATTTACTTTCTCATCATCCGCAATTTTCTCACGGATAGGGCGCGAGGCATCCTTATTCAATATTTCCTGCAGCGTCTCATCCATACCGATCTCAGCAGATATATTGGTGAGCTGGATAAAGGTATTATCGATGTTATTATTAATCTGGTCCAGAGTATTCGATACATATTCCGAAACCTCATTTTTAAGGGTCATGATTGAGATATTGAATACAAAAATAGCTATAATCACCAGCGGAAAGAGAGTTAATAAGAGGTAGGATATCGTAAGCTTAGTTCTCATATTCCTTAAGGCAAGTGCACCCTTGATCTTACTGATATTAGCTTTTACTGAGTTCCTCCATTTTGCAAAATGCTTCCGTCCCATTTTAACTACCCCCGTCAAACGCCTTGTAACCTTGTTTTATTGCAACCGTAATATGACCTGTAAAACCATATCATTGAAACGTATATTTTGAAGCAAATATCTCCTGGAATATGTCTGCCAGATCCTTTGCATTAATCAAGCCGGCTATAAAATCCTTCGCGCTTTTCTCAAGCTGGTATTTTTGGTCCGAAGTGATATATATATAATAGATGCTGAGATTTTCATTATCCCTGATTGGTTCCCACAATTCATTATATTGCAGATAACTGGAATCTGTCTGCAGAATGGTTGGATAGGACATGGTACTTCGTCCATATAACCCGGCGATTTCAGGACGGCTTATAAATTCCAAGAACAGCTTTGCTTCTTTCATATTTTGTGTTTCCCGGTTGATACCTATCAAAACCGATAAATTATTTGTGATAGTCTTAGCATCTTCCTGATCGGAATATGGAATTAAAAATACACCCGGATCACATACCTTCTGGAAATCCTCTTTCACCATATTCAACGACCGGTCGGGCGCTATCAACATAGCTGATTTTGCGCTCTTAAAGTAATCAAAGGCTTGATGGTAGGTTAAATTTATGGCGTCCGGGCTGATATAACCATTATCGACCAGTGCTTGCGTATCATTAAATAAATCCATTAGCTCTCCTGTGTCAAACCGTATTTTCCCAGTCTTTAGGTCCGTCTGCCAATTTTCATCCATCATAAAATTAATGATACGTAAAAAATATATATAGGAAGCGTCTTCTGTATCCCTCGCTCCAAGGACAATAGGGTTTACATCATTCTGTTTTAGTATTTGACAAACCTTTAGGAACTCTTCATAGGTTTCCGGTATTTCAAGATTATATTTATCAAATAGGATTTTATTATACCAAATGCCAAAATACTCAGCATTATAGGATATTGCATAATCCTTATTATAAGTAATCGCCTGTATTTCTTTTCTAACCTTGGGTTTATAATTGGCAATAAACTTCTCCCCACTTAAGTCCAATAATTTATTCTGTGCGCAGTATTTCAGAAGATCCTGGGAATCTATTCCGAATACGTCCAATTTTTCACCCATCAGTATCTTCTTCTGAAGTATTTCATTATAGGAGGATAAATTATAGTGTTGGTAATCCACCGTAACATTAGGGTACAGCTCGTTAAATTTGGCAAATATCTCGTCGGGGAAATAAACATAGTGCATGAAAGAGATCTCCACCTTCGATTTATTCGTATCATTTTCTTCGGTGAAGTCAGATAGTTTTAAAGAGTTATAAAGCAAAACACCCAATAAAATTGTTAATAAAAATGCTGAGATTACATATAATGCACTTCTTCTCATTGTTACCTCCACTATGCCGCCAGGCAATGTGCTTTTCCATTAATTATTTAAAGAAGTCATCGATATTCGTTTTATCGATCTCAATGATTCCGGTATTAATTTTATTAGGTATATTAGTAACATCGTTGGTTCTGTCATTCTTAGTAACATTTAATCCACTATGATTATAATCATATAGCAAATCAAGTCCATAATAAACCATCAAATCATATTTCTGCCCTATCAGCTTTTGTACCAGTCCGCTCTTCACCAGCTTTAAGTGGTCAGTGGTCATTCCAACACACACCACCTTAATCTGATCTTCTAAACCAAGTTCCTTTAAGGCTTGGACAATACCCAGTCCGCTATTCGTGTCAAAACCCGCTATCGCATCAATATCGTATTCCTGTACAAGCTTTTTGGTAACCCGTTCCGCCTCTTTGATTGTTCCCATATCATCATAGCCTCCAAGCACATAGATGTCCTCATAGACTGCCATAGTATCCTGGAATCCTGAAAATGCTTTATCAGAACTATCAGAGCCTACCATACCGAGCATGGCAACCGTCCCCTCTTGTTGAATCAGCCCGGCAATCGCTTCTGCTTGATTAACACCAATATCATACCAATCCGGGCCGATATAGGCTAATCTTTTGCTGTCAGGCAAATCAGAACCAACGGTAACGATTGGGATACCGGCTTCTGCAGCTTGATTAACATAGGGCGTCAGACTGAGTGCCGAACCATATATAACAATCCCATCCGGCGTATTATCCTGGGCTTCGATTAACAGCTTTGTCTGGGCAACGATATCAAATTTCTCCGGAGCAAGCGCATATGCTTTTACGTTAAAATCATGTTTGAAGGCTTCTATCCCTTCCTTTTCCATCTTTGTATACTGCCCTTTATGTCCTGAAGCGATGTAAACATATTCCTCTCCGTCAAAAAGAATAAAGCCGATATCATCTCCGGTCTTTTTAAATTGACTAATAAAATAAACATTCATGATCATTGATAATACGAGAAAACCTATTAGTAATAT
Organism: Mobilitalea sp.; assembly: GCA_029974875.1. The sequence continues at coordinate 20,511 of JARKQP010000353.1, forward strand.
CTTTACCCTGCGATTTATTTTCACTTATAATCCTTTCAGCATCTCATCATAAATTATTTTTTATACCCTTTTGTTAACTAAAACCAGTATTTCCACGTAATATTATCCTCACGGCATCTAGTGTACTGTCCCACACAGCTTTAGATAAATGAGACAGTACACTAGTATATGATTTCATCTATATTGGAGCTGTCCACCTCAATAATACCGGTGTCTACAGTCTCGGGAATCAAGAGGGCTTTCATCCCTGGATTCTCCTCTGTAGCAGTCAAAGCGCTTCTGTTATAATTGTATAACAGCTGTAATCCATAGTAAGTAAATAATTCTCTCTTTTGTCCTACTAATTTTTGTACAGCTCCACTTTTAACCAGTTCAAGATGCGCTTCGGCGATATCCACGCAGGTTACCTTAAGGTCACCTATCCGGCCCAGTTCTTCCAGGGCAGCGGCAATACCCGGCCCGCTATTGGAATCAAATCCGGAGATTCCTGCAATATCGGGATAATCCTCCAGCATCTTCTTGGTAAGCTCCTTGGCCAGCTCGGAATTACTTTGATCATCAAACTCTTCTAAAACAACGATATCACTATAGTTCTCCATAACACTCCGATAACCGTCATATGCCTCCTGCATATTTACTAATTCACCCATGCCGATCATGGCTACAATACCTTTTCCGCCAATCAATCTTACCATTGCCTCTGCTTGTCTGACACCGATGTCAAACCAGTCCGAACCTACAAAGGCCAGGCGCTCGCTGTCAGGGAAATCCACATCAACCGTTAATATCGGTATCCCTTGTTCAACTGCCATATTAATATAAGGAATGAAGCTGGGGTCTGTGACACAGACCAATATTCCATCCGGTTTTTTATTAATGGCTTCAATCAGCAGCTTTTTCTGCTCCTCGACATTATATTTTTCCGGTGCCATAATCTGTACCTTAGCCCCATACTCTTCTGCAAACTGATTCATCCCTTTTACATCATGATTAATGATCATCGGGTCATCTTTAAAGACAGCAACATATATATATTCATCAGCTTCCTCCGTTTCATCCTTCGGCTCCGGTCTCCCCGTACCCATACCGGAGTTTATCAGACAGTAAATATTAAAAGCTGCTGAAAATGAAATCAATAAATAGAATGCAATGAGAACAAATCTTTTCGTCATAAGTGCCTCCGATAAGAACTAAACATATTATACATTTACTTTTAGATTATCATAGCTTTTGACATAATTCAATTATCAACTTGCAAAAGCAGCGGTGGGCAATACTAATTGCTTGTATATGATAGCTCCTCTGTACTTGCATTCCCTTCGGCAATAAATTTTCTGTCTGCTTTTTTAATTCTTAATCTACTCTTATATTTACATGGATTGTATTTGCCATAAAGCATGGAACAGGACCACATCAAGCAAAGCATACCAGGTGCGCACTGGTATGCCTTGCTTGCAGGCTGTAACCATCATTTTTGAGATACCCGGAAAGTCAGCCAACATGAGCGAATTGAGCCGCAGAAACTCACTTTTCCTTAATTTTTGCAGCCTTCGCAAGAAACACACTTGCACTCTGCAAGGTATCGCTGTCGGTAGACTCCAGTAATATTTTGAGAATATCCGTACCGAGAACTTCCTTGGGCTTGCGTTCCTCCGAGCCGAAAACAATATAGTCCAATGACAAATCAAGACGCCCGGCAATTCTGATTAAGGTATCAAGTGACGGTTTTTGAAATGCGTTTTCAATTTTTGTATAGGAGCTTGCCGATAGGTCTATCACTTCGCAAAAGCTCTCCTGCGTAAATCCCAGCGCTTCACGGCGGGCTTTAATACGCGCGGCCATTTCCTTGATCTGAATCTTTGTCAAGATATTCACCTCCGTCTGTCTAATATTATAATTTCCAAACGAAAGTTAATGTATTCGGCATTGACGAAATCGACAATATTCTGTATAATAGAAACAATCTATATTCGTTAATAACGAATGATCCAAGACGGATTCCTGACCGTGATGTGGAAAAAAGGACGCTTATGGCATATCATGCACTAGGGGAAAATCCCATCTTTTTCTTCATCTAATGTTTCATGTAAAATCAACATACAAGGGAAAAAGTAGCTTTTTTGTGCGGACAACTGCGAAACAGTACCATGGTAAAATAAGCATATAGCCTATTATGGGGAGGAAAGCAGAATGTGAAGTGCGGGGGGAAGGAGCGCTTATATTGTGAAGGAACAACGAAATTGGATACTAAGGCTGCTGAACGCCCCGCTGACGGTTCTATTAACCCTGGCGGTACACAGCTCTAAAGTCACCAACAGAAAGCTGAACCAGCACTTTCTTTTGCGGGACAGGCTGGTGCTTTGGAAGGGGCGAAAGACCCGCATGCAGATTGCTACCGACATTACCGGGCAGGAAAAGGAGCGCCGCGCGCTGAAAAATTTGCTGGAAACCGAGCGGGTAGTCCGGGAGTGTATCGGTCTGCTATACAAGGCGAAATCCTTAAATGAAGCAATGAACGATGTGCTTCGGCGGGCCGGCGAATATTTCGGTGCAGACAGAGCCTACTTCTTTCAGCCTGCCGGAGAATTGCTGAACTTGACCAACGAGTGGCGCAAACCTGGGCTGACATCGGACAGCCGATACCGGGAGATGAATATGGTTCATTTTAACCGGTGGCGGGCTCTTTCTGAAACCAAAGAATACATTATTATTGAGGATGTGACGCAGTATCAGGAACTGGATCCGGGAATCCATCAAAAACTCCGGCTGCAGGGCGTAAAAAGCCTTGCCACCATGCCGCTGGAACAGGACGGAATCCTTGTGGGGCTTTGGGGGATGGAAAATCCATCCTCAGAAAAACTCCGTGACATTGTACCTTTCTTGCTTTCTCTGCGGTACTTTTTGCTGTCCGCCATACACCGCATTGAATACGAGGAGCAGCTCCAAAAGCTGAGCTTTGAGGACAGCCTGACAGGAGTACGCAACCGGAATCGCTATTTGCAGGATATGGCGAAATTTTCAGCCATGGGCAGTGCAGGAGCCGCGTACATTACCATCAATGAGCTAAAAAGCCTCAACGACATCCACGGGCATGCCTACGGCGATGAAATCCTGATCCAGTGTGCCCGCACGATCACCGAAGCGTTTCCATCGGGAACTATTTATCGCGTAGGCGGGGACGAGTTTGTCGTAATTTGCAGAGATATCCCCCAAGAGAAGTTCGAGGAGTGCGTCCGGGCTTTTGAGGTATCTTGTATCAATATGCGGGACTGCCATGCCGCTGTTGGCTGCCAGTGGGCCGGGCAGGCAGATGACTTACAGGACTTGGTACACGCAGCAGAAGCATGGATGTACGAGGACAAAAAGAAGTATTACCGCAAAAGCCTACCCAGCGACCGCTACCGCCATTACCTTGATGATGTCTTTGGCCTATGTGAGCCCGGCGCACTGGAAAGAAGCCTAAATGATGGACGCTTTCTTGTCTATCTGCAACCGAAGGTATCCATCCAGAACCGGTCGGTGAGCGGTGCCGAGGCACTAGTGCGCTACCGGCAGGAGGATGGCAATATCATTGCTCCGATCCACTTTATTCCGGTCTTGGAGGACTCAAGGCTGGTTGGAATGCTGGACTTTTTCGTCTTTGATTTTGTCTGCGGCAAGCTCTCCCAGTGGATCAGGGAAGGCAGGAAAGCTGTGCCCATATCTGTCAACTTCTCACGGTATACGCTGGCAGAACCGGATTTTCTCCTGCGGTTAGAAGAAATATCCAGCAAATATGGCATTGCCAATCAGTGGGTAATCATTGAGCTTACTGAGAGTGTAAAGGGCGTAGAGGGATTCAATCTCCTCTCTTTGATCGACAGCATCCGGGAGGCGGGCTTTGTTGTCGCCATCGACGACTTTGGGGTGGATTATACCAACCTATCCCTCTTTGCCACGGCCAGCTTTGATGAGCTTAAGGTGGATAAAAGTCTTGTGGACAGTATCGTGACCAACCAAAAAACACAAATGGTCATTGCGTCTGTGATGGACCTCTGCCGAAGAATGGGGATTCGGGTGATCGCGGAGGGTGTTGAAACAGAGGAACAGTTTAGCATCCTAGAACAAAACGGTTGTGATCAGGTACAAGGGTACCTGTTCAGCAAGCCGGTCCCGATTCAGGAATACGAAGAAAAATTCATGCCCTTACAGGATGCTCTTATAAATATTACTTAGCGGGGGAGGCGAAATAACATAGCTTGTAGAATGACAGGAGCCTCAGACGCTGCTACCATGAATCGTCTGAGGCTCTGTTCTAATTCGTTTCTGTCCGTAAAGCATTCTGCTTATCACCATAATGTATCCTACATTGTCAATAAACTATGCTCAAATTTTCCGTTCCATGCAAATTGAATCTGGCATATCTGCATACTGCCCATAATTCGATATTACTTTATACCCTGCTTTTTGATAGACATGACAAGCTGCTTCCAGCATATCTCCAGTTTCTAAAATGCACCATTGATATCCTTTAATTTTTGCTTTGGCCTCTAAACGCCTTACCAGCTCTGCACCCAATCCCATATTTCGATTAGCCGGCTCTGTGAAGATA
>JARKQP010000360.1 GCA_029974875.1 Mobilitalea sp.
ATAATGTCAATGGAATCCGCCAAAATATTTTTCTTCTGGAGCAGTTCCTCCACCTGCTTTCTTACCCCTTCCTCAAATTCAGCAAAGACCGCCTCCTGCTGTTCTTTTTCCACGCTCTCAAGGTCTCTTCTAAATTCCGAGGTATCCACGGAAAAATTATTTGAGTTAAAAAAATAGTCCAGGCTCTCATCCAGCCTTATTAGCCGGAGGAACGGCGTTATTACAATAAGCACCAGGATCATGCCTGAGACGATGCTGATATACTTTTTATAGCTCTTGTTCCCAAGCAGGTTCATGACAATAGTATTCATAATCATATAAATTACGATATTACGAATCCAGGAATACAGTTCTTCCATACCCGTCCCACAAAACCCACCCCTGTCTTACAAGGGGCAGGAGGCCCTCCTTTCCTTTTTCATACAATCATCTTACGCTGCCCGTCGTAACCGCTACGATAGTAATTGCCAGCATAAACAATACTGCGCCTACAAATACGGTCTGCAAAAGTAAGGCTGTTGATTTGGCGGAGGCACTGATGCATTCAATGAACCGCTTATCCGAGACCGGCTGTAAGGCCGCACTGCTTACTTTATAGATCACAGTAATTACAGCCAGCTTTAAAAATGGTACGGCACTGATTATAATAATCACCACCAGGCCCGTTACTCCAACGGAATTTTTCAGTATGACTCCCGCCCCAAGGATGGTCTCCGTCACACTGCCAAGGGCATCCCCGATACCGGGAATCGCTTCCGATGCCTTGTACAAGGCTGAGCGTTTCACCTGATCCACGACTGGAACTATCAGCCCCTTGATCGCACTAAAACCCACCACCAAAGCCAATAGGCTTTTTAGCATCCAGCTGACACCAAGGGCGATGAGGTCCGCCAGCCTTGAAAGCATGTCCTCCTTGGACAGGTTATTTGCCAGCATAATCACAAGATAGAAATCAATCATAGGGATAACCAGCTTGATTAAAATGAAATCCACCAGCATAATCAGCCCCAGGGCAGCTTCATAGAAAACCACTGAGGTTGTTGCCCCTGAGGTAAAAGCTACGGTCATCAGATAGGTCGGTATGAGCGCCCTCATAAAATCAAGGATGGCTCCTATTGTGTCCGATGCCACCCGGGATGCGATAATAAAGGAGCTGACCAAAAGTCCGAACAAAAGCAGGTAGGTAACATAAAAGCCTGTTTCCGCCACCTGGTTATTTTTAAAGGCAGTAGAAAAATTAGTTAAAAGTGCTGCAATTAACGAAATAGTAATCAGGCTGGCCAGGGTATCTAAATTAGCCTTGATTTCCCCCTTAACCGAGCGGAGCAGCTCTGACCCTATGGAGGAAACCGAAAAGGATTCCTCTCCCTGCAGCAGCTTTGATATATAATCACTAAAACTAAAATTATTACCGGTTCCAAGTATATCGTCGATCACTGACTGGATTTCGTTATAATCCATGTCATCAGAAAGTCCCGGAGCCGCCTTTGCGGTTTTCGTATTCATAAAGGCCAAAGCCATAACAAGTATTATAAAAACCAGCTTAAACCGATACCTTTTTTTCTCCGGCTTGCTACACCCCATACGCATCGGCATCAAACCTCCAAAAAGCTGTTGATTGTATCCAATATGGCCAGCATGATCGGCATACTGATTGCCAGGATACTCAACTTGCCAACTAATTCAATCTGCTCCCCAATCGCATTGTAACCGGAATCCTTGCAGAGGGAGGAGGCTATCTCCGTAATATAGGTAATCCCAATAATTTTGACCAGGATTCCTGTATAAGCGCGGTTCAGCCTTATATATCCCTGTAGCTGGGTAATCGCATCAATGATGATCTGAAGCTTCCCCAATCCCCATAACAGGATCAGGATACAGGCAGCGATACTGATATAAAGGGAATATTCGTCCTTCCCTTTTTTAAACATAATTGCAAGAATGACTGTCATTAATCCAAGTACAGCTATTTTTACCATGTTCCTGTCCATGTCCATCCTTACTGGCATTGCCTCTATACTGCACAAACCGCCATAAAAATGCTGGCATGGATCCGGTCCCCCCTTCTCTCATTTGTTTTATTTTTTAACCTTCACGTCATGCTGCCGTAGGCAGCACTAATAATCAGTGAGAAGAACGCTCCATTTGCGTTCTTCCGGTGTGAAAAGTGTACCATGTATGGTACACTAGAATTTCTTTGTCAGAGTACTATTCTGACTTAGAATTTCCAAAGTCATACGAGAGTAAGACATTTCATACTTAACCCCATTCCCTCCGATGCCTTAAGTCACCGATTTATGCACAGCAGGAAAACGCAAAAAACTGCTTATTCCTACACAATGTTAAATAAATTCTGAATTGTCGTGAACAAGTCCGAGATATGCGGCAATAGCCACAGAAGTACCAGAACCAGACCTGCCAGACTGGTCAGAAAGGCCAGATCATCCCTCCCCGATTGCTTTAAAATCTGGTTTAGTATCGACACCATGATACCAACCAATGCTATCCGTAATATAAAATAGATGTCCATAGATTCCCTCCACCGTATCGCATAAGCGAGTGTACTAAGCCATGACGATCGTAATGAACACTCCCGCCATGATACCTAAGGTATTATAAAGATAGGCTCTTTCTTTCGCAGTTTTTGATAATACCGCTATATCCTCCTCTATCTGTGACAGATATAAATCAATGGTGTTCAGCTGCATTTCCTTGTCCAGATAACCAAGGTTTTCTCCCAGATGTATTAAATTCAACTTGTCCTTTTTGGTCAGTGCCGAATTTATCAGCTCCAGCTCCACAGCCTTCTTCCAGATCGCCGAGAAGGTTTCCCCCGATAATTCATTTAATTGGTTACTTACATAGCGGAAAAAAAGATCAAATCTACTGCTGTGCCGCCTGGTGATAGCATAAATAGCCTCCGGCAGAGGGGTATTTGCATACCTGATATCTCCTCTTAGCAGGCCGACCAGCTTCCGCAGCTCCTTCAAGTCCTGAATTCTGCTCTTTAATTCCCCGCTGAAATAAAAACCTACCGCACTTGAAGATCCGATTACCAGGATGCAACCGATAATTTTCATAATGTTCATACAGGATTGTCCTCCTTCCCTGCATATAGCCTTTTTCCATCCACATCATATATTTCATCCAAATGCCCGATCCCCTTCCGGTTACTCAGGATAATATAACGTTCAAATAAACGTTTCTTTACCAGCTCGCCCAGGGTTGGTTTATTCTGGATATCCTCAATTGAGCTGCCATGGACCGTGGCGATCAGCTTGCAGCCGCATCCAATAACATAATCTATGGCATCCAATTCTTCTTTCGAGCCTATTTCATCTACGGCAATGACCCGGGGTGACATTGACCGGATCAGCATCAGCATTCCCTTTGCCTTCGGGCAGCAGTCCAGGACATCCGTCCGGATTCCCAGCTCATTTTGCGGTGTCCCCATATAGCAGGCCCCAATTTCAGAGCGTTCATCCACAACACCTACACTGATTCCCTCAAGATATCCACTACCATTGGAAAGCTGGCGTATAATATCCCTGAGAAGTGTTGTTTTTCCACACCTGGGAGGCGATATGATCAGGGTATGGTAAATCCCATCCACCTGCTTATGGACCAGGTATGGCATTACAGGATCCGCACATCCTTTTACCTGATGAGCCAGGCGTATATTGATGAAGGAGATGTGCTTCATCCCCTTAACGGCATCCTCCTCCATGATGATTTTCCCAGCCAGGCCGATTCTATGGCCTCCATTAATTGTTATAAAGCCTTGGCGGATCTCCTCCTCAAAGGCATAGAGTGAGTAATTGCTTATGTACTCCATCGTCTCCCTGATCTCGTTCTTGGTTACGATAACTGCTTTCTTAGGGTTGTCTACAATTACTGCGTCCTCTGTCACAAAGCATTCTCTATTTGCATATACAATCAGGAGCGGGGCATTCATCCGAAGCCTGATTTCCTGAAGCAGTTCAAAATCAAGGATAAGTTTCCCAAGTATGGTACGAAGTTTAAGCGATAATATTTTCAGCAGCTCTTCTTTCGTGTTCATAAGCACCTCCTGGCGGAAAGCTTTCCATTCCCTATAATTACTCCTTGGGAGGAGTAATTTGGTACTTCTTTAAAGGAGTACCTTAGACAGCTTATCCATTCTCTGTTAGAACAATATATTCCTTGGGTCCAAAAATATAACCTGCAAACAGAAAGGAATTGCAAAAATAAGTAGGATATATTATCCTGTTACCAGGGGAACGAAATTGAATTGATAAGCGAAGGGAGGACCGAGTCCATGCCGGCCCATAGTGATGGGCAATGCCCTTAGTGACGGGCATGGACATAATTATGAGATACGGATTGATTGGAGAAAAATTAGGACACAGCTATTCCAAAATTATTCATGAAAAGCTGGCAGATTACACTTATGATCTAATCCCCCTGTCCAGGGAAGAGTTTGGACCCTTTATGGAGAAAAAGGATTTTACAGCCATTAATGTCACGATTCCTTACAAGCAGGAGGTGATCCCCTACCTGGATGAGCTCGACCCTTTGGCAAAGGAGATTGGTGCCGTTAATACGGTCGTGAACAGGAACGGCCATTACATTGGATATAATACGGACTTTTATGGGTTTAAATACATGCTGCTGCATAACAATATCCAGATTCAGGGCAAAAAATGCCTGGTGCTTGGAAATGGTGGAACCTCCCAGACGGTCCAGGCCGTACTAAAGCACCTGGGTGCCTCCCGTATCCTGGCGGTCAGCCGCAGCGGACAAAAAGAAAATAATGCCGGCACAACGAAAATTTCCTACGAGACCTGCTACGCTGAGCATAGGGACGCCGCTATTATCGTAAATACAACACCCCTTGGCATGTACCCAAACCTTGATGCTTCCCCTCTTGATCTCACAGGCTTTACGGAATGTGAGGCTGTGGTCGATGTGATCTTTAATCCGTTAAAAACCAAAATAGCCCTCCAGGCGGAATCCATGGGCATCAAAGCCGTGACGGGTCTTGAGATGCTTATTGCCCAGGCAAAGCAGGCGATTGAATATTTTCTGGATAAAAAACTGGATGACGGGTTAATTGAACAGGTGCATCAGGAGCTGCTTGAGACCCTTAAGAAATAGCCGCTAGAATCGTCGGAATTTTTTTGAACTCTGCAATTATATGTAATTATAAAATCAGGGCTGCTGCACCAACATTTTAGCCGGTGCGGCAGCCCCAAAGGATTTTAGTAACAAGAACTAATGTTACAGTATTTTAATATCTGGTTAAATAATTCGCTGAAGTTGCATGAATTGAATTTAAAACACATAATGCTTACCTCCTTAAAAGTGGTTATCTTTCTTAGGAACAATAGAATTGTAACATATCTGTAACATTTTTGTAATATTTAAGTGATGGTAAGCCAGTTATCATGTGGATGTACTGGAAAGACAAGGAAATAGGGTGTTATACCGGTGATTTAACCCCGCACAACACCCTAGCTTATACTATTATTTTAATACATATTACTCCTGTTCCTCTTTTTGTGATTTTTCCATCCACAGCTCCAGTAAAAGCTTTAGATCCTCATTAAATTCACGGTCAGTCTGGGTTTCCTTTTTTTCAAGCTCTTCCAAGACAGAAAAGGAAAAGGAAGCCGCACCATATTGCTCCCAGTCTGAGCGCATTCCAGGTTCAGGACAGGAATTAGTCGAGGTAAAGAATTCAAACTTATTCTTCTGTCCCGGGAGATCCTTAGCAGATTTTAACCATACCCGGCCGCTCCCATTGCACGTGATGCAATAGATTCCACCAACTATTGTCCTATTTTTATATTGCGACTGTAATTCTTTTTTCGTTTGTCCTTCCACTCATAACACCTCTAAACTCTTTCTTTATAACAGCCATAAACCATGCTGGTTACAATAGTAATATAGGTTACCGCCCTGTTTTAACAGTCTGCCTCCAAGAATTTTAGGCAGCCGCACTGCTGCCTCCTGTTCCGGATACAGCTTTAGGAAAAGGATCTTGTCATATGTCACATAAGCGACAAATGAAATAAAATGGTTTTTGTTCATCTCATGGTTGAAAGTAATGTAATATTCGTCACCGGAATCTTCTACAGCTGCCATATGCACATCATCAGCAGGCTTCGCCCTTAAGTTTGACAGCTTACGGCCACAGCAGGAAATGTCAGCATTCCCCGTATTATAGATGATATTTCCACAATGTGGACAGGCAAAGAATTTCACCTTCTTTAAATTACCGGATTGGGCAATATTCGGCTCCAGATCCCCCGATAAAATATTGTCAATATCTACATCAAATATACGGGATAACACCTCCAGAAAAGATATGTCTGGGTACCCCATCCCTCTTTCCCATTTGGATATTGTTTTATCGCTGATATTCATCTTTTCGGCAAGCTGCTTCTGGGTCAGGCCCTTTTCTTTCCGAAGACGGAACAATAGCATCCCCATTTTATTCGAATCCAATTATCCTTCCTCCATCCCCATATCATAAATGATTCCTACGAAATCTTCAATAAACGTTCCGTAGAGTTTTAGCCTTTTGTTTCGGGTTTCCTTTTCAACTTTTATCCCGGCTTCTGGACGTAGGGATAATCATTCACTCTCAAATACTATATTGTTCTCAGCGTCATATCCCCTAATTAAATCAAAATAACTGTCCCCTTCTTCCTCTGTATCATAGACAAGTAAAAATAAATCGTCATAAAATTCTGTTTGGGTGAGGACTGTCCCGTTGGTAAGAGTAACCTCTATCTTTTTTATATTTTTATCATTAATAATACCGTAGGCCCTAAAAATGGGACGAGAGAAATACCAGGTATAACACAGGGCCTTCTCTTTATCATTTTCAAAGCCAACCGGCTGGTCTCCCGCAGCCCAGAAGAAAAGCAGCACTCTTTTAACAGTATTGCAGGAGACCCATTTATCATACTTTCCCAGAATGAATTTATTATTCTTATAATTCTCAATATGAATTATCTCAGAGGGTCCATAATGGATACCCCGCTCTGATTTCTCATGGGCTGCAATTGCTGTTAAGGAAAGGCCTAGCCACGACATAATAAAAAAGGATAAAATAATGATAATAAGAATATTACGGATTGTCTTTTTAGTTCTACTCATCTGTCTCACCTGCTTCTAGGGGAATTTCTATCTGATATTTTCTATTATAACTGTCGTAGGATATGATTAGGGTATCCGCATCCGGTGAAAAATCCGTAACCGTCAAAACTCCCTTTGTTACGATTCCTCCCTGTTGCTGGCCGGACATTGCTACATACTTGTTTCCTTTATCATCAAGGATTTCCCCTAAATAACCATAAGACCAGGTTCCTCCCAAAAATCCGGTAATATAGTATTTATAGAATATATTCATATCCCCGTTTTTCTCCAAGACAACATTAGTAACGCGGATCACCCTGTCATCAATCTTAACCTGCTTCTGTAAATCAATCCGGTAAACGATATCTGATTTTGGGATACTCTTTAATAAATCTTGCTGAAAGAAAGAGCCTGCAAAAGTAAGACCCAAGAAACAAAATAGCAGAACCAGCAATACCGCGACCACATTGGTTATCCTCCATATCCAGCCAAGGATTGGATTATGCTGTTTATTAAGCTCTGTTCCAATCTCTTTTGCATCACCCATATCCTGGACCACTAGCAACTCCGCTTCCTCTGCCCCATGCCCCAGCTCCATATAATACTCTATTTTATCCGATATATGGCCTTCGAACTCTTTCCTGATCTCATTTCTATCAAAGGTGAATTTGACATAGGATAAAACTTCCTTTATAAAAATTTCGCTCTTAGGAGAAAGCATGAATTCCACCGCCAATCACTTTATTCACCGATAGGGAAAACCGTTCCCATTTCTCCCTTTCTTCTGCAAGCTGTTTCCTTCCATTATTGGTTAACTTATAATATTTGCGTTCTTTTCCCGTATCCCCCTTAGACATATAGGATTTCACATAGCCTTTATTCTCCAGTTTGTGTAACACCGGGTACAGGGTTCCTTCCTTGAACTGGAACGTATTATCCGATTTTTGTTCCAGCCTGCGGATAATTTCATATCCATACAGGTCGGATTCCTCCAGCAAAGATAATAATAATAAAATCGTACTACCTCCGATTAGACCCTTATCAAATTCCATATATTTTCCTCCATAATTATACCTCGACTTTCTAGACATAATTATACTTAGATCCTCGAGGTAAGTCAAGTGGTATTATATGAACTTAGGCTGTCGTAACGCATTTCATTGCAGAATACTAATTATAATCATAGGTTAAATGTAATACAGATAAATTTTCAAGAGGAAATATTTACAACAACAATCATATTTCATACACATAATACGCATATTCTTTTGACATTTATACATATTATGCGTATAATAATTTATAAGGAAGGTTTACAAAAGATGAAATTCAAGGAAATCGAGAAGATTATACTTAATGATGGATGGTATCTCAAAAATCAAAAAGGCTCGCACCACCATTACAAGCACCCAACCAAATCCGGTAAGATAACAATACCAGAACATACCGGCGACCTTCATCCAGATACGATAAAATCAATATTAAAACAAGCAGGGCTTAAATAACCCAGCATAAAGGAGGTACCTATATGAAATTAATTTATCCTGCCATTCTTACACCATTTTCTGACGGATCAGGAGGATATGTAGTAGAATTTCTGGATCTTCAAGGCTGTGTAACAGAAGGTAAAACCTTAGCTGATGCTCTCGAAATGGGAGTTGACGCCGCCAGCGGTTGGATTCTTGATGAATTAGAAGATGGAAATAAAATCCCTGCTGCTACTGATATAACAAAAATTCGGCCGCCTGCAGGAAGCTTTGCCAATTTGTTTGTTTTAGATATGGACAGCTATTCAGAAAAATATGGCTCACAAAGCATAAGGACTAACGTAACTATTCCTGCCTGGTTAAAAACCTTCGGTGAAAAACAAAATTTAAATTTTTCGAAAGTATTGCAAGATGCATTATTGGAAAAAGAGAGCATCAAATAATATTATATACAGACATGATAGAAGGAGGGATAATTAGGTCCTCCTTCTCCATGTGAACCTTACACTGTCGGATGCTTAAGTTGCTATATGGAATAAAAATCTTGTCTATTATTTCCCTTGTGCTTCTGTCTATTGACATAAAAACAGCGCAACCCACAGAAAGTCTTGATCTTCCATGAATTGCGCCATATTAATTACTTGTATTCAATTACACTCTCTTCATGTAATCGCCAGATCTCGTATCGATCTGGATCTTGTCGCCCTGCTCAACGAACAGAGGAACATATACCGTAGCTCCTGTTTCAACAATTGCAGGCTTGGAAGCGCCTGTTGCCGTATCACCCTTGAAGCCTGGCTCTGTTTCTGTGATAACAAGCTCTACAAATAACGGAGGCTCGATTGCGAATACCTGTCCGCCATGGGAAAGCATCTTAACCATCTCATTTTCCTTGACAAATTTAAGGGAGTCACCGATAGCATCCTCATTCATAGCGATCTGGTCATAGGTTTCAACATTCATGAAATGAAATAACTCACCATCAGAATACAAATACTGCATCTCACTTCTTTCGATATGAGCTTGCGGATATTTTTCAGTAGGGCGGAAGGTCTTCTCAATGACCCCGCCATTCTTAATATTTCTTAATTTTGTTCTTACAAATGCTGCGCCTTTTCCAGGTTTTACATGCTGAAATTCGATAATCTGATATACGTTATTGTCAATTTCAACTGTCAGACCGTTTCTGAAATCGCCTGCTGATACCATACTTAAAATTCCTCCTTAATATTTATGTGACCACTCAGCCACAACGGTTCTGATGAACCGGTATGCGTAAAGATAACTTATATTACAGGAACTAAAAACATCTTCCTGTAATCACGATGGACGGCGCAAGAACAGCGCCTTTTATCAGAAGTTAGAGTGCAGCTTCTGATAACTTATATTCCATGGAATTTTCGAGACAACTGAATAGTTACAATTTGACTACTCCTAAGTCTATAATAAGCCGCAATTTTTTGCAATAGTTTTTTTTAGCCAAGCTCTATAATTTTGCATATTTTTCGTTAAACTTTTACAATTCAATTAATTTTTTATCTGAGAAGGTAAAATTTTCATGTCCCTGCTCCGTTACAACGACCAAATCCTCGATTCTGACACCGCCAAAGCCCTTGATATAAAGTCCCGGCTCTATGGTCTCTGTCATTCCCGCTTCAATGATTCCTTCCTCCAGCATTGACAATCTGGGATTCTCATGGATATGAAGACCCACACTGTGGCCTAAGCCATGTCCGAAGCAGCCCTCATAGCCTGCACCGTAAATAATGTCCCTGGCTACCTTATCGACTTCCTTACCCTGATATCCTGCTTTGATAAAATCAAGGGCTGCCTGCTGCGCCGCGAGTACGGTATTGTATACTTCCCTTTGCTTTTCACTGGCTTTGCCAATTACAATGGTCCTGGTCATATCAGAGCAATAGCCTTCGTAGATACAGCCAAAATCCATGGTCAGGAAATCGCCCAGCTCAATTTTTTTCCGGGACGGCACCGCATGGGGCATGGAGGAATTAATTCCGGAAGCCACAATCGCTGAAAAGCTCAGGCCTTCCGCCCCTTTCAGCTTCAAGAGATATTCAATTCTTGCCGCCACCTCAAGCTCTGTCATTCCCGGCTTGATAAAGGTCAATATTTCAGTAAACACCTCATCCCCGATGGCTTCGGCCTTCTTAATACGCTCCAGCTCCTTTGGAGTCTTAATACGGCGCAGGTCCGTGATCTCACTTCCCAGGGGAACAAGCTCCTTTACCCTTAATTTTTCCTTTAACTTATGGTAATTGGCAAATATCATCTCTTCCGCCTCAAAGGCAAGCCGCTCCACTCCATCCGTGCTTAACACGTCATTAATTGCTTCCTCATAGCCGCCATTGCCTATGGTAATGATCTCATAGCCCTCCGCTTCCAGCTCTGCTTGGATCGTATAGCGGAAATCCGTAATAACGGCATGCCTTTTTTCCGATATATATACATATCCTGTAGCTCCTGCAAATCCGCTGACATAGCGCATATTATTGCCATTAGAAATCAATACGGCAGATGCCTGCTGCTTTTTTAATATTTCCTGTACCCTTTTATAGTTGTCCATATCTTACCTGTCCTTCTTCCCTATATTTTATTTCTATATTTCATTTCTTTTCTATTTTATCCGTTATCTTCATATTTGTCTGGATTTTATAGTTCTACACAGTTATCCGAATAGTATAAATCTTCACAAACCGTATAGATATCCGCAAATTTCCCATAACAAATATCTGCGGATAAATATATTTCACCTGGCCAGCCCACCTATAGCGCTGGCTTCATACCCACAATTGCATCAATTGCCAGCAAATACCCCTGCAGTCCAAGACCGGCAATCTGTCCGGTGCACACAGGAGCAGTAACCGAGGTATGCCTGAACTCTTCCCTTTGATGGATATTAGAAATATGTACCTCAATCTTAGGCACCTCGATGGAGGCAAGTGCATCACGTATTGCATAGCTGTAATGGGTATAAGCTCCCGGGTTGATCACAATTCCGTCCACCTGGTCGTGGTACGCCTTCTGGATACGGTCAATAATCTCACCCTCACAATTGCTCTGATAGGTCTCAATTGTAATATTCTCCTGCCTTGCTTTTTCCTCCAGGCTGTCTAACAGATACTCAAAATCCTGTGTTCCGTAGATTCCTTTTTCACGGATTCCAAGAAAATTAAGATTTGGTCCATTTATCACAAGAATTCTCATGCCTATCTCCTTTCCGCTCCTACCGGGGCTACTTTTTTGTATTTTCATATAGTTCCATAATAAAACGGGCTATTTCCTCCACTGTCCTTCCATCGGTTATAACAATGTCATGGGCTGTATTTTCATAAATCGGCGTCCTAAGCGCAAGCATGTTTTCTACCTTTTCCTCCAGCCCGTCCCCCTGTAGCAAAGGCCTGGAAGCATCCTCCCGCAGCCGGGACAGGGTAGTCTCTTTTGAGGTTTTTAAGAACACCACAAAGCCAAGCTCCCTTAGCAAGGCTCCATTCTCCTTCCGGACCGGCATGCCTCCTCCGGTGGATAACACGGTATGCGTAAGCCGCGGCACCAGTTCCTTTAATAAACCAGTCTCAAGGTCGCGGAAATATTCTTCCCCGTAAGACGCAAATATATTATTGATGGTGTCTCCGGCCTTCTTCCCGATGAGCTGGTCGGTATCCCTAAACTGATAGGACAGCTGCTTTGCCAGGTATTCCCCAACGCAGGTTTTTCCCGATCCCATAAATCCGACCAGTATGATATTGTGTTTCATTTAATTTTTCCTTTCGCAAGTTCCTTCCGGTAATGGTACAATACGAGACGCTCCAATTTACGCTTGAGGATAATCTGTATCTCCTCCTTCGGATGGATCGGATTTACCAGATAAGTCATCATACCAATATTATTTGCGCCAAAAATATCCGTAAAGAGCTGGTCACCTACGAAGACCGTATTATCAATTCTTGTCCCCATGATTTTAACAGCCTTTAGGTAATTCTTTTTAAAGGGTTTATTTGCCATGTAGATATAATTCGTACCGATTTTTTTATTAAACCTGTTGACCCGCGCTTTACTGTTATTTGATATGAGACAGGTCTGAAAACCCAGCTTTTCCAGGCGCCCAAAAAGTTCAACCGCCCTCGGCGTGGCATCCGCACCATGCTCTACCAGGGTATTGTCAATGTCAAATAGAATCCCCCGGTATCCTTCCTGATATAATTTTTCATAGTCGATGGCATAGGATGACTCTGCCACTCTCTTAGGATAAAACCTACGAAGCATGTGTATTCTCCATTCTTTCACTTACTATTGCAATTTTTTGTATTACAGGAACGAAATACATATTCCTATAACCATAACGGACTGCACAAAAAACAGGCCTTTTATCTAGAAGCAAAAAACACTTCTAAACAACTTATATTATTTGTATAGTATACCCTGCTTCCTACTATATTACAAAATGAAGTCCATATTCCCAGGAGGTATTGCTTACTCATCCCCACCGCTTAAGTCGGATGTACAATGAGGGCATCTTGTTGCACTGAGGCTGATATCAGAGCAGCAATATGGGCAGGTTTTCGTGGTTGGTGCCGCTACCGTCTCCGGTTTTTTAAGCTTGTTGATCCAGCGTACCATTAAAAAAACAACAAAAGCCATAATCAGAAAATTTAATACTCCAGAGATGAAAAGACCGTAATTGACCGTGGCTGCTCCCGCATCCTGGGCTGCACGCAACGTCGCATACTCCTTTCCATCCAACGGGATAAACCAGTCGGTAAAATTAATCTGACGGGTAAATAAGCCTAATATGGGCATTATGATATCATTTACCAGGGAATTGACAATGCTGCCGAATGCACCGCCGATTATAATACCTACCGCCAGATCAATCATGTTGCCCCTTAGTGCAAATTTCTTAAATTCCTTTAACATATCTAATTCTCCTTTGTTTTTAGGAGGATTTCTCCTCCTATGTAGTCTAAAAATAGATGTATCCTATTCTCCCATTATAATACTTAGATTAGGATTCATAAAGTCCTTTGGGCAAAATAATTATTTAATAGCTCCAATCTTTCTGTATGTCCATATAATATTTGTCATAATACCGTTTTAACCGGTATATGTTCTAAAAGGATGCAATAACACATTTAGGGCATAGGAGAGATCGGGTATGCAGCATAAGGGGACAAATACCATTGAAACAATCCGGCTGGTGCTTCGTCGGTTCCGCATTGAGGATGCAGGAGCCATGTACCGGAATTGGGCGGGAGATCCACAGGTATGTAAATACCTTTCCTGGGGACCGCATAGGGATGAGGGCGCTTCCCGAAGCAGGATCAGGGAATGGGTGAGCCGCTACGGGGAACAGAATTTCTATGTATGGGCAATTGAAATAAAGAATCAAGGGATGCCTGTAGGCTCCATCAGTGTCGAAATATCCAACGAACTGACCTCATCCTGTGAGATTGGCTACTGTATTGGAAAGGATTATTGGAACCGGGGCATTATGACCGAAGCGTTAAGGGCCATCATGCATTATCTATTTTTTGACATAGGTTATGTGATGATTCAGGCAAAGCATGATATACTTAATACAGCCTCAGGAAAGGTCATGCAAAAGGCGGGGATGAAATACGCAAGGCTTGAGACAAATGTGGGAACCAGAAGAGACGGTACCCAGTACGACTGTGTTGTTTACCAGAAAAATATAGCTGACCAGGAATAAATGTAGCATCACTGGGCAGCAAATCTAAAAACAGGGAAAAATCCGCCTGAGGATCTCTCCCTGTTTTTGATATATCAGCCTAACTATCCTTACCTGAATTTACTTATATAATTCACTTATATTTACTCATATTATTTACGGATTACAATACCCTTTGTCTCCAGCAACGCCAGCAATTCATCCACCATGGCCTGGATCTCCTGTCCCTCCAGGGTTCTTTCCTTCGATATGAACTCAAAACGTACTGTCACGCTCTTCTTTCCGGGTAAGAGCTTCTCATCCTCAAAGATATCAACCAGGTGGAAGCCTTGGAGGTATCCGCACTTATATTCCTTCACATAGCCGGCGATATTTTCATAGCGCAGGGCCTTATCTGCCAGTAAGCTTAGGTCAATGGTTACCCCCGGGTATTTACTGATCTCTGAGTAACGGAGCGGTTCTTTTGCAACCTTCTCCAGCTGCCCAAGGTCGATTTCAGCAA
The DNA here is from genome assembly GCA_029974875.1 of Mobilitalea sp. The sequence continues at coordinate 14,822 of JARKQP010000360.1, forward strand.
AAGCAACATTTAATTTCTTATCCAGCTTATTCTTGATTTTTGGATTGATCACGGAGAAGTATCCGATCTCTTCCCCTGCCAGCTTAATGCAGGCACTATTTACCGGATGGACATAATTGTATTTTGCCAGCTCCTCCCAGACAGCAAAGGTAGGGCGGAGGTTCTTAATTGACAGCAGGAGCTGTTCTACGATCTCCTTACATTTGAAATAAATCTCTTTATCGCCCAGCTTCTTGCTGGCTACGGCAATACCCAGCCTTTTACGCTCATCACACAGGCCGTCTTCCCTTAGCCCGTTAGCTACGCGGCCAATTTCAAACATGCCCATCTCCGGGTTGGAATCTACATTCTTTGCTACAAACCCAAGCAAGCTTGGAATCATGGTAGAACGGATTGTATCATTCTCTGCCGTAATGGAATTGATAATGCGGATATTCGGCTCTGTAATAATGCCCAGCTCCTTATTCTGCTTTGACTCGTACCAAATGTAGCTATGGACCTCATTCATCGCATAGCGCTCCGATAAAAGCTCCTTCATCCGGTACTCGTCGCTCCTTTCCACACTATGGCGGACCGGTGTCAGGAAGCTCTTCGTGGAACGGATGTCAAAATTATCATATCCGTAGATACGGGTGATCTCTTCAATGATATCCGCCTTCATGGTAACATCCTTGGTGGCCCTCCAGGTAGGGACAACCAGACTGAACTCATCCTTATTACGGGTTACGCTAAACCCAAGGGCTGTTAAGGTTTCCTCTATCTGGCCGGAGCTTATGTCAATGCCCGTATACTTATCTACATAAGCCTTATCAAAGTCGATTCTGATGGTGTCATAATGCTTTACATAGCAGTCCGTCAGGGCTGAGGTCACCTCCACACCCGGATCGATATCCATAAGCAGCTTTAAGAAACGCTCGATAGCCGGAACCGTCAGCTCAGGATCGATAATCTTTTCATATCTTGAGCTCGCATCCGTACGAAGTCCCAGACGGGTTGCCGATTTACGGACACAAACGCCGTCAAAGTTAGCGGACTCTAATAACACCGTATCTGTTTCATCCGTAATTTCGGACAGCTCACCGCCCATGATGCCGGCTATGGCAACGGGCTCCTTCTCATCACAGATTAACAGGGTATCCGTATCAACCTTCCTGTCCACACTGTCCAGGGTTTTAAAATCCACAACCTCCGGATAGGTCTTTACCCTGATGGCTGACACCTTCTTATTATCAAAGGCATGCATCGGCTGTCCAAGCTCCATCATCAGGTAATTTGTCAAGTCTGCCAGCAGGTTAATAGGCCTCATGCCGCAGTAGGTAAGGCGGATCCTCATGTTGACCGGAGATTTTTTCTTCCGGATGTTAGCCACCGTAATGCCGCTATAGCGGAAGCACCGACCGGCATCCTCCACCTTAATATCAAGCTGTGCAAGCTCCTTGTAAATGCTTGTATCCACAACCTCCAGTGGCTTTAAGGGCCTCTTGGTTAAAACCGCAATCTCCCTCGCAATACCGTAATGTCCCCAGAGATCCGGGCGGTTCGTCAGGGATTTATTATCAACCTCAAATATGGTATCCTCCAGCTGCATAAAGGTCTTAACATCCGTACCCAGCGGGTAGATATCCTCCAGGATCATCAGCCCGGAATGATCCTCGCTGATTCCCAGCTCCTTCTCGGAGCAGCACATGCCGTGGCTGGTCTCCCCTGCAATCTTGGCTTCCTTAATCTCAAGGTCGCCCACCTGACCCCCAAGCCTGGCAAAGGGAACCACCGCACCTACAAATACATTTGGCGCACCGCAGACACAGCCCACGACTTCCGTTCCGATATCCACCTTTACCAGATGAAGCTTCTTAGAATTTGGATGGTCATTGATTTCTATAATTTTGCCCACAACAACATCCTTAATATTTTTACCGTATTCATATATATCCTCTACCTCCGCGGTAGATAAGGTAAATCTTCCGATTAACTCCTTTAGGTTAACCCCGGAGAGATCCGTAAATTCTGAAATCCAATTCATTGAAATAAGCATAGTTTCCTCCATTCTGCCACATGCGCGGCACTTCCTATCTGATTATCCTCAGGTGCTCCCAGAAAGGGAATTTCCGGGAGTGCCCCGTTAAAGTGTGAACTGTTTTAACTGTTTCAGGTTTCCGCTGTTGAACAGGCGGATATCCTTGATGTTATATTTCATCATCGCCAGCCTCGTCAGTCCCAGACCGAAGGCAAAGCCCGTATACTTATCCGGATCAATTCCTCCAAGGCGGAGTACGTTCGGGTGGATCATTCCACAGGGCAGTAATTCCAGCCAGCCGGACTGCTTACAGGTAGGACAGCCGGATCCCCCGCAGATCGCACAGTTAATATCCAGCTCAAAGCCCGGCTCCACGAAGGGGAAGAAGCCCGGCCTTAAGCGCACCTTTACATCCCGTTCAAATACCTCGGAAAGCAATACCTTCATGAAGTAAATCAAGTTGGAAATGGAGATGTCATCACCGATCATCATGCCCTCCAGCTGGAAGAAGGTGTTTTCATGGCTGGCATCAATGTTCTCATTGCGGAAGCATCTGCCCGGGAACAATACCTTTAAAGGCTCACCGGGCTTTGGCGCGCCGTATTTCCTCATAATGGTGTTCTGGGCAGCCGAGGTATGGGTCTTTAACAGCTGTCCATTTTCCAGATAATAGGTATCCGTCATATCCCTTGCAGGATGGTTCTTTGGGATATTAACTCCCTCAAAGTTATTAAATTCTGTCTGGATTTCAAGACCATCCTCTATAATAAAGCCCATTGTCTTAAAGATGTCCTCGATCTGGCTCTGCACAATCGTAATTGGATGCAGGGTACCAACGGCTACCTCGGAGGGAATGGAAAAATCATAGCGCTCCGTATTTGCGATTTCCTTCTGGTATTCCCTCTCCTCCAGGGACTTCTGGAATTCTACGATGGCACCTTCAATCTCCGTCTTCAGCAGGTTTACCTGCTGCCCCGCAACCTTCTTTGCTTCCGCATCCAGATTACGCAGATCCTTTAAGGCTTCCGTCACCAAACCCTTTTTCCCAAGGAATGCTACCCTGATCCGCTCAATTTCGTCCTTCATGTTGACTGTACCCAGTTCTTCTTTAAACTGTGCTTTAATTTTCTCTAAATTTTCTAACATCTGATTACCTCCTTAACCCTCCATAGAGGAGGATTTTTCTTTCATAATAAAAATATATTCTTTTTGAGTATCCGTGAACATACGCCCACCAGGCAATCGCCCGCCAAGCAATGCGCCCCTCCGGGTGCATAAAAAAAGCCTCCATCCGCAAGGGACGAAAGCATCGTGGTACCACCCAAATTCAAGCCAAAGCAGCTGGCTTCTCAACAGCTATAACGGAACTGACCCGGCCTGTCATTTATCAACCGGACAGCAATGAGGAACTACTGTCCATGATATCCTACAGGCAACTCCGGTGCCGAACTTCGACATATATCCGAACCCTGAGCCTGCTCTCAGCCGGCGGCAGACCCTCTCTGGCGGGAAAATATATGCTACTACATTCACCTTCCATGTTGTTATCATTTTCTCATATCATAATCGACTCTTTTCATATTGTCAAGAGTATGATATGATTTAAGGCGCAATCTAGTGTGATTTTTTTCAAGGCATAGGAGTGATACAATGAAAACCAAAATAATATTCTTTGACATTGACGGCACGATTCTCAGCCACCGTAGCTATACAGTCCCAAACAGCATAAAAGCTGCCATCCGTAAAGCCCGGGCAAACGGTCATCTGACCTTTATTAATACCGGCAGGTCCTACGCAGAAATAGATAACGGAATTAAAAATCTGGGTTTTGACGGTTTTGTATGCGGCTGCGGCACCTATATCCGGTATGGCAATGAGGAGCTGCTACATAACACCATTCCGACAAAGCTCTGTAAAGAGCTTGTTGCAGACCTTCTGGAATATCCGGCTGATGCTGTACTTGAGGGTACCCATGCGGTGTACTTTAACGAGAATTCCCGGTTTCCTGCTTTGCAAAAGCAAGAGGCTTTTTTCAAAAATCAGCTTATGTTTAATGTAAAGGGCTGGGATGACCCACAGATTTCCTTTGACAAGTTCAGTGTCTGGTATGAGGATCTGGCCTCCATCAGCAGCTTTTTGGATAAATACCGTGACAGGTTCGATTACATGCACCATGGGGATCATTTTATTGAAATTGTCCCAAAGGGCAGCTCCAAGGCTACGGGAATTGAATTCCTCCTGTCCCATCTGGATATCCCCCATGAAAATGCCTATGCCCTGGGCGACAGCATCAATGACCTCTCCATGCTTAACTACGTAAAGCACAGCATCGGCATGGGTAACTCCGATGACAAGATTGCCCGGATTGTAGCCTATCTTACGAAGGATGTGGATGAGGATGGGGTTGCGCACGCCTTAGCCCATTACAACATTATTTAAGGGTACATAACCGCCCTCCGGTTTTTCTTTTTAACTTCTTGCAATAAAATTAATAGTATCCTAAAATGAGCGAGGTCAGTGTACTGCCCCTATTTATAAGGAAACAGTATGCTCGGCGGTTGAACCGGAAATCTGGTTCAATTGCCCCCGGATACTAAAGTTCATACCCCATAAAGGAGTGTTGTTAATGCAAAATTACGATGTAATTATTGTTGGTGCCGGCCCTTCCGGTATTTTTTGTGCATATGAGCTCATCAAGGAAAACAAGGATTTGAAAATCCTGATGATAGAAAAGGGCAGGTCGATTGAAAAAAGAATGTGTCCGAAGAGGACAACCAAGCAGTGTATTGGTTGCCGGCCTTGCTCTATCACTACCGGCTTTGCAGGCGCTGGAGCCTTTTCCGATGGAAAGCTCTCCCTATCTCCCGATGTTGGAGGTGTTCTTCCTGATATCTTAGGCTATGACAAAGCAATGGAGTTAATTAAGGAATCCGATGATATTTATTTAAAATTTGGCGCGGATACCAATGTCTATGGTGTCGATAAGGAGGCTGAGATCCGCGAGATCAGACGCCGTGCCATCAACGCTAATTTGAAATTAATCGAATGTCCCATCCGTCATCTCGGTACGGAGGAGGGCTATAAGATATATACCCGCCTACAGGAGCATTTACTGGCTTCCGGAGTTGAAATATTATTTAATACCATGGTTAAGGATATTATTATCGAAGACCAGCAGGCAAAGGGTGTCATCACCTCCAAGGGGGATACCTTCTATGCAGGTGAAATCGTATCTGCCATCGGCCGTGAGGGCTCTGACTGGTTTAAGGATATCTGCCAGGAGCATGGCATTGAGACAAAGGTAGGTACTGTTGATATCGGTGTCCGTGTTGAGGTCCGGGATGAGGTAATGGAATTCCTGAACAAAAATCTTTATGAAGCTAAGCTGGTTTACTATACACCAACCTTTGACGACAAGGTCCGTACCTTCTGTACCAATCCCTCCGGCGAGGTTGCTACGGAGTATTATGATAATAACCTTGCGGTTGTAAATGGACATGCTTATAAATCCAAGGAATTTAAAACGAACAATACCAATTTTGCAATTCTGGTTTCCAAGAATTTTACTAAGCCCTTCAAGACTCCGATTGAATACGGTAAGCACATTGCCCAGTTAAGCAATATGCTCTGCGGCGGAAGAATCCTCGTCCAAACCTTTGGTGATTTCCAAAGAGGAAGAAGGACAACGGAGGAGCGGTTATGCAGAAACAACCTGATTCCTACCCTGAAGGATGCTGTACCGGGAGATTTATCCCTGGTTTTCCCTCATAGGATTATGGTAGATATCAAGGAAATGATCCTAGCCCTGGATAAGGTTACACCGGGTATCGCAAGCGATGAAACCTTATTATACGGTGTAGAGGTTAAATTCTACTCCAACAAGGTCGTAGTAAATACAGACTTTGAAACCAGCGTAAACGGCCTTAGGGCTATCGGTGACGGCGCTGCCGTGACCAGAGGCCTCCAGCAGGCATCTGCTAACGGTATCAGCGTAGCAAGAAGTATCCTTGCAAAGATGAATAAGTAAGGCGTAGGACACAAAGTGTATCAGTAAGCCGACCCACTTAATAAGAATAAATAACTTGTGCCCGCCGGGCACACATAGAAGTACTGCCCCTTCGGTTAACCGTAAGGGCAGTCTTTTTTAGTACAGTTTTTTCGTTTCCTTCGTAAAGCCATAGTCAATGATGACCGGTTTCCCCTTCACAAGTCCCCAATTCATCCTCCGGTATAAATCACTCATCAGCAGCTCATGCTTTGAGCATATCCTCTTAAATGGATCCAAACCACTTAGCTCCCTGTTATTTCTTACTTTATAATATCTCCAAACTACTGAAATGGATTGGACCCTATCGGCTTTTTCCATGACAACAAAATGATAGTCCTTGGAGACATCAATAATCTTAGCGAACATATTGGAATGGTCACTTTTTGCGATCGCGCACTCCGCTTTATTCTGGGCAATTCCTCTTCTATTTTTAGCAGCCTTAATCACATACCCATTTTCCAAATCAAATACAACCCGCCCCGAGCCAGACCCAAGGCGGGGATACTTGCCTTTATGAATATTTTCTATAATAATATCAAAACCAGCCAAGCCGACCCTCTCCATAATAATTTATACTATAATATATTATCAAAGTATAAATCATGTTCCGAAAATCGGGATACAAATGGAAAATACGACATATTTTTTCAAAATTATGTGATTTATATTATAGGATGGAAATAGGCTTCCTAAATTATTTTACTCTTCTCCCTGAAGGGCATCATAACCTGTTTCACCGGTACGGACCTTAACTACATCTTCTACATCGTACACAAATATTTTACCGTCACCAATATTACCCGTATATAATGCCTTTCTGGCTTCATCAATTACAAGGTTTACAGGAACCTTGCTTACCACTACTTCAACCTGTACCTTAGGTAATAAATTCATATCTAGCGGAACACCACGGTAATATTCGGTCGCTCCCTTCTGGATACCGCATCCCAGAACATTTGTCACGGTCATGCCGGTGACACCTATCGCATTCATAGCAGCTTTTAATTCCTCAAATTTACTTTGCTTTGTTACAATCTCAACCTTTGTGATCTTATGGGCCTTTTCTCCTTCCTTCGAAACCGATACTCTCGTTACTGGTATTGCCTCAGACATTGGCTTATCCGATGAAACAACTACCTTATCCCCTGACAGCATATCAACGGAGGGCATAAAATCAGCATATGCACTGCTTAAGCCATGCTCATGAATATCAAGACCGTCAATTTCCTCCTCCTTGGAAACCCTAAGACCGACTGTATGCTTAATGATACTAAAGATAATAACCATTGTTACTGTAACCCATGCAATTACAGCTATTACACCAATAAGCTGTGTAATAAAGAGGGAAATTCCACCTCCATAGAACAAGCCGCCCTCCACTGCAAATAATCCTGTCAATAATGTTCCCAAAGCACCGCAGATGCCATGTACGCCTATTGCGCCTACAGGATCATCGATTTTTACTACCTTGTCAATAAATTCAATCCCAAATACTACTACAATACCGGCAATGATACCTATTATAGCTGCTCCAAATGGAGATACGACGTCACAGCCCGCTGTGATCGCTACCAGGCCTGCCAGGGATCCATTGAGTGTCATTGAGACATCAGGCTTTTTATAACGGATCCAGGTTACGCACATAACAGAGATACTGGCTACTGCAGCAGCCATATTGGTTGTGACAAATATACTGCCCATGGATGATAGCACATCATCCCCGGTGGCAGATACGGTGGAACCACCATTAAATCCGAACCAGCAGAACCATAAAATAAATACGCCCAGAGCACCAAGAGTTAAGCTGTGGCCTGGAATCGCTTTAGCTTTGCCCTTCTTATCATATTTTCCAATACGGGGTCCCAGCATTTTAGCTCCAATGAGCGCCGATACACCACCAACCATATGAACAGCCGTAGAACCTGCGAAATCATGGAAGCCTAAATCGGCCAGCCAGCCGCCGCCCCAAATCCAATGTCCCGACACCGGATAAACAAAAGCACTGATTGCCATACTATATAGACAATAAGCAGAAAATTTCGTTCTTTCCGCCATTGCCCCCGATACAATGGTAGCCGCTGTTGCACAGAATACTGTCTGGAAGATGAGAAAAGCCATTATTGGCACACCCTCGGGAGTAACGGCTGAATAATCTCCCTTTACCATAAAATCAATACCGCCAAAGAGGGCTCCGCTCCCTCCGAACATGATTCCGAACCCAATCAACCAATAAAGTGGAGTTCCCAAGCAAAAATCCATAAGGTTCTTCATTATGATGTTACCTGCATTTTTGGCACGCGTAAAACCTGTTTCTACCATAGCAAACCCGGCCTGCATAAAAAATACCAGTGCCGCCGCTATAAGTACCCAAATTGTGTTAACTGATGAAAACATAAACATTCCTCCTCAATAATCTTTTTTTATCAATAAGGGTTCCTCTTTTTAACCCTTCACTGAACATTTTTTAATCTTTCATTGTTTGACTTGATATCAAAAAATTTATGTGCCAATTCCGGCTCTGCCGCCAGTCACATTGAAAAGAGGCCAAAATCATGTTGATTTTGACCTCTTTGTCTTAGTTTATATTTCACACATTTATATAATCTTCCATCTTATTGTTATCCTGCCCCATCCCTGGATTCTAAGGAACAATAAGAGGTCAAAGCCGTCGCCTTGACCTCATTGTCCTTAGGATTATTCAGGATTGTATTGCTTTTATGAGAAAACGGGGCCAAAGCCTTAGCTTTGACCCCGTTGTCCCTGAATTCACAACAAGTGAAACAGCATGCTGATTCATCTTGTTTAAGTCTCAATACCATCTACTAATCCGATGCTATTGTCTCAATTAATATATATTTGAAGAATCATTTTTAATAAGATGGTGAGAGTATATCACAATATTTTCTCGATTGCAAGCTTTATTTTTTTAATTTTATTAATCTCCTTGTCCAAATCTCCACTATCAGTAGGGATATAAACTTAATTTTATTAATCTTATATCCCCTCGCGGCATAAATCATATCCACCTTTAGCAAATAAACATCGCATCCCCAAAGCTAAAAAAACGGTATTTCTCCTTCACCGCCTCCTGATAAGCCGCCATGATATGCTCCCTGCCTGCCAATGCTGAAACCAGCATCATCAAGGTGGATTCAGGTAAATGGAAGTTGGTGATTAGTGCATCCATTACCTTGAAGCTATAGCCGGGATAGATGAAAATGGAGGTATCACCGCCGCCGGCATGGACAATGCCCTGACCATCAGCTGCCGATTCTATTGTCCTGCAGCTGGTGGTGCCGACACAGATTACCCTTCCCCCGTTTTTCTTTGTATTATTTATAATCGCTGTTGCTTCCTCTGTTACCTCATAAGCCTCCGAATGCATATGGTGCTCCAGAACATTTTCCACCTTGACCGGGCGGAAGGTTCCCAGACCCACATGCAGGGTCACATTAGCTACCGGAATACCCATGGCCTCTATCTTTGCAAGCAATTCTTTCGTAAAATGCAGTCCCGCCGTGGGGGCTGCCGCGGAGCCTTCATATTTTGCATATACGGTCTGGTACCTGTTCTTGTCTGCCAGCTCGTGGGTAATATAGGGCGGTAACGGCATTTGGCCCAGCTGCTCTAAGATCTCTTCAAAAATACCCTGGTAGGTGAATTTAACAACCCGGTTTCCTTCCTCCAGGATATCGGTGATCTCTCCGGTTAAGAGGCCGTTGCCAAAGTCAATCCTGGTTCCCGGGCGGGCTTTTTTCCCTGGCTTCACCAGGGTTTCCCAGACATCCTTCTCCCTTCTCTTTAATAAGAGCAGCTCTATCTTGGCACCGTGTACCCCGTCCCCCGCTTCCTGTCCACCCTTATCATGGAGCTTTTCCCCGATGAGTCTGGCGGGGATTACTTTTGTATTATTGATAACGAGACAATCCCCCGGCCTCAGATACTGCGTAAGCTGCCGGAATATGCTGTGCTTTATCTCCCCTGTCATCTTATCTAAAAGCAGCAGCCTGGAGCCTGAGCGGTCCTCAAGGGGATCCTGCGCAATTAATTCCTCTGGTAAATCATAGTAAAAATCCTGTGTTCTCAAAACAACCTCCATTGACTATTTACTCAGCCTGATCGCGTGCGCTGACCATGTAAAAAAGTGACCGCCCGCCAAGGTAAGGTCACTTTCCCAATCAGTTAAACCTAGAATAATAACTCCGATTTTTTCCTAAGTAATTTAGCACCATTTAGTATTAGCAGGATACCGGATACAATTCCTGCAACGATTAATAGAATTCCCATAACAAGATTCCACACACCCACTGACTTCATCGTGTGATAGATTTTCTCCATCATTCCTATTCCTCCTTTACCCACTGCAATATGTGTTGCCTGTTTGCTCTATGACCTGACACCGTACTGCTCATAATATGCATCAATTGCTGATTTTAATGTATCATCAATAACAATTTTCCCCTGATAAGGGCGATTATACAGATGCTCTACCACTTCCTGCATTGTAACAATAGCTGTAGTTGCGATCTTATAATTTTCTTCAATTTCTGACAGGGCACTTTTACTGCCCTGCCCCCGCTCCATGCGGTCTACGGAAACCACCAGCCCTAACACCTCAACCTTTGCCTGGGCTGCAAGTATGGGCATCGTTTCTCCGATGGAGGTACCTGCGGTGGTTACATCCTCAATGATGATTACCCTGTCACCATCTGTGAGGGGCGAGCCCAGCAGGATTCCCGTATCACCATGATCCTTTACTTCCTTACGGTTGGAACAGTATCTGATATCCCTTTGATAAAACTCACTGAGTGCCATAGTAGCTGCCACACTTAACGGTATACCCTTATATGCGGGTCCGAACAAAACCTCGAAGTCCAAACCAAACTTATCGTTAATTGCTTTCGCATAGTATTCACCTAGCTTTCTCAGCTGTGCACCTGTACGGTAAAAGCCTGTGTTTACGAAGAAGGGGGTCTTTCTCCCGCTTTTCGTCATGAAATCACCGAACTTAAGCACACCACAGTCAACCATGAATTCTATAAATTCCTTTTTATACTGCTCCATCTCCATCTCCATTCTGCCGCCTGCAAACAGCCGGCTTTATCTTTTATTTCCGTCTGTCTTTTATTATTCTTCAATTGTAACACAAAATCGAATTATTCATAGTACTTCACAAAAATTTTAGTTTTTATTTTAATACTTCTTAAAAAATCCATCCTTTAACCTAACGGACATTCGGCCCCAAGGCCACCGGGTGCCGGATTGTGAAATGATCTTCATTTCACACTAACGGTCATTCAGCCGCAAGGCCACCGGGTGCCGGATGTGAAATGATCTTCATTTCACACTACGCATCCAATCAAGTCATTAATGTCCTTGACCCCATACTGCCTCATATAGGCTTCTATTCCCTCAATTACCTCCAAGGTCGCAGTAGGGTTAATAAAATTAGCAGTACCTACGGCAACCATGGATGCTCCCGCCATAATAAATTCCAAGGCATCCTCCGCAGACGCGATTCCACCCATACCGATAACAGGCAGCTTTACTGCATTTGCCACCTGGTAAACCATACGTACCGCCACCGGTTTTACTGCCGGGCCGGACAAGCCTCCGGTCTTGTTGGCGAGGAGGAAGGCTCTGCGGTGAATATCAATTTTCATGCCCGTCAGGGTATTGATCAGGGATAATGCATCCGCCCCGCCTGCCTCAGCAGCCCTTGCCATCTCCCCGATATCCGTCACATTAGGGCTAAGCTTCATAATGATTGGCTGCTTTGCGCGCTTTTTTAGCTCAGCAGTAATTTCTTCCACACATCTGGGATCCTGCCCGAAAGCAATCCCGCCTTCCTTTACATTGGGACAGGA
>JARKQP010000409.1 GCA_029974875.1 Mobilitalea sp.
TCCGGGTGTACAAATACATCACTCAAGAGATTTGGTGCACTGGAAGCTTATTGCTCATCCTCTAACCAGGATTTCTCAATTAAATATGATAGGAAATCCGAACTCCGGAGGTGTATGGGCCCCCTGCCTTACATACAGCGAAGGGATATTTTATCTGGCATTTACTGATGTAAAATCCTATACGGGAATTTTTAAGGACACGCATAACTATCTGGTTACGGCAACGGACATGTTGGGTGATTGGTCTGAACCCATTTATCTTAACAGCAGCGGCTTTGATCCCTCACTATTTCACGATGAGGATGGGAGAAAATGGCTTGTTAATATGACATGGGATCACAGAAAAGGAAAGAATCCCTTTGGCGGAATAGTGATTCAGGAGTACTCTGCTGAAAAGAAAGGTCTGATTGGCTCTCCTGTAAATATTTTTAAAGGAACTGAACTGGGACTGACCGAAGGACCTCATATATATAAGAAGAATGGTTATTACTATCTCATTACTGCGGAAGGAGGCACTGAATTCACACATGCAATGACGATGGCAAGATCCAAATCATTATTCGGACCTTATGAAGCTGACCCTGAGAACCCGGTGCTTACTTCCAGAAATGACTTTACACTGGAGCTGAAGAGTGCAGGCCATGCTGATATTTTTGAGACCCAAAGCGGAGAGTGGTATATGGTACACCTTTGCAGGAGGCCTCTGCCGTCAAAAGGCAGGAGTATATTAGGCAGAGAGACTGCGATTCAGAGAATGATATGGACTGGTGATAATTGGCTAAGGCTTGAAGCGGGCGGAAACAAACCTCAAGTAAGCGTAGCTGTGCCGGAACTGCCCGAATATTACCAGGATAAGGATCCGGCCAGAGATGACTTTGATTCAGACATTCTTAATATAAATTTTCAAACACTTCGAGTGCCTTTATTTGAAGATTCACTTACACTTAAGGAAAGACCAGGATATTTAAGGCTAAAGGGCAGGGAGTCCTTAAGCTCGCTGCATAACCAGAGCCTTATAGCAAGGCGGCAGCAGGCTTTTTGCTACATTGCATCCACTTGCGTTGAATTCGAACCGAATTCATTTAAACAGATGGCCGGATTGATATGTATTTATGACACTACCAACTTCTACTATATACACATTACATTTGATGAGGAACTTGGGAAGTGCATAAATGTACTTAAGTGTGATAACGGAGGTTTTGACTACCCGCTAAATGCCGGAATTCCTTTGCAAGGTATAAGCAGAGTTTATTTAAGGGCCGAAGTAAATTATGATAAACTGCGGTTCTTTTACTCGGTAGATGAAGCAGAGTGGCATAAGGTAGGCCCTGATTTTGATTCTAGTATAATGTCTGATGAGTATTATGAACGGGTGGGGCATATTCACTTTACAGGAGCTTTTGTAGGTGTTTGCTGTCAGGACTTATCAGGGATGAGAATACCTGCAGATTTTGATTGGTTTGAATATATCGAAAGCCCAAATGATTAGGTATTAAAGAAAAGTCCTATACTTCGATCAAGGTATGGGATTTATTTTTAGAATATTTATTAAATTTAACATAAAATCGAGGAGCTGAGAATATGAGCTTACCCTATAGATTTAATGACACAGAACGCGAAATTATTTTTGACAGACATGATATGTCCGGTGCATGGATCAATTATCTTTCCAATGGATCGCTTCATGCCTTTGTATCGCAGGCAGGAGGAGGGCTTCTTTGGTGGAAATCGCCAGTGATATTCAGGCTTACGCGGTATAGGATGTACAACTTACCAATTGACACACCAGGCTTTTACATTTACATAAGGCAGAAAGACGGAACAGTATGGTCCCCCACATTCCGCCCATGTGAGACTCCGCTTGACAGTTGGCAGTCTGTACACCAGCCTGGTAAGAGTAGATTTATTGCCTCCAAAGGTGATATAAAAGCTGTACTTACTCTTTTCATGTCCCAGGAATATGATGCTATGATCTGGGACTTGAAGCTTATAAACAATGGAGCGGAAAGCCAGGATGTAGATGTATTTGCTTATGTGGAACTGTCTCAGTTCATGTATGTGGAAGAAGTTAAGCTTGGCTATTATTTTAAATGGGCGGAGCGTGTTGAGTACAACAATGACTTAGATTCGATAATATATATAAACAACCTGGATATTCAGCCAAGGATGGAAGATTCGCCACTTGTATTTTTTGGTACGAATAGAAAAGTTGATTCATTCTCCTGTAATCGTGACGTATTCTGCGGACCATATCGATATGAAAGGAATCCTGCTGCGGTCGAGAGGGGGAAGTGCGGAAATGAAAGCTTAAGAGGCGGAGAGGGATGCGCTGCCTTGCACTTGAAACACTCCCTCAAACCTGAGGCGGAAGTATCAATACCATATTTTCTCGGTGTGACTCCCGGGGTGCTGAAAAACCTTGACGCCGCCCTTAAAGAAACCTCCAATAAGCTTAAGATATTTAGAATGCCGGGCTTTGTACAAGATCAGACGGCAAAAAGCGATAAATGGTGGGATGATGAACTCTCGGTATTGCAATGTGATATACCGGATATAGATTCAATGAGGAATATCAATATTTGGAATCCTGTTCAAAGCGTGCATACTGCAAGATATTCAAGATCAATAAGTTCGAGCGCATCAGGAGCTAGAGGAATAGGCTATAGAGATACCTGCCAGGATATGTTGACACAAGCATACCGCCGGCCAGAGTGGGCTAAGAGATTACTTATACATCAGGCATCCATGCAATTTGAAGAAGGGTATGTAGTTCAGCAGTCATGGCCTGAAGAGAGGCATAAGCCTGAGATAGCAACACGTTCCGATAATCACCTGTGGTTAGCTGAACTTGCATATGCTTTGGTGGTAGAAACAGGTGACTCTTCTATTCTGGACATAGAAGTGCCGTTTTTAGATAAAGACCTTGTATCTCCTATCGGCAACGCAACGATATGGGAGCACCTGATGAGAGGTATAGAATTTACTGAAAACAATATGGGTTCACATAACCTGCCATTAATATTAATCAGTGACTGGAATGACCATGTTGGAAGCTTTGGCACAGGAGGAAGAGGTGAAACCTTATTCGTAGCCCAGCAGCACATATATTACATGAAGATGCTGCTGGAACTTGCAGAAGTCAGAAGAGATCAAAAGTCTATTGATAGGCTGATAATGCTGATAGAAAAGCAACAGAAAGCGATAGATGATTATGGTTGGGATGGCGACTGGTGGGTAAGAGGATATGATGATGAAGGGAAACCTTTCGGAGTAAGCAGGGACACATACGGAAAGATATGGCTGGAAACACAAGTATGGGCTGTAATGTCCCAGACAGGAGAGAAGGAAAAATTATTGAAAGCAATGGACAGCGCCAATAAATTGCTGGATTCCGACATAGGATTGCAGATACTTTCACCTGGTTACCCAACATGGCCGGAGGTTGAAAAACCAGCTATAAAATTCCTTCCACCAGGCTGTGCAGAAAATGCAGGTATTTTCTGCCATGTGAATGCTTGGGCTGTAATTGCTGAGTCTATGCTTGGTAGAGCTGATAAGGCTTGGAAATACTACAAGCAGCTTATACCTCACATTGCATCACAAAAGGTAGGCTTGGAGAAATATATAGCTGAACCATATGCATATGTAAGCACAATATTTGGACCCGAGAATGTAAGGCATGGTTGGGCAAATGTGACACAGGTAACCGGAACTGCAGCCTGGATGGAACTGGCGGCAACAAGATATCTGCTTGGGATAAGGACAAATACGAGGGGCCTGTTAATTGATCCATGCATACCTTCTGAGTGGAAAGGCTTTGAAGCTGTGAGAAAGTTCCGGGGATGTGAGGTTAATATAAAGGTAGTAAATCCCAATAACGTTGAAAAAGGAGTGAAAACCTTATCAGCTGATGGGACTTTCATAGATATTTGTCATGGACCTGTGATACCTGTGGATTTATTCATTGGTAAGGAAAAGGTAATGGTAGAAGTAGTCATGGGATAAAATTATAAGTCAAACTACTGGAATCCTTAGAGGATATTTCTTGTTAATTATTTCATTGTTTTGACGTATAATAACCATGGGAAAGTAAGAAATTCCTACAAGGAGGTTTTATCATGGTCGTTGAACTGCGTCAAAAATCACAGGTGACAATTCCTGCCGACATTTTGAAGGCATTGATTAAAGACAGGCGATAAGTTGGAATTTACGGTGCAGGACGGTAAGATAATTGTGCAGCCCGTTGTAACCGTTCCTAAAGACCAGGCGTGGTTTTGGTCGGAAAAGTGGTATCCTCCTACGAAACGTTGAGGAACATGACGAAACGCTAAAGAATCTGTAAAATACAGCCTTGCTTTAATGCAGGGCTTTCTTTATGCTCCAGGTATAAGGGGGACGGTTCTGCACTTTTTCAAATAGTGCAGAACCGTCCCCATTGGATATAATTCCAAAGGTTAAATTTTGATTAAAGACTCATAGAATAAGGTTGTCTACGTTTCATGGCCTAGGGATATGGGCGGGAAACGTACATAAAGTTGTTCTTGAGCATCACTATTGGTATAATATAGTAACTGATTTGCTATTACACAAAGGTAGATATAATAGAGAACAGGCTGGGGGAATGAATGTGAGATATATTGAGCCAGGTGCGGTTATTAGAAACCGTTTGAGTGATGAGTTAATTCCCAAGTGGGAGGCGGCAGTGCTTTGCTTCCGTGATTATAAAGGTTCTCAGGAACTTGTTCGGGTGTTTAAAGCTAAACCTGTAGGCTATAAAGTCTTTTTCGGTATGCAGGAGTCTGAGGAATGCCCATATGTATATGAGGCTGCCATAGGAGGCAAATCTGTAGGCATAGTTACCCGGTGTAACTGGGGTGGACCACAAGCAGCAATACTTATTGAAGAACTTGCTCACATTGGTATCAAGTATGCAGTTGGGTATGGAGCTGCTGGTGGTATAGACCCGGCATATTGCAGAGGACAACAGGTTATTGTGGGTTCCGCGCTTCCTACTGACGGAACAAGCAGAATATACAATAAAGGGCAGTTATTTCCTGATAGTCATCTTGTTAAAAGAACTCAGAAAGCAGCAGAGAAACTGTCATGTGATATTCAGTGTGTTGTTGCAGCTACTGTTGATGCATTGTACAGAGAGACTGATATATTGGTCGCAGAATGGAGAAGCCAGGGAGCACAAGTTATTAATATGGAAACATCACCATTCTATGCAGCGGCATCTGAATGTGGTATCAGGAGTGTTTGGATAGGACATATCAGCGACTGTCTCGGGGTCAAGTGGGATGATTGGTACTCTAACCGGGATGAAATGACAAATATCTCAGCGAATATATGCTTCGAGCTACTAAAGGATGTGCTGAGCGGCTAAATACCGGATGGTGACTTCATATTACAGTGTATTAATACATACGCTCTGAGTCATGACGTTAAATTGGTTCTTTTCTATCTCCATGACAGGATGTGGGTAAAGTGGTGACAATATGCATTTATGCAGGACAATAGCTTGTGCCATGAGTGTGATCTTTTTCTGCAGGTCTGTACTTCAG
>JARKQP010000432.1 GCA_029974875.1 Mobilitalea sp.
AAAATCATATCGGAATCAGGGTATGAATTGTCCATGGACGCATACATTCCTGAAAATGCGACAAAAGAGACTCCGGCTCCTGCAATTGTCATAATGCATGGCGGTAACGGCAACAAGGAAATGATGACAAAGTATGCCATGGACTTATCAAGGCGCGGATACGTTGCAGTTTCTGTGGATATGTACAGCCACGGTAATTCCCAGGATCTTCCGGATTCCACCTGGCTTACCTCCGGGCGCGGATTATACGATGCAGTTAAGGCTGTGGCGAAATGGCCCTTTGTCAATACGGACCAGATATCCCTGCTTGGGTATTCCAGAGGCGGTAAGGCAGCCGGTGAAGCCCTTGAGGAAGATAATGTGGGTCTGAACGTAATCAAATCCATCTACCTGATTTACAGTGACCCGATTTATAAGAATGCGGATGGCTTTGCGGATCAGTATGGGGCGCGCAATATAGCTGTAATCGTAGATCTTTACGATGAGTTTTTCTTTACGGAGAAGCCAAATGATACCGGCATCTATTCCAATGATGCCAATAAATTCGCCCAGACCTTGACTTCCCCGGTAGATTATATCGATACCTCCATAGCCCAGTCCTTCCTGTATTTTGGTGAGGATCCGGCGGGACTTGAGCCAAGGAAGGACGGGGTTATTTATGAAAAGGATTACGCCGGAGTTACGGCAACGAGGGAAATCCAGCTGATCAGCCAGGATCATGCCTCAGGGCAATATTCCCCAACCTGCATGAGAAGCATGTTAAGCTTTTTTGGGCGCGTTATGCCAGGACCCATCCAGATTACTTCCTCTAACCTGATGATCCATATTTATGATCTTTTTTCTTTGTTTGGAGTGGTTGGTCTGTTGCTGCTGCTGATATCCCTCATCGTCTGGGTTACGGAAAAGACAACCTGGTTTGGGGAGCTGAAGCTGGAAGCGCCGGAAATAGCGCAAATAGAAGGTAATAAGAACCGGATCTGGTGCTGGTGCTGCGTTGCAGTTGGATGTGTCTTTACTATTTTAGTCATTTACGTCTTGAATAAGATGAGGATCAGTGCCTACCATGATACGGTATTCCGTTCCACCGGACCGGTGTATAGTAGCCTGATATGCTTGCTGGGAGCCAGTTTTACCTTAATTATCAGTGTGGTTACATATCGCTTTATAGGCGAAAAGCAGGGAA
>JARKQP010000467.1 GCA_029974875.1 Mobilitalea sp.
TTTTCTCCATATCTGCACCTCAACATCCGCACTCCAATTAATATTGTGGGTATTTTAGTGCAATTATATCATATATTATCATTTATGTAAAATAAATTTTTTAAGCTCTACAAAACAGTTTTTCCATCTTTGAAACTTCAACCCAGTAACCAAATAACAATATCCCGCTTCCATCTAAAATTAAATTTTAGAAAAGACGGGATATTTTGGTCTCTTAATTACAATCAATCAAAGGTACCACTATTCTCATTCCGCTGAGTTAAATGCCATACCAAAAACCGATGTAAGCAAAGCCCATAGGTATCCGGTGGAAACCTATGGGCCTGTTGTTTCTTACTTATTTTCCCGCCTCCTCTATTGCCTTCCTGATATCCTTATACAGGGCAATGATTCCCGGATCCGTCTCGCTGACCGGAAGGAATGGAAGCCTGGGGTTACCGATATCGCACCCATCCATTCTAATTAGTGTCTTTACTGCCCCATAAAGGGAAGGAAAACCGCATAGACGGTAGATAAACGAGGTTATGGTCCCTTGCAGCAGAGCCGCCTTCTCATAATCCTTCCGGCGGATCAGCTCCTCCAGCTTCAGGTATAATTCCGGCATGGCACCATAGGTACCTCCGATCCCCGCATCCGCACCCATGATCCTTCCCGCCAGATACTGCTCATCCGGGCCGTTGAAGACAATAAAGTCCTTCCCTCCTGCCTGCTTGTACCGCAGGATATCATGGACCGCTTCTGACGAACATTTTACACCGGCCACCCGGTCATGCTCCAGCATCCGGTGAAACAGCGGCATTGTCAGGTTAAAGCTGGTTAATTGCGGTATGTTATAGATAAAAAACGGCAGGTCCGCAGCCTCAACAATACCTGTCCAATGCCGGTAAACACTTTCCTCTCCTAAGTGATAGTATACACAGGGCACCGCAGAGGTTGCAGCCGCACCGGCTTCCTGCGCATGTCTTGCCAGGTCAACCGATAATTTGGTTGAGGCTGTTCCCACATGGACAATGATGTTCATCTCTGTTCCTGCCTCTTCTACTACGGCTTCAGCAATCCTCTTCCGTTCTGTTTCGCTTAATAAAAATCCTTCCCCTGTGCTGCCGCAGACATACAGGCTTTTAATACCCTTATCGATAAAATACCGGACTACTTTTTTAGTGGCCTTTAAATCTATTTCTTCCAATGCATCAAAGGGGGTATTTAAGGCTACCGTTACCTGCTTAAATTTTTCAATATTATGTTTTGACATAGTTCCTCCAGATATTTAACACTTGCCTATTTTAATACCTCACTCAAAAACACTTTCCTGTTCTCCCTCAGGGACAGGGTCAGCGCATCAGCCGTAGCAATCGCCGCACGCGCTGCCTCTCCTGTCAGCAAGGGCTTAAATTCCTCCTCAACTGCAGCACCGTGCATTACCTCATTAAAAAATTTCATCTCATTTTTCATGATTCCATGGAGCCACAGGGGAGGCTTTTTCCCCGGCTTGCCATACATGATTGCTCCGTCCATCTCCAGGCCCTTATAGATCCTGCTGCGGTCATCATCCTCTTCCTTTGTTTCATGGACCAGAAAGTATTCCTCCTTCTCCGGCGTCTTAAGGGTCATCTTTACCTCCTGCATATCTATGCGGATAGCACCCTTTGTACCCTGGATTAATACATAATGCTCGCTCCAGCGGAAGGCCGAGCCATATTCCAGCAGTGCATATTTGTCATTCTCAAATTCCAGGTTAATAAACAGCATGTCATCCTCGTCGCCAAACTGTTCACCCTTGTGCGCCACATTTCCCCCGGTCATTGTAGCCATCTTCGGGGTTCCCATAATAAACTGGATGCAGTCCAGTTCATGGATGTGATGATATAAATGGCCTCCTGATTTGGAGCGTATTTTCTTCCAGCTTATGATCTCCTGAGGCTCTTCCCAGCCATTTCTTGCGGAGTGGCAATAGAGGACATCGCCAATCCTGCCTTCCTTGATCAATTTCTTGGCATGGCGTACCCCGCGGAAGAAATTCATTACGTGTCCCGCCATAAAAACCACTCCGTTCCTGTCGCAGGCCCTGACCATTTCATCGCAGTCCTTGTAAGACAGGGCGATGGGCTTCTCACAAAAAACATGCTTTCCATATTCTGCCGCCTTGATTACAGGCTCTTTATGTAAATAATTTGGTGCCGCCACAATAACCGCATCAACATCCTCCCTGCTAAACAGCGCATCCAGATCCGATTCCACATCACAGCCCAGCTCCTTTGCTATTGCCTGCGCATTTTCCGGGTCGTATACTGCTGATATACGTGCTCCTTCCTCCTCCTTCATGATCCGGCCCAGCTCCGCGCCAAAATATCCTGTTCCGACAATTGCATATCCGATTGTTTTCATTGTTATCCTCCTTCTATTTTAAGGACTGTTCATCCGATTTCACAAATTTAATGGTTATCGCTCCCTGATAACCCTTCATAATCTGTAATAATTTTACTTCATTTTACTCGCCGCGGTAAAATGCTCCTATTGCTCCGTAATTGCTTTGTAATTGCTCCGTTTTACTTTACCGAGCCATCTGCCAGGCCGCCTGCAATTTTATTTTGGATAATACAGAAGAATATAATTGACGGCACTACCACCAGGGCCGAAGCGGCCATCATATCTCCCCAGTCCAGTATTTCCGCTCCTTCCAGGGATTTGAGCGCTACGGATACCGTCATTTTGTTTGTACTGTTCGTCAGGATCAGGGAATATAGAAATTCATTCCAGGCATTGATAAAGGTGTAGATTGCCGTTGCAACGATCCCGGGTGCTACCAGGGGAAGCACGATCCTTACATATACGGAGGCCTTATTTGCCCCGTCAACCCTTGCCGCTTCCTCAATACCGATGGGAACTGTTTTAAAGAATCCTACCAACAGCCATACGGCATAGGGCACGCTAAAGGAAAGGTATACGATAATTAAACCAATTCTTGTATTTACCAGGCCAAGCCTTGCCATAACCATGGAATAGGGAATTGCCAGAAGAATCGGCGGGAACATATAGGTTGTTACCAGCGCCTTTGACATAATCGACCCAAGCCTTGGAAAGAAACGCACAATTCCGTATGCCGCCATGGAGGAAATGGTGATCGATACCAGGGTCGTCATCAGTGCAATCCATACACTATTCCCTATGTTTATGGCAAAGCCCAGGTCACGGATTACATGGATATAGTAATCCAAGGTAAAGGATTTCGGCCAAAAGGAGGTCGGATCACC
>JARKQP010000474.1 GCA_029974875.1 Mobilitalea sp.
TCTTCAACGGTCAAAAACTGTCTTAAGTCTGCCTCCATAGTAATAAACTGGTTCCGTAAAAGCTCCGGTACACCGGATATTTCTTTTAAAAGCTTATTTTTTTCATAGCCTTTTATAGTGTTGTTTTCCACTCCTTCAGCCTCCTATGAGAATGATAATGCAAATCAGACACAGGAATTTCCATATATCTATATAGGTATAGGAACTGCCCCGCAGATGCAGGCAATCACCCATAAGTATAGGCAATTCTCCAGGTATAGACAATCCCCATACCGGTACAGGCAATCCCCCACAAATACAGGCAATTCCCCATACCGGTACAAGCAACCACCCATACAAGTACAGGTTGCCGGTTAAAGAATCCTTTCTGTTGTCAATGCTTCAGCATATTTTTGCGCCAATGCCATATCTGTTCCATCTATTTTGTCCGGCTGGCCAAATTGCTTAATAATAAAGGAAGCACTTGCCGCCGCACATCTGCCGGCTTTTTCTATATCCCCGGAATTTTCACAAAATCCTGCCAAAAAGCCACCCGTTGAGGAATTACCTCCCCCAGTCACATCCCTAACTACAACCTGTACTGCCGGAATATGCCACATACCTTGGCTGTTTCCGGCAATTGCTCCTTCCGCACCCATCCTGAATAATACATTCTGGGCTCCGGCGTCAAGCAGCTTCCTGACAATATCCGCCGGGCGCTCCAGATTGCAGAGGCGCCTGCCTTCTGTCAGGTTCAGCGAAAATATTGTAACCTCAGGTAAAAGAGAAGCTATCCTTCCAAAGTTTTCAGGGCATGCCGTGCTTCCGAGGATTTCCCATACAGATACCGGATGAAAGGGCTTCATATAGCTAAGGATCTGATCCCAGAAGGCTTCCTCACAATCCTTAAAGAAATAAAATCCCTTACATCCCTTGTAGTCCTCCGGCATATCAGTTATTTTGGGACACATATCATCGATTGTTGCGCACCCTTCCATAGGAAGTTCCTCACGCTCCCCATCCTCAAAATAATGGATCACGGAATGGCAGGAGCGCTCTGCCCTTATTTTACATCCACGCCTGTCAATGCGGTTCCTGTCAAACCATGCTCCATGCATTCCTTCGAAATCACGGCCGACCCCGCTGCATATACCAACGCTTTCTGACCAGTAACGCATACCGGAAGCGGTATATACAGCGCCGCCCAGCTGATTTAACATGGGCTTCTTTCCCGGAAAGCACACATCATCCGTAATAACCTGGCCAAATGTCACATAATCCATCCATCAATCC
>JARKQP010000494.1 GCA_029974875.1 Mobilitalea sp.
AACTTTGTTAGCGGAGGATCTGTGGGTTGTATGGATAAAATAGGACAGGACAAAATGGTAAAGTCAAAAATGATGGCGGATCAAATAAAATATGATATAAATGCTACCAGGCCCCTTGGGGTGTATATCCATATACCTTTCTGTATGAAAAAGTGTGATTATTGTGATTTTTTGTCTGCTCTGGCTACGGAGGAGATGAAGAAAAGGTATGTGGAGGCATTAATTAAGGAGATAATGGCCTGTAGGGCTTATTATTCTGATTATGAGGTGCAGACTATATTTTTTGGCGGCGGGACTCCTTCCTGTCTGGAAGCGGGAGAGATCCAGAGGATTATGGATGCCCTGAGGTACACCTTCCGGTTAAAGGAGACAGGACTGGAGGCCACCATTGAAGTAAATCCTGGAACCGTAACGGAAGAAAAATTAAGTACCTATAAGCAGGCAGGTATTAACCGGCTAAGTTTTGGCCTTCAGTCTGCTGATGACGGGGAGTTGGCGGGCTTGGGAAGGATCCATACCTATGGGCAATTTGAGGAGAATTTTCTTCTGGCAAGAGCCTTGGGGTTTTCTAATATTAATATTGACCTGATGTCGGCATTGCCGGGGCAGACGGTAAAATCTTGGGAAGCTACGCTTTGCAGGGTGACCCGGCTGGAACCGGAGCATATTTCTGCTTACAGTCTGATTATTGAGGACGGTACACCTTTTTTTGAGCGCTATAGGGAAGGTGGCGCCGGATACGCCTTACTGCCGGATGAGGATACGGAGAGGGAAATTTATTATTTGACCAAGGAAATTCTTGAAGAACATGGGTATTATAGGTATGAGATATCAAATTATGCGAAGCAGGGGTTTGAATGCAGGCATAATTCATCTTACTGGACCGGTGCGGAGTACCTGGGTCTAGGGCTGGGGGCGGCTTCCCTGATCCGGGGAGTCCGGTTTTCGAAAACGGACAGCTTACAGCAATATATAAGCCTTTGCCAGGACAAGGAGATAAATTCGGATGGAAATGAGAAGGTTAACGGTGAAGAGGGAAATACCTGCCAGGAGGAAAAGAAGTTACTGGATCATGGGTTTGCCGGTCCGGAGGGACTGATCCGTGAGGCTTGCCGCTTGACCTTAGGACAGCAGATGGAGGAATTTATGTTTTTGGGCTTGCGTATGTGTGACGGAATCAGTAAAGCAGAGTTTTATCGCCGGTTCCAAAAGGAGCTTTTGGAAATCTACCCAAAGACAATTGTGGAGCTTGTGAGAAAAGGGCTTTTAATGGAGGAATGAGACCGTATCAGTCTTTCTGATTTCGGAATAGACTTCAGCAAACAGGTATTGGCGGAGTTTTTATTGGATTAATAAAATAAGAAGCCCCTATAACGTTTCCTATCACTATGTGCAGTTGTTTAGAGGAGGTTATACTGGGATATGGCGGCTAAGGCCTTAATTCTTTTCCGGATGCCGGAGTGCTTCAGGGAATTAGGGCTTTTTCCGTGTCAGGAAGTCCGTATTTTACTTGGTTTGGCTGGTCGGCCAAACTATAAGGCCCTAATCTGTTTTTAATAAAATATTTGTAAAATTGCCTTGACAAAAGAAAATGATAGTGTTATTTTAGTTATAGATGTTAGCACTCTACTCGAATGAGTGCTAACAAAAAAATGGGTTTGAAATCTCTCTGATAAATTGAGGTAGAATATGCAGCAGTTGGATGATAGAAAATGGAAGATATTACAGGCCATTATCCGGAATTATCTCGAAACAGGTGAGCCTGTCGGGTCAAGGACTATTTCAAAATATACGGATTTGAATTTAAGCTCTGCCACAATCCGGAACGAAATGGCTGACCTGGAAGAATTGGGCTATATACTTCAGCCTCATACTTCTGCAGGACGGATTCCTTCAGATAAGGGTTACCGGCTATATGTGGATATGCTCCTGCAGGAAAAGCACCAGGAGGTTGAGGATATTAAGCTGCAGCTTCTTGAAAAAGCGGATAGGCTTGAGGTGATCCTACAGCAGGTAGCCAGGCTGCTGGCAGTGAATACCCAATACACGACGATGGTAACTACACCCCAGTATAAGAAGAAGGTAAAGTTCCTCCAGCTTACGGAGGTTGAGGAAAATCAATTGCTGGCGGTCATCGTATTTGAGAGAAACATTGTAAAGAATAAGATTATTCATATTACAACACCCTTAAATAAGGAAACTCTATTAAAGCTAAATATCATCATGAACACGTTCCTGCAGGGCTTGGACCTGGGAGAGATTAATCTTCCGGTCATTACCCAGATGAAGGAGCAGGCAGGAGAATACCGCACCATTGTAAATGATATACTGGATGCAATCATGCAGGCTGTTTCAGAAGAGGAGGATCTTGAGATCTATACCTCAGGGACAACCAATATCTTAAAATATCCGGAGCTGAGCGACCGGGAGAAGGCCGCCGACCTATTGTATACCCTGGAGGAAAAGAAGGTGCTTTCGGAACTGATCCATGACAAAATGGAGGATGAGGAAAGCAGGGGAATCCAAGTATATATTGGTGATGAGACACCGGTGGAGACAATGAAGGAATGCTCCGTCGTGACAGCAACCTATGAAATAGAAGAAGGTGTATACGGAAAGGTAGGTATCATCGGACCAAAGAGGATGGATTACCAGAAGGTGGTCAGCACCCTGCAGTCCCTGATGACCCAGCTGGATGATATCTTTAAGAAAAAAACGTAAAATACCCAGTATTTTAATCTGTAAAATACAGGCGCATTAGAGTAATAAAATAAAGTAAAGCAGCCATGGAAAAGGAGAAAGCAATGATGGATATGTCAAAGGAGTCTATGGATCAGGTAATAGAAGAGACACAGGCTGACAATGCAGCCGCAGAAGCCCACGTAACTGATGGCATGGGAGAAGCGGAGGTTTCGGTGGCAGAAGCAGAAACCATAGCCGGAGAAGAGGCCGCGGTAGAGGAAGGTGCTCCTGGCGGTGCAGGAGAAAAGCAGGAGAAAGCTGTTAAATCCCTATTTAAAAATTCTAAATCCAAGGAAATTGCGGCGAAGGATCAAAAGATTGAGGAATTGACGGATCGTCTGATGAGGACGATGGCGGAATTCGAGAATTACCGCAAACGTACCGAGAAGGAAAAGGCAACGATGTATGATATGGGAATTAAG
Source organism: Mobilitalea sp. (assembly GCA_029974875.1). The sequence continues at coordinate 3,165 of JARKQP010000494.1, forward strand.
AGCATGATTGAAAAGCTCCTTCCGATTATCGACAACTTTGAAAGAGGACTGGGTACGGTCACCGACAAGGAAAAGGAAAGCGGGTTTGCCCAGGGGATTGAGATGATCTACCGTCAGTTAATGACCGCGTTGGATGAGATCGGGTTAAAGCCGATTGACGCAGTGGGAAAAGAATTTGATCCAAATCTTCATAATGCGGTAATGCATGGCGAGGATGAGAATCTTGGTGAGAACATCGTATCAGATGAGTTCCAAAAGGGATATTCATACCGTGATATGGTGGTTCGCCACAGTATGGTTAAGGTAGTTAATTAATTTAAGGAGGAATAGAACATGGGTAAAATAATAGGTATCGACTTAGGTACAACAAATTCATGTGTAGCCGTTATGGAAGGCGGAAAGCCAGTAGTTATTGCGAATACAGAAGGTGCCAGAACAACACCATCCGTTGTTGCATTTACAAAATCAGGAGAGCGTTTGGTTGGTGAGCCGGCAAAGCGTCAGGCAGTTACCAATTCTGAGAAGACCATTTCTTCCATAAAGAGACATATGGGAACCGACTACAGGGTAAAGATTGATGACAAGAGATATTCACCACAGGAAATCTCTGCAATGATCCTTCAGAAATTAAAGGCAGATGCAGAAAGCTACCTGGGTGAGAAGGTAACAGAGGCAGTTATCACGGTACCCGCATATTTCAACGATGCCCAGAGACAGGCAACCAAGGATGCAGGTAAGATTGCAGGCCTTGACGTAAAGAGAATTATCAACGAGCCCACCGCTGCAGCACTGGCTTACGGCCTTGATAATGAGCATGAGCAGAAGATCATGGTATACGACTTGGGTGGCGGTACCTTCGACGTATCCATCATCGATATCGGTGACGGCGTTATCGAAGTACTTGCAACCTCCGGTGATAACAGACTGGGCGGCGATGATTTTGATGACAGGATCACCAGATATATGATCGATGAATTTAAGAAATCTGATGGTGTTGACCTATCCATTGACAACATGGCACTTCAGAGATTAAAGGAAGCTGCTGAGAAGGCTAAGAAGGAATTATCCTCTGCAACTACAACTAATATTAACCTTCCTTTCATCACTGCAACAGCAGACGGCCCTAAGCATTTTGACATGAACTTAACACGTGCAAAGTTTGACGAGTTAACCCATGACTTAGTAGAAAGGACCGTAGTACCGGTACAGAATGCCCTCCGTGATGCAGGACTTGCACCCTCCGATATTAAGAAGGTACTGTTGGTCGGTGGTTCAACCCGTATCCCGGCAGTTCAGGATAAGGTTAAAATGCTTACGAACCAGGAGCCTTCCAAGTCCCTGAATCCTGATGAGTGCGTAGCTATCGGTGCTTCCGTCCAGGGTGGTAAATTGGCAGGAGATGCAGGCGCTGGAGATATCCTTTTGCTTGACGTAACCCCGCTGTCCCTTTCTATTGAGACCCTTGGTGGTGTGGCTACCAAGTTAATCGAAAGGAATACTACGATTCCTACGAAGAAGAGCCAGATATTCTCTACTGCAGCTGATAACCAGACAGCAGTTGATATTAATGTTGTCCAGGGTGAAAGACAGTTTGCAAAGGACAATAAGAGCCTCGGACAATTCCGTCTGGATGGTATTCCGCCGGCAAGAAGGGGTATCCCTCAGATCGAAGTAACCTTTGATATTGATGCCAACGGTATCGTAAATGTTTCCGCCAAGGATCTTGGAACAGGCAGGGAGCAGCACATTACAATTACAGCAAGCTCCAACCTGTCCGATTCAGATATTGATAAGGCAGTCAGGGAAGCAGCTGAATATGAGGCACAGGATAAGCTCCGTAAGGAAGCGGTTGATGTCCGCAACGATGCTGATTCCATGGTATTCCAGACAGAGAAGGCCTTGAGTGAGGCAGGAGATAAGATTGACGCTGCTGCAAAGGAAACAGTGGAGGCTGACGTGGCAAGACTGAAGGAGCTGCTTGAGAAAAGCAACCCTGAGGTAATGAGCGAGGGCGAAGTGGCTGATATTAAGGCAGCAAAAGAGAAGCTGATGGAAGATGCACAGGCATTGTTTGCAAAGCTTTATGAGCAGAGCGGCGCTGCAGGCGGCCCCGGTCCTGATATGTCAGGTGAGGCAGGCCAAGGCGGAGCAGCCGGCGGCTATAATGATGACGTGGTTGACGGCGACTACCGTGAGGTTTAATAAAAACTATAGATAATTTTGGCTTGGAAAATTGTAAATGACTTTGGCTTAACAGAATTGTAAATAATTTTGGTCGAACGAAATTGTAAATAATTTTGCCTAACAAAATTGTTAAATAATTTTGGTTTAACAAAATTGTTTTTCCCTGGCAGGTGAACATATCGCTTGCCAGGGATTTCATACAAATTGCGGTTGAAAAATGACGGATTATCGATATAATAGATAGTAATGTTATAAGGTTGAAAAAAGGTCAAAAGAAATAAATAATTATGATAATGACTTTAAACCGTAATTAATACCGGAAGGGCGGTCTGCATGACGGCCTGTTTCCGTTGTATTGACAGAGTTCCATGAGGGGAAGAACGCGGCAGATTTTATGGAATTCGCGAAACGTTATGAAAGGTGAAGGAAAAGATGGCAGATAAACGTGATTATTATGAGGTCTTAGGGGTCAGTAGGACAGCGACCGATGATGAATTAAAAAAAGCATACAGACAGCTGGCGAAAAAATATCATCCTGATACCAACCCTGGAGATAAGAATGCAGAGGCTATGTTTAAAGAGGCATCCGAAGCATATGCAGTGTTAAGTGATGCTGATAAACGCAGACAGTATGATCAATTTGGCCATTCTGCCTTTGACGGTGGCGCAGGTGCAGGTGCTGGTGGGTTCGATTTTTCCGGAATGGATATGGGGGATATCTTCGGGGATATCTTTGGAGACCTTTTCGGGGGACGTACCAGAAGACCGAATAATGGACCGATGCAGGGGGCTAATCTTCGTACTGCTGTCAGGATTACCTTTGAGGAAGCAGTATTCGGTACGGAGAAGGATCTGGAGCTGACACTTAAGGATGAGTGTGCTACCTGTCACGGCACCGGTGCAAAACCGGGCTCCACGGCAGAAACCTGTTCTAAGTGCGGCGGAAAGGGCCAGGTGGTATATACACAGCAGTCCTTATTTGGTATGGTCCGTAATGTACAGACCTGTCCGGATTGTAAGGGAACAGGAAAGATTATCAAGGATAAATGTTCAGACTGCTATGGCAGCGGTTATATCAGCAGTAAAAAGAAAATTAAGGTTTCCATTCCGGCCGGCATTGACAGTGGCCAGAGTGTCAGGATCCGCGGAAAGGGCGAGCCTGGAACAAACGGCGGTCCCAGAGGGGATCTATTGGTAGAGGTGGAGGTAAGCAGGCATCCGATCTTCCAGAGACAGGATTATGACATCTTTTCAACGGCTCCGATTTCCTATGCAACGGCAGCGCTGGGCGGGGATGTCAGGATCAGTACCGTTGACGGCGATGTAATCTATAATGTGAAGCCGGGAACCCAGACGGACACTAAGGTACGCCTGCGTGAAAAGGGCGTTCCAAGCCTCAGGAACAAGGCTATCAGGGGTGACCATTATGTTACTTTGGTAGTCCAGGTGCCTACGAGCCTGAATGCGGAGCAAAAGGAGCTATTAAGAAAATTTGATGAGGCAATGACAGGAAAACCGGCTGCGGAAAGCGCAGAAGCGGAGACAAAGGGCAAGAAGAAATTCTGGAAATGATAATAAGGAGTTTTTGCAGGAGTGATACTATGAACCGGTATTATGCTGCAAAAACTCTTTTTAGCGCACCGGGGCAGATAAGATTCCTGCCACGGCCGCAGGAAACCATAGTTGTGTTGATTTGCGATTTGCAGGGAAGGAATGGGAAGAGAGATGAAATGGACAAAGGTAACCTTGGAAACAACCACGGAGGCAGTAGATTTAATCAGTGATATGCTGGGGGATCTGGGCATAGCAGGGATTGAAATCAGTGATAATGTCCCCTTATCCGAGGAGGATCAAAAGAAAATGTTTATCGATATCCTGCCGGAGCTGCAGGAGGATGACGGTACGTCCAGGATTAGCTTTTATATTGATGAGGGCAGGGAGATAGATGAGGTGCTCCATGAGGTTAATACTGGTCTGGAGGAGCTGGCAGGTTATGTGTCAATCGGAAGCGGCAGTCTTATGGTTACTGTTACAGAGGACAAGGACTGGATCAACAACTGGAAGGAATTCTTTAAGCCCTTCCGGGTGGACGATACAATTGTGATCAAGCCCACCTGGGAAGAGCTGGAGGACTACCGTCCGGGTGACCTGGTGGTAGAGATTGATCCCGGAACCTCCTTCGGGACGGGAGCCCATGAAACCACGAAGCTCTGCATTATTGGCATGAAGCAATACATTAAGGACAATTCGGTGGTGCTGGACGCAGGAAGCGGCAGCGGAATCCTATCCATTATCGCTAAAAAATTAGGTGCCAAGGAGGTACTCGGCATTGATATCGATCCGAATGCGACCAATTCTGCCCTTGAAAATGCAGAGGTGAACCGCCTTCCGGTGAGGACAGGCAATTTGATGTTCATAACAGGAAATATCATTGAAGATGACGGGGTACGTACCCAGATCGGCAAGGAGAAATATGATCTGGTGGTAGCGAATATTTTAGCGGATGTCATAATCCCATTATCAGACGTGATCGCTGAAAACATGAAGCCAGATGGGATTTTCATCTCCTCCGGAATCATTAATACCAAGGAAGAGGCTGTGCGCGCTGCCCTTGAAGGAAATCATTTCACCATCCTTAAGGTGAACCGTATGGGGGACTGGGTGTCCTTTGTGGCGCAGAGATAATGGGGTTTACTAGGATGGCTTGAGAATATCATTGGAAAGAGGTATTTAATTATCCTTATAAAATTATTTTGGAGGATAATATAACATTTTTGCCCTATAACATAAGGTTGTAGGGCTTTCTTTTTGCTTTAAAATTATAAAAAGAAGGTTGTAGTTATGGGATAATAATAGTAAAATGTAATAGGGGGGTCTGAGTGGTGAAATTTATATAAGCAGATATTATTTATTAATATTTAATATAAAGGGGATACTGATGAAAAGGATTACAGTAAGTATTGTATTCTTGGCAGCTGTGTCATTTATGTTAGCAGCCTGCCATTTGGTGAAAGCAGAGGAGGATCCGGAAATTGACCTGCATTTTAGTGCATCGGACCTGGAGGATGAAGAATATGAATCGATAGGGACTACGGAGCTGGAAAACCCTACAAAGGCCGATTTTAAAAATATAGAGTTTACATTAGATGTAAGGCATTCTGATGAAATTACCAACAGGAACATCATGATACCGGAGGTTAAGCTGGCGGCAAATTCTTATGATAAGGAAAGATATTGGTTTGGCAGATCCTACCGTCAGGATAACCCACAGGAGAATTTTGCCCAGTACAGCTATAGCTTTGTGCTTTATACCCAGGGCTTGGATGAGCAAGGAATCAGGGACATATTTAAAGCAAAGGATGTGAGGATATCCTGGGTTGACGAGGATGACAGGTATGAGGAACAGGTGTTTAATCTGGGCGATATCCTTGAATTTGAGGAATAGCCAATCCAAAGCGTAACCCTGATATAAGGTATCTCAAGTGCGGGGGATATATAGGTTTTCAGATAATCAGGCAGGTACATTGTTCCTAATGAAATCCGGTGTGATCCGCTGTTAAGGAATGTAAGGAGGAAATACCCATGGCAAAATATGAGAAGGCGATTACAGGTAACTTTGAAGAGGTTCTCCGGCAGCTCGACAGAGATATCAGTGATAGCGGAATATCCATGCAATTGGTGGATGAAAGTAATTATTTCTATGATGATGTAAATATTGCAGTCCGTGTATATGATAAGTATTTTATGAGAAATGGAAACAGGGCAAGCCTAAGCCTTACGGTAGTAGGGAATGGCAGCACCATATTTATATCTGCAATCGGTGCCGGAGGCGGGCAGGGCGTATTTTTTAATTTCAGCCTTGGAGCGGAAGAGGAAATGGTTGTGACTGTGCAGGAGAGTGTGGAACGGATTTTGAACAGAAGATAAGAGGAAGATAAAGGAAGAGCAAAGATAAAGGTACAGGCAAACAGCCTGACCAAATACGTTACCTTTAAGGTGGCAAAGAAGTAGAAGCTAAGGCTATATCCCGGAAGCAAAATAACAGGCAGATCCGGAAACCTGGAAAACCACAGTACAATTTCCTACGGATAAAGAGGAATGCGTACGGTGGTTTTTCTTAGCCTAATTAAGGCGGAAGTGAAATTATATGAATAAGGAATTTACCAAAGGGAAAATAAGTGTTACTATTAATTGGGAATAATCAATGAAACCTAGGAAGAAGCTTTACTGCCATATTCCGACTGTCATAGGAAGGGAAGCCTATGGGTTGGCAAATAAATATATGGACAGGATATGGCATTTTACAATTATGTTTGTGCTGCCTACGGCAGCATGTCGGGAAGGTTGAAAGAAATAAAGTTAATGGACGAAGGGGGGATCGGGTCCATGCCGGCACTTTTATGGCAATTTGCGCGGTATAAGGGCAATGCCCATGATGATGGGCATGGACATAATGATGGATGAAAAATTGATCAGCTTACATAATGTATCAAAAAGCTTTAACCGGAACCAGGTTCTGGACAATATCAATTTAACAGTACATAAAGGGCAGTCGGTTGCCCTGCTTGGAAACAATGGCAGCGGGAAAAGCACCTTGTTGAAGATAATCTGTGGCTTAACAAATGCCACCTCAGGAGAAATCAAATATGCAAGAAAGCTAAAATTCAATTATGTACCGGAGAACTTTCCTAAAATGGGCATTACTGCGAAGCAGTATTTGACCCATATGGGCTTAATCGAAGGGATATCAAAGGACGTACTGCATGAAAGGATGCCGGAGCTGCTACAGTGCTTTTTTATGGAGCATATGGCAGATACCCAAATGAAAAACCTGTCAAAGGGCAGCCTGCAAAAGGTTGCCGTCATCCAGGCCTTGTTATCTGGGCCGGATATATTGTTATTGGATGAACCCTTGTCCGGCCAGGATATACAGTCGCAGAGGAGGTTTATCCAGCTGGTAAATGAATTAAACAGGCAAGGGGGCACTATTATCATGTCTTGTCATGAGATGTTTCTTGTGAATCAGATTTCCGATACGGCTTATGAAATAAAAAATCAGAAGCTGGAGCCTTTTACCATTAATAGGACTTCAGATGATAACTGCGATATCCTATACTTTGAGAAGCCTTCGAAGGAAATAGGCCTCCGCCCTGATATCATAGGGAGGGTGCAAAAGCTGGATGATATCCAGGAGGGTATAAGAATGGTTGTACTCAGGGAG
>JARKQP010000887.1 GCA_029974875.1 Mobilitalea sp.
ATGGAGAATGATTACAAATGGGTCCGGGATGCACTTCAAAAGACACTTTCCAAGCTGGATAAAACCAGTGAAAGAATAAAGGATTCCATGCCTCAATTTTCTGTTAACGGCAAATATGACGATTGGAGTGACCGCCCGTACTGGTGGACTAACGGCTTCTGGAGCGGAATTTTATGGCTGGCTTATAAGCATACTAATAATGAAAAGTATGCAAGGTGGGCTGTTTCCTGTGAAAACAAGCTGGATGCAGCAATTATGGAATTTGATAACTTAAACCATGATGTCGGTTTTATGTGGCTCCATACTTCAGTCGCAAATTACAAATTCACAGGAGATGATAAAGCCCGCAGGAGGGGTATGCTGGCTGCAAGCCTGCTAGCCTCACGCTACAACAACAAAGGCTTCATCAGGGCATGGCCCATAGAGGGACGCGAAGGATGGGCAATTATCGACTGTATGATGAATCTTCCAATTTTGTACTGGGCTTCAGAAATGCTTGGGGATCCAAGATTTAAATGGATTGCCATGGCACATGCGGATACAACCCTTCGTGAATTTATAAGAGAGGACGGCTCGGTACATCATATCGTATGCTTTGATCCCAATACGGGTGAAAGGGTTGAAGCAAAAGGGGGACAGGGTTTTTCAGAAGAATCCTCCTGGTCACGTGGGACAGCCTGGGCCTTACATGGCTTTGCATTAAGTTACCGGTATACCGGAGAGGTAAAATACTTGAATGCGGCTAAAAAGGTAGCGCATTTCTTTATTTCAGCTTTGCCGGAGGATTATGTGCCGTTTGCCGATTTCAAAGCCCCGGCTGATAAAAATATACATAAGGATTCCAGTGCGGCTGCCTGTGCCTGCAGCGGCTTGCTCCTCCTTTCCCAGCTCGCAGGTGAATACGAAAGGCATATTTATAAAGACTCGGCTTTAAAGATTCTAAAATCTTTATATGAAAATTACGGAGCATGGGAAGAGGATGAAGAAGCCTTGATAAAACACAGCTGTGTAGCTTTCTTTGATAGGGAAGGCTATCTGGATGCACCGTCAATCTATGGAGATTATTTTTTCCTGGAAGCATTGTCGAGGCTTAAGGGAATGGATGGATTATTCTGATTTCAGCTATGCTCCTGTATGGCACAATTCTGTTAGAGTGGAGGGAAATGCAATGTACAGCATTATTATCGTCGATGATGAGCAGGTCATTCGAAACGGATTGGCGGAAGTGGTGGACTGGAATAGCCTTGGTTTTGAGTTGTCAGGCACATTTGAGGATGGAAAGGATGCTATCCGATTCATAAAAGACAATAAGGTGGATGTTTTACTGACGGATATCCGCATGGCAGAGGTATCGGGTATTGAACTTGCAGAATTTGTGTACAGGGAGTTTCCAAGAATAAATGTTGTCATTGTCAGCGGCTACAAGGAATTCGAGTATGCCAAAAGGGCGATGGAGTTCAATGTCAGGCATTATTTGCTGAAACCTACCAAGGTTGTGGAGATCAGGAAGGTTCTTGCAATTATAAAAGAGGAATTGGACAGAAAGCAGCAGGAAGAAAAAGATATCAGGGATGAAAGGGACAGGTATTATGAGCTGGTCGCCTTTTTAAGAGAACAGTTTTTTATGGATTTGGTGATGGGAGCTCTGAGGGTCCCTGCTGAGCTGGAAAGAAGGCTGGAGGTTATTGATCACGAAATTGACCCGGGTAAGAATCCCTGCTGCATAATACATGCGGCAATAAAGGATTATGATAAATACCTGGAACAAAGCTGGGAGTATGGAAGAACGGGGCTGGACATGGCCCTCAAAAACTTCTTTCACCAGTATAACAGCAAGGTAAGCTTTAATGTGGTGCCGTCAACGGGATGCGAGCTGAAGCTTGTAGCCATCGTTATGCAAACAGGGGGGCAAGAGGACTTAAAAAGCGCTATAAATGAGCATATGTGCCATATAAAACATTCTGCTGAGGAAATCCTTGGAATAGAAATAGAGTTTAGCATTGAAAACAGTTTTAAAAACCTTTTTGAATTATCCAACTATAATCAGCCTTTCACAGGAAATTATGAGGTCCCTGCTTATGAAGCGGAAATTGAGTCCCGGGGTCTTTCAGGCAATACTAAAATACTTGTCGATAAACTCAAGATGATTGTATCAAATATATGTGAAGGGAACATAGGACATGTGGACAGCTTGTTGGACAGCCTGATGGAGAGCCTGAAAAACACACCCTTTAAGCAGACTCAAAGCTTGATGATAGACCTGTTTGAACTCCTCATTGACAATCTTGCAGCTTTGGGGATAAAGACAAGCATGGTTGATTACAGGTCCATACTGTTTATGGAAGGTACTGAAGAAATCAAGTCTTATTGTGAGAAGACCCTGCTGGATATAGCAAAGCAAATTAACGACAGGGAAAGAAATTCCTCCATCTCCCAGCTTGTTGAAAAAGCAAAGGAATATATTTTGTGCAATTATCAAAAGGACCTGTCACTGGAGAATGTTGCGGACAAAGTTTTCTTAAATCCCGTGTATCTGAGCCGGATGTTTAAGCAGGTTACAGGGGAGAATTTTACTGATTATCTTACAGATGTAAGGATGCAAAAGGCTATTGAGCTGATGGCAAAAAGGATGTACAAAATGCATGAGATAGGAGAAAAGGTGGGCTATAACAGTAACAGGTACTTTATGATGGTATTTAAAAAGTATACCGGATACACTCCCAAGGAGTATTGCAGAAAAGTATTGGGCGAGAGGTGATGTCATATTAAGCGCGTGGATAAGCTGTGGCATTTTGTAAAAAATTATAGAATTGACAGTCTTTTATTAAGGAATTTTATCATCATTTTGCTTTTAATACTTCTGCCTCTTTGCGGTATGAGCGCTGTTGTATACAGGACCGTATCCGAGGTTACGGAAAAGTATATCGCCGAGCTGTCGGTAAATAAC
>JARKQP010000501.1 GCA_029974875.1 Mobilitalea sp.
GTCTGGGCATTTCATTCCCGCTGACAATTGTCTATGCCCTGATGCTGAATGAGATATACAGGAAATTCTTTAAGAAGGCGGTGCAGACCATCCATTATCTGCCCTATTTCGTATCCATGGTGGTTATTGCGGGGTTAATTCTTGAATTCTGTTCCACCAATGGTGTGGTAACAGACCTGCTGGTATCCATATTCCATATCAAGAGACAAAACCTGTTGCAGAACCCGAATTATTTCTGGGCAATTAATTTGATCTCTGATATCTGGCAGGGGCTTGGCTATGGTTCAATCTTCTTCGTGGCTGCCATCACCGGAGTCAGCCAGGAGCACCATGAGGCGGCAGCCATTGATGGAGCCAGCAGGCTGCAGCGGGCATGGCATGTTACCCTTCCGGGAATCATGCCGGCGGTAGTGACCATGCTGGTCTTAAGATGCGGGATGCTTTTGCAGGTCGGTGGGGATAAGATCCTGCTGCTGTACAATCCCAGTATCTATTCCACAGCGGACGTAATTTCTACCCATGTCCAGCGTATGGGTATCGAGCAGATGAATTATGGTTATTCCACCGCGGTTGGATTGTTCAATTCCGTGGTTGGGACAATCCTGTTGATCGGATCTAATAAGATCAGCAGGAAGCTGACAGACACGTCAGTGATATAGGAGGTAATAGGAGATGGGATTGAAAAAGAGAAATTCGGGTATGATCGAAAGAACCGGCCCTGGCAGAATTATTTTTAACATTATCAATTATGGCTTCATGGCTCTGTTCGCAGTTGCCTGCATCGCACCAATCTGGCATGTTGCCATGGCTTCCATCAGTGATCCGAAGCTGCTTATATCAAGCTCAGGGGTCTTGTGGAAGCCGCTGGGGGAAATAACCTGGAAGGGCTATGAAATTGTTGCCAGGAATAAGAACATTTTGCTGGGATATACCAATACGCTGTTCTATGTAGGCTGGAATACCGTAGTTGGAACCTTTTGCACCATGCTGGCCGGCTTCCTGTGCAGCCGGAAGGATTTTAAGCTGGCAACTCCTTTGACGATATTCATTCTGTTCACAATGATGTTTGGCGGTGGATTGATCCCCACCTACATGGTGCACCGTGGGTTGGGACTGATCAATAATAGGCTGGTCATGATGATCCCCGGGCTGATGAACGCCTTCTATCTGATTATGATGAAAAGCGCGTTTGAACAGTTAGATAACGGCTATGAGGAATCTGCCAAATTGGATGGCGCGGCTCCCCTGACGATCATGTTCCGTGTGCTGGCGCCCCTGGTAAAGGCTAATCTGGCTGTCATCATCATGTTTACGGTGATTAATGTATGGAACGCCTGGTATCCGGCCTCCATCTATCTGCCAAGAACCAGGGAGTTCTGGCCATTACAGCTGTTCATGAGGGAAATCCTGATTCAGAATGATACCACCAAGGTTCTTGCCGGTGCCGATGCGGCGAAGGCAGCGGATCTGACCTCCAATCTGGTCAAATACTGTGTGACCATGGTAGGTACCCTACCGATCCTGTGTGCATATCCATTTGCACAAAAATATTTTGTAACCGGTGCTACCTTAGGTGGCATTAAGGGATAAATAATGCGTCCAAGGACGTAATTAATTTAAGGAGGAAAAATTATGGGAAAGAAAGTATTGGCAGTTTTACTGGCAGGTACAATGTGTTTAAGCCTGCTTGCAGGGTGCAAGAAAAGTGACAATGCCCCTTCGTCAGGACAGGAGGGTACAGTAACAGAAGCTCCAAAAACCACGGAGGGCGGAGTAAAGGAGGAGGCGGATTTTTCAAAGCATCTTGAGATTTCAGCGTGGGTACATACGATTGATAACGAGGACGGCTATCTGTCTGAGCCAAATGAAAATCCGGTAATTGCGTATATCTCTGAAAAGTTTAATGTAACCTTTAAATGGCAGATTCCGCCGACAGGCAGTGAAGGGGAGCAGATGAACCTGATGCTTGGCTCCGGTGATTATACGGATGTATTTGATACGGCAGTTTCCCCACAGACCGGCCAGGAGCTATATGAGAACGGGGTGATTCAGGATCTGACGCCCTATGTGGAAAAATATATGCCTAATTATATGGCGCTTGTTTCCAGTAATGATACGATTAGAAAATCAGCCTATACAGATGATGGCAAAATCATTTATATCCCTCTTGTGCCCAATGAGGCAGAGCTGAACTGGGGCGGACTGATGTATAATAGGAAGATTCTGGAGGATATGACCGGAGGAAATATACAGTTTCCAAGCGGCGGGGAAGAACCTGCTACTGTGGCAGACTGGGAATACATGCTGGATTTGATGAAGCAGTACTATGAGGCATCCGGCAGAACGGAGTATGCTTGTTTAATTCTTCCGGCTACCGGGTATTTTGTATCCGGGGATATTCTGACAGGCTTTGGTGCCAGCGGAACCTTTTATGTGGATGGGAATGGAAAGGTACAGAGCGGCATTCTAACCGATGGGTTTTATAACTATTTGGTAAAGATGAAGGAATGGTATGAAAAAGGGTATATTTATCAGGATTTTGCCAGCCGTAACAGTGACCCGTTCTTCTTCCCCAACACGGCGCTGACTTATGGTGGGGCTGCCGGTATCTTCTACGGACTTGTCGAGCAGCTGTATGATAGAATGTCCAATCCGGATTATGGACTGGATGTGGATTTCCGGGCATTGACAGCACCTCTTGACACGGAAAACAATGCTACAGTCCTGCCAGCAAATTCAATGGTCAGCAGAAACCAATCCTTTGATGTCTTTAGCTATGGATGGGTAGCATCCACTGCTTGTAACGAAGAGAAGCTGGTCCGGTGGCTGCAAATCTGTGATTATCTGTTCAGTGAAGAGGGAAGCATGATGAAATCCTATGGTTTGACCAAGGAGCAGGCTGAAAATAACAAAGTGTATGAGAAGCTTGGCTTAGAGGAGGGTGCTTACTGGTTTGATTCAAATGGCGAATTTACTTATAATCCGATTTTGGATCCCTTCTCTTCGGAGGCAACCGTAAAAGAAGGCCAGCTTCGCGGCCTAAGATTGCCAGGGCTGGTAAACGCTACTTATAATAAGCAGAAGTCAAGCGAGGGACAGAAGAAGGCTCATGAGGTATGGGTATCCAATGGACATTCCGCGTGTGTTCCGATCGGTGCTACCTTGACAGTCGAGGAGAATGCTACCAATGCACCCTTGTCGACCGCTTGTAATGACTATATCGCATCTATGGTACCAAGGTTTATTATGGGTACGGAAAAATTGACCAAAGAAAGCTTTGAAGCGTTTAAGCAGCAGCTTATAAATCTCGGTCTAGATACCAGTATCCAGATTACCCAGACTGCATACGATCGCTATATGGCTAAATAAGTATAAGATAACTGGCAACGGGGAGTATCGCTTCATTATAAGGAAGAGGGTACTCCTCTCTTTTAGGAGGTGTAGTATGGAATTTTTACCTGCATTAAACGGGACATATAAGGAATTACCGGAAGTCTATGTGTTGCCGGAAAGCTTTGCAATGGATGAGAGCTTTCCTGAAGCAAACCAGATTTTTATTGAGCGGTTGAACCGGTTGGGAAACTATGAATTAGATACAACAAAGGAAAAAGTGATTATCTATGAAGAGCAGAAGAGCTTGCCGGAGGAGGGCTATAGGATCCGGGTTGGTGATGAGAAAGTGGTTATTTCTGCCTTTGGTGAAACGGGATACTTCTATGGACTTACAACATTATTCCAGATGTTTGTCCGAGGGAAGGGTACAGTGCACCATTGTATTTTGAGCGACGAGCCCCGATTTGAGAGACGTGGCACGATGCTGGATGTATGCCGCCACTTTTTTTGTGTGGAGGAGGTGAAGAAAATCATCGAGCAGATATCCCTCCTAAAGATGAACCAGTTCCACTGGCATTTGAGTGAGGACCAGGGCTTCCGTGTGGAAAGCACATGCTTTCCGCAGTTAAATCAAATCAGCGCCTTCCGAAAGCTTTCAAAGGAGGATCCGGTGGTACAGAGGGGATTGGCAGAGGCTGGTGACGTCTATGGCGGATATTATACCAAGGAGGAGATCAGAGAGGTGGTTGCCTACGCAGGAGCCCGCCAGGTGGAGGTGATTCCGGAAATTGACCTCCCGGGACATACCAGCGCAATTTTAGCGGCCTTTCCACAGTTTACCTGTACCGGGGAGCCCCTGAAGGTGAAAAATACCTTTGGTATTCATGAGCGTATTTTTTGCGCAGGAAAAGAAGGAGCATATGAATTTTTATATCAATTGTTGGATGAGCTTTGTGAGCTGTTTCCTTCCCGATATATCCATTTAGGAGGGGATGAAGCGCCAAAGGCGGTTTGGCATAAGTGTCCGGCCTGCAATAGGCTGATGGAGGAGAAAGGGATTGAAAGCTATGAGCATCTTCAGACCTATTTCACAGACAGATTGGCCCGGCATGTGAAGAAAAGGGGGAAGAAAGCAGTTGTCTGGAATGAAGCAGCCTTTGCAGGGGACTTGGACACGGATGCTGTGGTTCAATATTGGGCGGAAATGGCACCGGGACCAAGCTATATGGAGCCAGAATTGAAGAAGGGAAGGAGGCTGATCCTCTCTTCCACGAACCAGCTCTACTGTGATTCCTATGCAGGGACTCCACTTCGTGCAACGCTGATGTATGAACCGGAAGTCAAGGGAATCAAGGTACCGATAGAGAACGTACTGGGAATTGAGATGGCTATGTGGACAGAATGGACACCGGAAAACCTGGATATTGAACAAATGATGTACCCAAGACTACTGGCGGTCTCAGAATGCGGCTGGACTAAGCAGCGGAATTATGCGGATTTTGAACGACGTGCAAAAGGATATCTGGATGCAGCGCCTCTCAATGTACTTACTCCAATGCCTTGGGAGGAGGCAACAATTCATGGGGAAGAGGCTCTCCGGATTATTGCGGGGAACATGGTCGAGCTTGGCCAAAAGTACAGAAGCATGTCCTCGGGGGATGAGGAAGAAGAGGCAGGAAAGGCTGAGGCAGTGCTTCCAGATGGGGTGGAATTATTAGACCGGGAGCTAATGACACGCATGTTTATAGAAAACAAGATGAAGGCTGCCTATACCCAGCAGGAAATCAATCAGGTTTTGCAGATGATATCGGATGTGATGGGTAAATGAGGCGGGATATTTTTAATATAAATCAGTTAAATCGAAAGGCATGGGTGTTAGCATGGTATCAGAAACGTTTACCCTTGGCAAGCGCGCTTTTGCATATTGGAATACTACCATCCATGATTGGTATGTTGAAACAGGCGATTATGAAATACAAATTGCAAAATCAGCGAGAGAGGTTGAACTGGTCCAGAAAGCCAGGGTGGAATCCAGCGTTACTATTCCAAAAACATATACCCTCAACACTACAATGGGAGAATTGTTCCGTGATCCAAAGGCACAGCCAATCCTTGAGAAAATGAATTTAAATAAAGGCCAAGCTTCATCACAGGCTGACCATGCCAGTGGTGATACAGGAGCGGTTACAGCAGAGCTTAAGGCGGCGATGATGAATGATATGCCGCTGTGTGCGTTATTAAATTTTTCACCGGATTTGAAAAAAGAAACTCTTCAAGGAATCATTGATATGCTAAACCAGTAACCTCTAGGAGGAACAGTGGTTTTCCAGTACTGTACAGGGGCTTGGCTGTTAAATAAACCATCAAAAACTGGGAAGGCCGTACGATTTTTTGCCGGAGCCTTACTTGGAATAAAATATGGTTTTGGTTGTATCAATATTTCATATAGAATATCAATAATTCGATAACGAAATATTTGTAAGCAATTATAATGTATTTAAGTTAGAAATTATATGGGACAGAAGCTATTAAAGGCTAAGATACTGCTGAAATATCGGATAAGATATGGTATGTTCCTTAGGGGCTATGAAGGGATAACAAAAGGGACAACAAAGGTCGCCGATGCAACCCTTCTTAATGGATTTAAGCGAAGGAAAAAGCCTGGATTGATCCATAAAGGATAATGGAGAAGTGTACAATGCAACTACTTGGGACGGTACAATATCTACAGAGAATTGCGGGTATTCCTATAAGGGTTATTGAGAACGGGGCGATCCAGGAATACTTTGGATGCGATGAATTTATACCGGATCCGGCGATCGAAGCTACCTTGCAACTGTGGAATAATAAGAATGATATTTCTTACCTGATAACTCCTGAATATATGTTTTATGGAATGGTTTCGTTGGATGGGGACTTAGAAAAGGCTTTGCTGTTAGGGCCGGCGACACCCTTTATTTGCACAATTGACCAAGCCCAGGGGATACTTATGCGCATTGGTGGTAAAACCGGCCAGAGTAAAGCATTTTTGGGATGGCTCTCCGGGTTTCTTCGATGTGATGAACAGCGTTTTATTGATCTGCTGACATTATCACACCAGCTTGTCAATAAATCAATATGTAATCAACCTAGGCAGGTTGAATTTAGTATTGTGGATATGGTGAAGCTTGGGAAGCCCGACATGCCAAAGGAGAAGCAGGTAGCACTTGATGATGTATTTGCAGCAGGCAGTGCAGGCCATGAGAATTTATTGTTGAATGTAGAGAGGGGAAAACCGGGAGAAGTAAAAAAAGTATTTGATGCAATTAAAAATCAGCAAATTAATGTACCGCAAATTTCTTCAAACTCGCTACGCAATTTTAAGAATTTGATGATAGCTAATGTAGCCTACACCTGTTCACATGCAATTCGAGGTGGCTTATCCCGTGAGATAGCCATGAGACTTTCGGATTATTATATTCGCCAGGTAGAGGTTATGAAGAGTACCAATGAGATTATAGTACTTTTCGGGAAGATGTATCTGGATTATGCAAAGCAGGTGGAAGCATGCGGTGTACCGGCCTCTGATTCTATCTTAGTAAATAGAATTCTAAAGGAGATCAAGGAACATTTATATGAGAATATTACGCCTGCCATGATAGGGGAGCATTTGAAAATGTCTGTTCCCCATATATGCCGTAGCTTTAAAAAGGAGACAGGAAAAACGCTAACAAAATATATTAATGAGAAAAAAGTAGCAGAGGTAAAGCGTCTGATTGAAGGAACTGAATTACCGTTTTCACACATTGCATCAGAACTGGGATTTTCATCCCAAAATTATTTACAATATATTTTTAAAAAATACACTGGGATTTCGCTTTCAGAATATAGGGAAAAGTGCCATAACCAGTGAGAGCCTTATACGCCTGAAATGAAAGCGTTACCTGTAGATTGAGGAATGGAGGACTGCATGAGTGAACAGTTAAAGCAAAGTTATAACCCGAAAGAGGATCCAAGGTTTCAAAAGCCATTTATTGACGTGGATGAACAAAGGAAAAGAAGAGTGGGTAATGGGAGTGAAGTATCATTTCGATATATGCACGGAGGCTTTGAGGGAACCAACGTCAAGTTTACATTCAGCTTCCCTGATAAAGAATCGTACCAAGGAAGATTTTATCAATATCTGTCTCCGTTTCCGGGACCAAATGAGGAGGTCGCTTCACAGGGACTGGAAAATGAGGCAGACCACATCGCATTCGCATTAACCCATGGAGCATATTTTATAGAGTCTAATATGGGCTCAGGAGCAATCTTCGGCTCAGAAAGCGATGCAACGGTTTTTTATAAATCATCCGCAGCTGTTGCAGAGTACTCCCGTGTCATTGCTAAGCAAATATATGGGGAGCACCGTGTCTACGGCTATGTATATGGCGGCAGCGGAGGCGGATACAAAGCCATGAGCTGTATTGAAAATGCCAGGGCATGGGATGGCGCGGTACCCTTCGTAATCGGCTCACCGGTATCCTTACCCAACTGTCTTACGGTATGGGCACATGGAATGAGGCTGCTTCGGCATGCGTTCCCGAAGATCGTTGATGCGTTGGATGCAGGCGGGAGCGGTGATATGTATTCCGGTCTAAATGAAGAGGAAGCGGCTGCATTAAGGGAGATTACCAGAATGGGAATTCCCCCAAAGACCTTATATTACTTTGCCACCATGGATGACGGAGCTTTGCCGGTGTTATCACCCACTGTCCATAGTATGGATCCTGAATATTTTACGGATTTTTGGACGAAGCCGGGATATTTAGGAACGGAACCGGATAGTAACGCAGTTAGGGACCGTATCAAGTTCAAATCAAGGGTTGTGGCTGTCGGTATCCCGGCAAAGCACCGGGAAGAGACGGGGATTGATAGCAGAAACAGCGTGGACGATGCCTGGCAGAAGATGCTCACTGATGGAAGCGATGCTTTTATCGAACTGGAAGAAGTGCCTGCCGGTGATGATCTTTACCTGTGCGGCGTGAATATTACCTTTGACAGCGGCTTAGCAAAGGGAAAGAAATTATTGCTCGGAAGAATCGAGGGAAAAAAGCTTATCATCGGCATGTGCTATGGGATGGATGATCTTACCCAGGTCCTAAATGCAATACAGCCCGGTGATGAGGTATCACTGGATAATTCAGATTACATTGCAATCCAAACATACCATAGGCATCAGGTACCGGCCGATCCCAGCTTTACGGCCTGGGATCAATATAAGGATGATAAGGGTAGGCCGATTTATCCCCAACGGCCAAATGTAATAAGCTATGGCTTTACTTACGGCGGCTGTGGATCCGTGCAGGACGGGCAGCTCCAAGGAAAGGTTATTGTTATGAATAGCCTTCTGGATGGTGATTTCCCATGGCAGGCTGATTGGTACCGAAGAAAGGTAGAAGAGGTTCTTGGAGGAAAAGCGGATGACTGCTTCCGCCTTTGGTACAATGATAATTGCGCCCATAGTGGGCTGGTAGAGCCGGAGGAAGAGCTTCGGGTTACGGCATACATGGGTGCCCTATACCAAGCGCTGCTTGATTTAAGCGATTGGGTGGAAAAGGGGATCCCGCCGGCAAAAACCACGAATTATAAGCTGGAGGAAGGACAGGTTATTTTGCCTGCGACAGCAAAGGAGCGTAAGGGGATTCAGCCCGTTATTACACTTCTTGCGAAGGGTAATGCCTGTGCCCGTGTAAAAGCGGGGGATCTTGTGGAGTTTGAAGCTTTGGTCGAGGTTCCTGAGGGTACCGGTACATGTACTATGATAGAATGGAGCTTTGAAGGGGAGGTGGATTACCCTGTCAAAGGCGGTATTGTAGAACACAAGGTAGTGGAAGGTATCGATTGTACAATAGCAAAAATGACACATAGCTATGAGAAGCCTGGAACCTATTTTGCTGTTGTGAGAACAAAGGCAAATAGAACCGGAAATCAAAATGAGGTATTTACGCAGGTGAGAAATATATGCCGCGCTAGAGTAATCGTAGAGTAAATGGATCAAGAAGAAAAAAGGACGCTATATAATCATATTTCAGAGGCATACTTTGATGCCATGAAGGATTGCTTTAGTTGGTTTTACTGGAACTATAAGTTACATGTGGACAGTATAGCTTTGGATGCCTGGGATGCAGGAAAATGTATTTATAACAAGTGGATGAAACTACCAGATTAGAATGGCAAGTTTTGGATTGCTTTCAGGAATAATTTGGCCTGGCATTTAAGAAGCATACGGGAGTATCTCCGACTAAATATAGGGAAGCGGTCCAGGAAAGTGGATAGTATTTTATAGATGCAGGCTGGTTTATTTTATTTAAACAGCCTGCATCTTATGTTGCAGTGAGATGTCATAACAAAACAGAAAAAGATGGAGTTTTGCCACTTTCACTCTCTGTTTCCCACGGTTCCTGCTTCGTGTGCCCAGTCGGAAAGAATCCGGGTTTATTCCGAACGCAATGCCACGACCGGATCCTTCTTAGCAGCAATCTTCGAAGGGATAAATCCGCCGAGCAGGGTCAGGAACATGCTGATGACAATGAGGATAACTCCTCCCGCAAAGGGCAGGGCCGCAGAAACTCCTGAGATGCCGGAGACAGCCTTGATAATCATGTTAATCGGCAGGTTCAGCAGGACCGTTATCACAATGCCCAGCAGGCCGGACACAAAGCCAACGATTAAGGTTTCTGCATTAAATACCCGGGAAATATCCTTCTTGGAGGCACCGATGGAACGCAGGATACCGATTTCCTTGGTCCGCTCCAGCACGGAGATATAGGTGATGATCCCGATCATAATGGAGGAAACCACTAAGGAAATAGCAACAAAGGCAATTAATACATAGGATATTACATTGATGATGGAGCTTACGGAGGACATCATCAGTCCAACAATATCAGTATATTGGATCACATATTCCTCCTTACCCTCATCCTTTACCTGAGTATTGTAGGCCTGGATGGCATCGGCAATTGCTTCCTTCTCATCAAAGGAGGAGGCATAGAGGCTAATTGTTGAAGGACTGTCCATGTCAACAATACCCAGGGTCTGCAGGTTGCCTTCATAGGTAGCCTCCGTGGTAGGCAGGGTGATCTGTTCCTGGAACATCTCAAGGACCTGATCCTCAGGCATGGTGGATATATAAGCCTCAGTCTGCGTTTTGGTGTCCTCATCCAGGGTCTCGATATAGGCCTTCACATCATCCATGGTAAGCTCCCGGTCCTCACCGTCATTGAATTCAATTCCGCTGAACACATCGATCTCAGGAGCGGATAATTGCTGCTTTACAATCTCATTTTCATTGGTTTGGTTTATTACGTAGTCTGTCAATGCGCTGGTATAGCCAATTGCAGCAGACATGGAGGTGGAGACGGCATCTGCATTTGGACGGACGATACCAACGATCTTAAGATCCGTGCCCTTCTTTACGAGATCAGCCATGTAGGCCTTGTCTTCCTTCATATCCTTCCAGGTATGGCTGTCCTCATCATACTTGTAATAATCTGAGGGGAGTACCAACTTGAAGGTTTTTGAAAGCAGCTCATCATAGGTAAAATCCACATCCTTTGTCTCATAGACCTCGCCCTTCATGGCGGCGGACATCACCTTTTCCATTTCTTTCGGGTCTTTTAAGCCAAGGGCGTATATCATGATATCACTGATTTCATTATTCTCATCCACAATAAGCACGACCTCAACATAGGAGGTTGGCCAATGTCCGGAAAGGACGTCATACTGTGAGTTAAGCAATTCCTGGTTGTTCAGCATTTCTTCCCATACCTTAAGCTGGCCGGAATACATGGAGCCCATGCCAGGAAAAGAGGGGCTCTGGGTGAAGGAGCTGAATATGGAGCTTGGATTAAGCTGTATGATTCCATCGGAAACATCTGGGGAATAGATATTTAAGTCCAGGCTATAGCCATATTGGACAGTGCTTGCATGGGAGGCGATAGTGTTGTCTGAACGGTCAAGCTCCTTCTTAAAGGCTTCCAGGTTGTTTGTCTTCACTTCCTTTACCATGGTTTCCACCATATTGCCCATGACGGGGTTGGAATAAACCTTATCCATCTCATGGGAGATGTCTTTATTCTGGGTGGAGACAATAGAGGTCATGAGGCTGGTCATGTCCACCGATTCCTTCTCTATGATAATCGGGTAGGCGGATAAGGTATCCTTCTGCACGTTATCAATGTAGGATTGGATTCCGTTTGAGAGGGAAAGGATCAGCGCAATACCAATGATACCAATGCTTCCGGCAAAGGCAGTCATAAAGGTCCTTGTCTTTTTCGTCATCAGGTTGTTCATGGACAGGGATAGCGCAGTAAACATTGACATGGAGGTTTTCTTTGTTGCAGACCTCTTCCCGGAATGGGATTTCCCGGTCTTGCCAAGGGGTTTGCTGGAAAATTCACTGACCTCGTAGGGATCGGAATCGCTTTTGACACTGCCGTCGAAGAGGCGGATGATTCTCGTGGAATATTCCTTTGCCAGATCAGGATTATGTGTAACCATAATAACCAGCTTTTCCTTCGCGATTTCCTTTAGGATCTCCATGATCTGGACGCTGGTCTCGGAATCCAGGGCACCGGTTGGTTCATCCGCAAGAAGAATCTCAGGGTTGTTCACAAGGGCACGCGCTATGGCTACACGCTGCATCTGGCCCCCGGACATCTGGTTTGGCCTCTTGTGAAGCTGGTCTGCAAGACCTACCCTGGTCAGGGCGTCCGTGGCTCGTTGCCTGCGCTCTGTTTTTGATACGCCGGACAGGGTCAGGGCTAATTCCACATTCGACAGTACCGTCTGATGGGGAATCAGATTATAGTTCTGGAATACAAAACCGATGGAATGGTTGCGGTAGGAGTCCCAGTCCGTGTCCTTAAACTCCTTGGTG
This sequence comes from Mobilitalea sp., assembly GCA_029974875.1. The sequence continues at coordinate 12,236 of JARKQP010000501.1, forward strand.
GATTTTCCGTTGATTGACAAATCGCCCTTCGTGTACCGGTCCAGTCCCCCGATAATATTTAGCAGGGTAGTTTTACCGCAGCCGGAAGGGCCTAAGATGGATACAAATTCATTTTTGCGGAACTCAATATTAATATCTTTCAAGGCATGGACAGTAGTATCACCTGCCTGATATTCCTTGTAAATGCTTTGCAGCTTCAGCATTATATTTCTTCCTCCTTCGATAAGAGAGAACTCCCGGAACTCTCCTGTACGCAGCTCTGTGGCTAACTTTTGCCAGCTGCACACAAATCTGTATACAAAGAATTCCCGGGGCGCTCTAAGAATAGGCACAGGATAGCAAAGGTATTTAAACTAATTATTAACAAAAAGAAAATTTATAAACTTTTTATTTTTAAACTTGGGCCATTATAGGCTACAATAGAGGCATATGGCAGGGAGTTCCCGGGAGGACTCATAGGAAAAAAGGAGGAATTTTCAAGATGTTCCACATCATGGTAGCAGAGGATGATCCCAACACCAGAAAATTGATGAAGACGGTCCTGGAGCAGAGCGGCTATGAGGTAGTGCTGGCTAAGGATGGGCTTGAGGCGCTGGAGCTGTTGGATAAGGTGCATGTAGATTTAATTGTTTTAGATATTATGATGCCCCGGATGGACGGTTATGAATTTACAGAAACCTTACGGAGCGGGGGCTGGAATTTACCGATTCTCATGGTTACGGCAAAGGAGGCGCCGGCGGATAAGAAGAAAGGATTTATCGTAGGTACGGATGATTATATGGTAAAGCCGGTGGATGAGGAGGAGATGCTCCTGAGGATTGCGGCTCTGCTGCGGCGTTCACAGATTGTAAACGAGCACCAGCTTGCGGTGGGAGATACGGTCCTTAAATATGACGAGCTGTGTGTATATTTCCAGGGAAACAGGATTGAATTCCCAAACAAGGAGTTTATGCTATTATATAAGCTGTTATCCTATGCAAATAAGATATTTACCCGCCGTCAGCTGATGGACGAGCTGTGGGCCATGGACAGTGATACGGATGAGAGGACGGTTGACGTACATATCAACCGTATCCGGGAGCGGCTGAGGGATAATAGGGATTTTGAGATTATAACCGTGAGAGGGTTAGGGTATAAGGCGGTGAAGAAGGAATGAAAAAGACATTATCCTTTAATTTTTCGATGTTTATTGTAGTGTTTCTTATTATGTTTTCCTCCAACCTGATCTGTGTCTTGGGGATGGCGATCCTGTATTTTTTGGATTTTTTCCAGAATAATGTATTTTCCCACTATGCATTTCCGGCGCTGGCCATGCTGGCAAGCCTGATTGTGGGTAGCTGCTTGTCCGTTATTGTGGGGAGGAAGATACTAAAGCCGGCAAATGAGCTGATTAATGCCATGCAGGTAGTAGCGACCGGCGACTTCTCCGTCAGGGTAAAGGAACAAAGGAAGAAAACCGAGCTGGCGGAGCTGCTCAGTAATTTCAATACCATGGCAGAAGAGCTGGGAGGAATTGAGATGTTCCGCCAGGATTTCATTAATAATTTCTCTCATGAATTCAAGACTCCCATTGTGTCAATCAGGGGATTTGCCAAACAGCTTTTAAAGGATACCATAACTGAGGAGCAGAGAAAGGAATATGCCGGTATCATTATTGCGGAATCGGAACGGCTTACCAATATGTCCTCCAATATTCTGCTGCTTTCGAAGCTGGAGAACCAGCAGATCATCAGCGATAAGAAGGAATTTTACCTGGATGAGCAGTTGAGAAAATGTGTTTTGTTATTAGAAAAGCAGTGGAGCAGGAAAAGGATCCAATTGAACCTCCAATTGGAGGAGATT
>JARKQP010000533.1 GCA_029974875.1 Mobilitalea sp.
AGCGCTGGTACATCCGGCACAGCATGCTTGCCCAGTCGCAGCTCTCTGTTCCTCCGGCTCCGGCATGCAGGGTCAATATTGCGTTATACCTGGCATACTCTCCCGACAACAGCGTCCGCAGCTTCAGGTTATCAAGGTCGCTGATACAAATATTTAAGGACTCTTCAATCTCCGGAATTAAGCTGTCATCGTTTTCTTCATAGCCCATCTGGATCAGGGTCTGAACATCCTCATAATCCCTCTTAAGATGCTCATATTCTCCGATCATGTCCTTTAAGCTCTTCAGCTCCTTCATAAACACCTGGGCTCTGTCCGCATCATCCCAAAAGCCATGTTCTTCCATGGTCTGTTCAATCTCTGTCACGCGATCTTTCTTTTTCGCGAGGTCAAAGTGAATCCCCCACTTCAATTAATGGTTTTTCATAAAGGCTGAGCGTATATTTAAACTGATCCAATTCTACCACTAAATCACCTCTTTTTTGTTATTATATATTACACTTTATAATAATTCAATTGTTTTTGTATAAAAATTCATGTAAAACTATGCATTTCTGCCACAGCAGTGTTTATATTTTCTGCCGCTGCCGCAAGGGCATGGATCATTTGGCTGAATCTTCTTTCCTGCCCTCTTTATAGGAGCATTGGCGAGGGTTTCATCCTTGTTTGTACCGGTTACTTTTGCTACCTGCTCCCTTTCTACCTTCTGCTCAATCCTTACATGCAGCAGAGCCTTGACCGTATCCTCACGGATGGCGCTGATCATGGAATCAAACATATCAAAGCCCTGGAACTTATATTCCACGACAGGCTGACGCTGTCCATAGGCCATCAAACCGATGCCCTGGCGCAATTGATCCATATCATCAATATGATCCATCCATTTGCGGTCAATCACCTTAAGCAGGATGACGCGCTCTATTTCCCTGATCTGTTCAATCTCAGGGAATTCCAATTCTTTTTCCTCGTAAAGCTTTACTGCATCCTCTTTCAGCAGCTGGATCAGGTCATTCTTCTTCATACCACGGAGCTGCTCCGGTGTAAATTCCACCTTTGGCAACGGAATAATCGGAAGCAGCAGCTCTCCAAGCTCTCCAAAGTTCCAGTCCTGAGGGCTCTGATCCTCGCTGATGCAGGTATTGACACAGTCTTCCACTATCTCGGTAATCATACGGTAGATGGTATCGCGCATGCTTTCCCCATCCAGAACCTTTCTTCTTTCCGCGTAAATAATCTCTCTTTGTTCATTATTTACCTGGTCATATTCCAAGAGGTTCTTTCTGATACCGTAGTTATTGCTTTCTATCTTCTTCTGGGCTCTTTCAATTGCCGTAGTCAGCATCTTATGCTCGATCTGTTCGCCCTCCGGTAAGCCAAGGGAGTTGAACATGGTCATTAACCGCTCGGAGCCGAAGAGTCTCATCAGGTCATCTTCCAGGGAGATAAAGAACCTGGATTCACCGGGATCACCCTGCCTGCCGGCACGTCCGCGCAGCTGGTTATCGATACGTCTTGCTTCGTGGCGTTCCGTACCGATAATCTTTAATCCACCGGCTTCCTTTACTCCTTCCCCAAGCTTAATGTCCGTACCACGTCCGGCCATATTTGTAGCAATCGTTACTGCACCGAATTGACCGGCATCAGCAACAATTTCCGCTTCCAGCTCATGGAACTTGGCGTTCAATACCTTATGGGGTATATTGTGCTTCTTCAGGATATCGCTGATTTCTTCGGAAGCTTCAATTGTAATGGTACCAACCAGTACTGGCTGCCCTTTTTTGTGGGATTCAATAATCTCCCTTATAATAGCGGACAGCTTTTCTTTTCTCGTCTTATATACTGCATCCTGGTGGTCAATACGGGCTACGGGGAGATTCGTCGGAACCTCAATTACGTCCATTCCGTAAATTTCCCGGAATTCCTTTTCTTCTGTCAGCGCAGTACCCGTCATACCGGATTTTTTCTTGTATTTATTAAAGAAGTTCTGGAAGGTGATGGTGGCCAGGGTTTTGCTCTCCCTTTTTACCTTCACGTTTTCCTTTGCCTCAATGGCCTGATGCAAACCGTCGCTGTAACGTCTTCCCGGCATAATACGCCCGGTAAACTCGTCTACGATTAAAACCTCATCCTCCTTCACCACATAATCCTTGTCCCTAAACATTAAATTATGGGCACGGAGGGCAAGGATGATATTATGTTGGATTTCAAGGTTCTCAGGATCGGCAAGGTTCTCCAGGTTAAAGAATTTCTCGACCTTCTTCACGCCGTCCTCTGTAAGGTGGACATTCTTTTCCTTCTCATTTACGATAAAGTCGCCGGTCTCCTCGATATCCTCCTTCATCAGGGCAGCCATCTTCGTTAATTCCGCACTGGCTTCGCCCCTCTTTAGCTGTCTGGCTATGATGTCACATACCCGGTATAAATCCGTGGATTTGCCGCTTTGGCCTGAGATGATCAACGGGGTTCTGGCCTCATCAATTAAAATGGAGTCAACCTCATCGATAATTGCGTAGTTAAGCTCCCTCTGGGCTAACTGCTCTTTATAAATAACCATGTTATCCCTTAGATAGTCAAATCCCAGCTCGTTATTCGTAGCATAGGTGATGTCACAGGCGTATGCTTCCCTTCTCTCTTCCTTTTCCAGGCTGTTTAAAATGACACCAACGGACAGACCCAGAAATTCATGGATTTTTCCCATCCACTCGGCATCACGCTTGGCCAGGTAATCATTTACCGTCACGACATGTACACCTTTGCCCTCTAATGCATTTAAATAAGATGGCAGGGTTGCTACCAGTGTCTTTCCTTCACCGGTACGCATCTCCGTGATACGTCCCTGATGGAGTATAATACCACCGACTAACTGGACACGGTAATGCCTTAAGCCTATTACCCTCTTGGCAGCTTCCCGCACGGTTGCATAGGCTTCCACCAGCAGGTCGTCCAAGGTTTCTCCGTTTTTTAGCCTATTTTTAAATTCTGTCGTTTTTGCCCTTAGCTCCTCATCCGACAATTTTATATATTCTGGTTCTAATGCCTCAATTTTATCTGCAATCGGTAAAATTCGTTTTACTTCACGTTCACTATGAGTTCCAAAAATCTTTTCGACTAAGCCCATATTTGTTCACTCCTGTACTGCTAGTGCTGCATTAAGCAAAACTTGCGCAATGTAGTACTAGTTATTTGATCAAAATCATTCAACTGTTATTGTAACATTCTACTTCCTACTATTCAACTTAATTTTCTATAAACAACATCATAACCCCCATCATATCACATGTTTTAACAGCGGTAAAGTGAAACGTGTATGTACGTTTTTCCAGTACCTTTTCCCAATTGAAATGAAGCCGATGACTGGTTTACTCGCTCCGGTTAGGCTGCCCACCGGTGTGGGGACAGCAAAAAAACAAGGTGCATCCCGTGTATCCACGGGAGCACCCTCAGTGATTATTCCATCAAAACCTTATTCTAGTACTCTGGCTCAATCAGACCGTAAGTACTTCCTTTTCTCTTATAAACCACATTCACCTCGTCAGTCTGTGCATTACGGAATACATAAAAGTTATGTCCGAGCAGCTCCATCTGTACACAGGCCTCTTCTGCATCCATGGGCTTAATTGCAAAACGCTTGGTCTTTACAATTTTGACCGTATCATCCTCATAGTAATCATCCTCCATAAAGGTCTGGTTAAAATTAGAGGAAGCCTGCTTATGGTCAATTAATTTGTTTTTGTATTTTCTGAGTTGACGTTCAATAATCTCCTCCACCAAATCGATCGATACATACATGTCATTACTTACTTGCTCAGCTCTTATAATATTTCCCTTAACTGGTATTGTTACCTCAATTTTTTGTCTCTCTTTTTCTACGCTGAGTGTTACATGAATTTCAGTGTCAGGAGTAAAGTATCTCTCGAGTTTACCGATCTTTTCATATACAGCCGTCTTCAAGCCTTCTGTTACATCAATATTCTTACCGCTGATAATATAACGCATAATGCCCCAACTCCTTTTTGACTTTCTTGTTAGCACAAATACCATGACAGTATTAATGTTTCTAATTCTATCATTTGCTAGCTTCATTATAGCATAAGCTATAAGTGGTGACAAGCTACTTTGTTTTAATTTGACAGTTATGGCAACGATTCCTGCGGTTAACTTTATATTTTTCTGCATTAATATGCACCTAATTCCACTATTTTCAATATATTCCAGATTATTTTGTTATTGGGGTATAGTTTTTCCTTAATTTCAACACTCATTTTATATTTTCCGACAATAGGGAAGTCAAGCAGAAAAATCGAAGTTCTTGTCCCGGGCAATCGATTTATCATAAGTTACAAAACGCACTTTCGCAATTGACACAGATTTTACCATCCGACACAAGTAGTGGATTACTGTGGATAATGTGGATAAAGTCGTGTATAACTTCATTTTATACAAATATCAGGGCTTTTCCCTGTGGATAACTTTTTGATAACTCCCAGGGAAATGACCCATACCCTCTGTTCCTTTCCTTTTTTCTTAAGCTTTTTGTGCAAGTTGTACATGCCTCTTTTTGTCAATAGGTCTTTATGATATTTTTTTCAAAAAGAAAAATGCATGAAAATTAACTCAAATCCATTCAATTCATCCTTTATTACTGTATTTATCATAATATTTAGACTTCATGTCCAATAGCACAAAAACACATTCCCCCATTTTTAAGTTATCCACGGACCGTCATTATTCCGAAAGGGAGGAATGAGTGAAGAAAGAAGCTGCCAAAACCGGTACGGAACCGGCCTTGGCAGCTTCTTTATGATCTATTACTTATTATCATCTTTTGCTATAGCTTCTCTTTATTTATTTTCCCTTAATTTACTTTCTTTTAATTTAATCTCATAATGGTCTATTTTGCCCGCCAGAAAAGGTGCAAGTCCAACAAAGATAGCCCCATATATTTTTTTATCATTCTCCGCAATGTGGGCACGGACAATCTGTACTACCGAATGAAAAAACTCTCCGTCACCAAGATTAATCTTCGCCCTGAGATAATAGCCTAACGGTAAACTGGCCTCGCTTATAAATCCAACCCCCGTTTTAGATATGTCAAATACTTCAACAGATGCATTCAAATTATTTAGTACAACGTAGTCCTGCTTAAAAACTTCATCAACCTCTAAATGGAGGTCAATAGGAAGCCTTTTATATTTTCTACGGTCCAGTGAAGCTTCACCCTGCATGGAATCCCCCTTTTCTTTTCAAAGAAAGTGTTTTTTCTTTCTTCTCCCCATTATTATTGCATTTGTCAGATATATTTTAACATAAATTAGGGAAGTTTCCAACTTATTTATAAAAGATAGGACCAGTTTCACAGGCAAGGCTATGCTTCCTTCTTCCTATAGTCTATCAGTACCACCGTTAATACGGCAATACCTTTTACAATACATGGACAAAGAAAGAGCAGAGTACTGAAAGTACTCTGCCCAACCGGGATCTGCCAGGCATCAGCCCAAATAAATGGCGCTGGTTCCGAAGCAAGCTCCTATTTTATTATTAATTTATGACTCTTCTGACACAGTATATATTACGGTACTTATAATGTGATGTGATGATACCCTGGCGGGAGTTTGCCGCATGGACAATCATTCCATTACCTATGTACATTGCAACATGGTTAACTGTACCGCTGCTGTTTGTATAGAATACCAGGTCACCAGGTGCTATGTCACCTTCACTCACCCGTTTTCCTGCAGATGCTGCCTGACTCCTGGAGTCTCTTGGAATGCTGTAGCCGAAATCCCTGTAAACCGATTGTACAAAGCCGGAGCAATCCGCACCCTTTGTTAAGCTTGTGCCACCATATACATAAGGATTACCAACAAATTTAAGGGCATATTTTACCACCTTACTTGCCGATCCTGAGGATGGAGCCGGAGTTGAGGAATCATCATCTGAAGAATTGCTTGAGGAGCTATCTGAGGAACTGCCGGAAGAGCTATTATTAGCTTCCCTTGCGGCTGCTTCAGCAGCTTGTTGTGCCTTTCGCTCCGCTGCTTTTCTGTCGGCTTCCTTCCTCTCGGCTTCTTCCTGGGCAAGCTCCAGCTTTCTTTGGGCTTCCGCTGCTTCTGCCTCTTCCTGCAATTTCTTAATTCTATTCTCCTCTTCGACTGATATCGCATATTTAAAATCAACCGAGATATTTATTAATTCCATACCGTCTACTACTTTTTTAACAAAACCTGTAAAGTCAGAACCGGTATCTTCATCCGTACCAAGGAGAATCTCAACCCAATCATCCTCCTCATTAATTACAATGTATTTTTCACCCATGGGAATCAGTGTTAAAATGGATGATTCGGTACTTGGCTTTTCGCGGACTCTTAAGGTCTGGGTATTGACTGTTGCCCACTTGGTAGCGTATTGATCAACCATTGATTCTGCGTCATCACCGATCGCCAGAAACTCCATTGCAATGTAACCTTCTACATCGCCGGATTTAATCTTTACCCAACCGCCTTCTAAGGTCTCCAGAATATCTGCTGCACATCCGCGGTAGAGCTTTCCGACTACTTCACTTTCTGTGGAAGGCTCCTTCCTTATGTTAACATAATTATCGGCAACAGATACGCCGAGATTGGCATAGGGTGATTCAATTTTCTGACTTAATATTTCAATGGATGCACTATAGGCACTCTCTAATTCTTCAATCGATGCATTTTCTAAAATTGCTGCTATTCCTGCCACGCCCTGCTCGGCATACGCCGTCTCTTCTGCATGGGCCCTGCTTGTCGGAATCATAATACAAGCTATGGCTGATGCTATGTATACTACAGTTTTAATAGCCTTGCTTCCTCTCACGTACCTACCTCCCAAGTATCATACGTACTATAATTACTATTGTCCCAAAAGCACCACGGGATGACACTTCGTGCCAGGATACGCACTCCCGTTGGTCGGCGCCGGTATAATATCTGATAATATTATACCATGAATCGATAAATTGTTACGAAATTATTACAATCATCGAGGTAATTATAATATATATGCCACATTATGTCAATGAGATTTAGACTAAAACTGTAGAATTATTTGATTTTTATTTCGACATAAAGTCGGATTCCTCGGCTTTCTTACGGTTTAAAACTGATTTAAATACTTTTCTACCGCTGTAATGGCGTTGGCACCGTCCGCGGCTGCCGTAATAATTTGTCTAAGATCCTTGGTTCTGATATCTCCCGCTGCATAAATGCCCGGAACATTCGTCTCACAATTTTCGCCGGCAACAATGTATCCGGCTTCATCAACCGCCACAACCTTCTTATATACCTCAGAATTCGGCAGGTAGCCCACCGCTATAAAGACACCGGCCACGTCATAGCTGGTCTGCTCCTCTGTCTTAATATTCTTTATCTCAACAGATTCCACCTTATCCTCGCCATTTATTTTACCTACAACACTATCCCAGAGAACTGTTACATTGGGCAGCTCCAGAAGCCTTGTTGACAAATGCCTGGAAGCGCGGAACTGGTCCCTCCGGTGGACAACATAGACCTGCTCGCAAATTCTTGCAAGGAAAATTGCATCCTCAATAGCCACATCACCGCCGCCGATTACAGCCACCTTCTTGTTTTTAAAGAAGGCTCCGTCGCAGGTGGCGCAGTAGGACACACCCATACCGGCCAGCTCCGCCTCCCCCGGTACCTCCAGATGCCTGGGGGTTCCTCCGGTGGCAATGATTACGCTCTTCGCCTCATAGCTGGTTCCATTATCCAGGGTAACTATCTTAAGATTTTCCTTCAATGAAAAATCGGATACCTCGCCATCTACGAAGGTAGCCCCCAGTTTATCTGCATGCTCACGGAATTTAATGCTTAACTCAAAGCCGCCGATACCCGGGATACCCGGATAATTATCCACTTCATAGGTATTAATGACCTGGCCTCCGCTTAAGCCTGCTTTCTCTATTACCAGCACGCTAAGCTCAGCCCTCTTCGCGTAAATTGCGGCAGATAAGCCTGCCGGCCCTGAACCAATTATGATAACATCATAAACCATACTTTATTCCTCCTTTGATTAAAAATTAATTGTCTATATGGAAATCTTCACAAAACATACCTGTATTAACAAAAACTGGATTGATTTCTACAAAATTCGTGGTATAATTTATCCATAGCTTTTATTAATTATAGCTGATTAGTTCCAAATTATTCACTAACGATCCTTTGGCTGTTAGGCCACGGGGTGTCGGATGTGAAATGTTCTTTATTTCACACTAATCCTTAGTCAAAATAGCATTCCTAATTATTTCTCCCATACAACCCGTCCATCTTTAACTCATTCCCTGAACTGCAGATCATACAGCCTCGCATAAACACCGTCCAGCTTCATAAGCTCTTCATGGGTGCCATCTTCGCTGATGCCCTCCTCTGTCAGGACAATAATCCTGCGGGCATTCTTAATTGTAGAAAGCCTATGGGCAATAACAAGGGTAGTCCTGTTTTTCGCCAGGCGCTCAAAGCTTTCCTGTACGATAACCTCGCTTTCA
>JARKQP010000553.1 GCA_029974875.1 Mobilitalea sp.
TCTGATAGGCTGTCATACTTTCAAACCATAAAACAATCGGATCTTCCGTATATTTTTTTAACTGTAATACCTGCTTTTGAAATGCAGGCAGACTAAATTCATCTGTAGACAACTTTATTAGCAGACACTTAATCCCACTTATTTCCATAATATAATATTCTCTGTTACTCTGTAGATAAACAGGTAGGGTTTTTTTGTCTTTCCATTTTTCAAGAGATGCCTTCAATCCCAATATATTTTCTAAATAGTTTAGCATTCCATCACCCTTCTATAACATTTTTATTTTATTTTAACATACATTTTGTTATCATTCAATTTTTTTGTTATTATTTTAGATATTCCCATATCAAAGACGATCTATACAAGCAAAATAATTTTGGGGAATAAAGGGCAGTACGAATAATAGCACCTGGAAGGGTGCTATTATTTTTTCCATATAGAACACTTTTACTTATTACAGCTGTAGATACCTAACCAAGCAAAGGCTTTTGGATCTTTATTTTTTTACAACCTTTGATACGGAATTTCAATATCGGAGGGATATTCCTTTCCGCAATAAATACTCTGGACAGCTTTTTGCATCCTTGTCTGCATAGACCAAATGCCCGCATAATTACTATGAATATGATATTGGGGGAAATCTGAGGATGAGATATCAAGCCTTAAGCTAGACCCCTTTTTTAACTGATATGTTATATCCCACATCTCAACAGTTACCTGCTCGATATCTCCCGGCTGATAGGAATGCCCTATATCATGGCAGATGCTGGTTATGGAGGAACGTATGCTGTAGTATTTTCCATTCTCACGCTGTTCCATCAGCTTTGCGGTAAATGCTGTATCCGGACAATCAGAGGATACAAATAAACGCACCTTTATCTTCCCGGCAATGCACATATCCTCCTGTAACGGCCCGGACAGAAAGCTCACTACATCCTTGCGGTAAGCAGGCTGCGGTTGGGCGAGGCTCCCATTTTCCCCCATGGACTTTAACATGGACTCTACGCCATGGGATGGCACCGGATCGGCAGGATCGTATTGGTAGCTCCATTTTACCCTGTCAGAAGCCGGTTGTTCCTCCAGGCTGCCCACATTGCCGTCTCTGCCGGCTTCCAGATAGAATTTACGTCTGCTGTTCTCTTCCATGGGCCATTCCTCAAGTGAAATCCATCGGTCGGCACCAATCACATAGGCACGGATCCGCTTTTTGGGCAGCCTCTTCTTTTTTAATACAAGGTCAAACCATTCCAGTATTGCAGAAACATCACTGCTGTGTAGCTGCTCTGTCCGGCAATCCTCCATACAGGGCATGAAACCATGGTTCCAGCCTCCCATATCCAGCCAGCAGTGCTCCTTTGTTTCTTTCGCAAGGTGGTTCCAGGTATTCATAGAGCTGCCATGGTGGTGATCATACCAGCCGCTGCGGATAAATAAGGGTACCTTAACCCTGGACGGAATATCATAGAGCTCCTTCCACCAGCCCTGCTGCCAATAAGCATCCTCTCTCCTTGTATTGGTAATCCAATCCCGGTACCATTGCACCTTTCTTCCCCATAATTTTTCATCAACTTCTATCTGTGGTAGAAATTTACAGCTCCCTATATAATCTACATTTACCGGAAAGCCTGTATTCTCCATCGCCCAGGAAGTCAATACATCCTGGCGGAACATCCCTTTTTCGTAAGCAGACTTAAAGCGGTCTGTCCCATAATGGGTCAGGCACATTCCCTTTAGTTTATCCGGCACTTTATCAGCAATTGCCCAGCCTGTCAGCGCCAGATAGGAATTTCCCCAATACCCGATTACATCCACCCAGTATTGATCCTCAAGCCACTTAAGGGTGTCCAGCCCATCCCCTCTTTCATTGACATTGGGCTCCCATTCTCCCTCCGATCCACCAGTCCCGCGGCAATACTGGGATACGAAGATGTAGCCGCGCTTAGCTAATTGCTCACCATGCAATCTGCTGATTGGAGCCTGATTAGGATAGCAGGTACGCTCCAAAATGACCGGCAGTGGCTTTTCTACCGGAATTCCTTTCCCGGATGCCGGTTTATAAATCAATGTCCTAAGCCTGACTCCATCCTTCACAGGAAGCATAATTTCTTCCTGGGTATAAGCAGGATAGATCGCTTGATAGCAGGATTCGTCGTATTCCCTTTGTTTCATTTCACAGATATATTTAATATAATCAAATGCCATCCCGGATATCCTCCCTATATTTCCATCTCAAGCAGAGCCATCCCTAAGGATTTTCCATGCTTGTCAAGGGCAAGAGAACGGGTAACCCCTCCTCCAAGGGTCTTATCCAGAACAAAGTTCAATGCCCCCAGCTCCTCCAGTTCATATCTGACTACCTCACCCTTGCATATCTCACTAAAGTAGTCTTTCACGGTCTTACAGGTCACTTTTTCTTTGAGGATTCCGTAATCCTTACTATCATAGGCAATCAGGGAAATATTAGATATCTCCCCTTTATCACCAGTTCTTGAATGGGCAATCTCTTTCAGTCTCATGGTTACCTCCATATTATATATATTTATGTCCATGCCTATCATGATAGGCATTGCCGTTATACTGCACAAATTGCCATGAAAGCTCTGGCATGGACCCAGATCAGCTTCGTCCGCTAAACCTCAAGGTCGTGCACCTCAGCCACCGCATCTTCTCTCGGAATAAAGATGGAGCATACGGATACTACCTGTTCAACCCGCTTCACTACTCCGCCGCCTCCCGCCGGTCCATTCGTATATAGTGCCTCCACCTCGTTCGCAATCAGCGTAGCATTCCATTCATCCCTGGTACGCCCGCTGATACGCAGCCTGATCTCCGACCTGTTTCCATCACATAGACGGTCAGAGATGGCATCCCGGTATAGGGAGTTATATCCGATATAGTCACAGCGGTATTCCTCCAGTACGGCACCGGTAATCTCCAGCCGCTTGCGCACTACCGCTTCTGCCAGCTTTGCACGCGCAAGACAGTTAGAACCACCGTAGGATATCTCACCCTCCCCGATGTAGCAGTCCTCATACCCAATGCTGACCTTAAGCTGCTCCGGCCTGCCATTTGATGCTGCGTGCTCTGCCCTTACTCTGTCCTTCCCTATCTGAGTAAAGCATACTTTTGAAAAATCTGCAATTGCATCCGGCGTATAATACGCCTTGGGATCGTGGATCTCATATATCATTTGCTCCTTACAGGTATCTGTTGTAACCAGCCCTCCTGAACCTTCCACCTTCGTAATAATAAATGTGCCGCTTTCATCGATTTCTACCAGAGGATATCCCAGCCTTTCCAGATCCGGCACTTCCTTATAGCCCGGGTCGGCATAGTATCCCCCGGTTACCTGCCCTGCACATTCCAGCAAATGTCCTGCCAGTACTGCCTGCCCCATCCTGTCCGGATCCTTTTCCAGGTTCCAGCCAAATTCATATGCCAGGGGGCCTATGACTAGGGCAGGATCCGATACCCGTCCTGTTATAATCACATCCGCATGATTTCTTAAGGCCTCCATAATACCTTCCGCTCCCATATAGGCATTTGCCGATATGATGTTAACCCCCATATCCTTCAGCTTACAGCCGGTTTCCAATACATCGTGTCCTGAGAAGGCTTTCAGATTCCCCCCAAGATCATCTCCGGTGACATAAGCTATCTTAATGCCTTCGATGCCCAGGTCTTTTGCAATCTCCATTGTTTTATCAGCGGCAGCTTTTACATTTGCCGCGCCCATATTGGTAACTACTTTTATCCTTTTCTCCTTAACTAAGGGAAGGATATGCTGCATCCGGTATTCCAGCAGCGGGTTATAGCCTTTTGTGCTATCCCTTTGCTTTTCCTTTTGCCCCAGTGCAATGGTCCGTTCCGCCAGACATTCAAAAATGATATAGTCCAGGTTGCCTTTTTCCATCAATTCAACCGCCGGTTCTATTCTGTCCCCTGCGTAGCCGGCACCGCTTCCAATTCGTATTGTCTTCAATCTATTGCCTCCTCTTTCCTAACTACTTGGCAGAGCCTCCTATCTTTCCTTCCAGCAGGCAACCATATGCCCATCCTCTCTCTGAACCAAATCGGGCAGCTTATTTCTGCATTCCTCCATAACATAGGGGCAGCGTGTAGAAAATGCGCAGCCCACGGGACGGTTCATCGGACTGGGAATTTCACCTGCTATAATCTTTCTTTGCATGGTCTGCTCCAGAAGCGGGTCGGATTCGGGAACCGCTTCCAACAGTGCCTTGGTATAAGGATGCAATGGATTGCCATATAATTTATCCCAGTCTGCCACTTCTACCAATTGTCCCAGATACATCACCGCCACCCGGTCACTGATATGTCTTACCACTGATAAGTCATGGGCAATGAACAGGTAAGTAATACCCAGCTTATCCTGAAGCTCCTCCAGCAAATTGATAATCTGGGCCTGAATGGATACATCCAGTGCAGATATGGCCTCATCACAGACAATAAACTGGGGATTGGTTGAAATAGCACGGGCAATTGCCAGTCTTTGGCGCTGACCCCCGGAAAACTCATGAGGTACCCTCTCCTGATAAGCTCTGTCAAGGCCAACCAGGTCAAAAAGCTCCTCCACCCTGCTTTCCAATTCAGCCTTGGATTTTCCCGGATAAAAATTCTTCAACGGCTCCATAACGATGTCCGCTGCCCTCTGCCTCGGATCAAGGGAGCCGTAGGGATCCTGGAATACCATGGACATATCCCTGCGGACCGGATACATCTCGCGGGAGTTCAGCTTCGCAATATCCTTACCGTGAAACAGGATGCTGCCGCCGGTTGCCCGGGTCAGCTTCATTATGGTCCGTGCAATCGTTGATTTTCCGCATCCGGATTCCCCAACCAGGCCAAAGGTTTCTCCCTTATAGATATCAAAGCTTACCCCGTCCACCGCTTTCACATCACATACTTTCTTTCGCGTGATTCCTTTATATACCGGAAAATATACTTTTAAGTCCTGTATGGACAGCACCGGCTGCTCCTTTTGATAATCCCGTTTCGCCTTCAAGGCGCGGGTCTGCTGGGATATTGCCCTTATCGCTTTTGTGTCCTTGCTGATTTCTTTATAACAGGCAATCTTATGCCCTTCCTTACCTTCACCTGGTCCAACTTCCCTTAAGATAGGACGTGTACGGTTAATACAGGATTCCTCCCCATAAGGGCAACGGTTATAAAATGCACATTCGTCCTTCCGGTTGACCAAGCTTTTCACGGTGCCCTCGATAGGAACCAGCTTCCTCTCCTTTGGGTCATTCAGCCTTGGCACCGCATTCAATAGCCCGATGGTGTAGGGATGGCGGGGATGGTAAAACAGATCATTAATGCCGGCTGTTTCAACGATTTCACCGGCATACATGACATAAGCCCGCTCCGCATACCTGGCGACGATACTGAGATTATGGGTAATAATAATCAGTGACATCCTATTCTTTTTCACGATATCCTTCATAAGCTCCAGAATCTGTGCCTGGGTCGTAACATCCAAAGCAGTGGTTGCCTCGTCCGCAATCAACAGCTTGGGATTGCAGGCAAGCGCCATTGCGATAACAATCCTTTGCCTCATACCACCGGAAAACTCATGTGGATATTGTCCGAACCTGGTCTCCGGCTCAGGAATTGCTACCTGCTTCATCAGCTCTATTGCCCGCTTTTTTGCCTGGGCCTTATTCATATCCGTATGGATCAAAATCCCTTCCATCAGCTGCTTGCCGATGGGTATTACGGGATTTAAGGAAGTCATTGGCTCCTGGAAGATCAGGCCTATCTTTCCTCCCCTGACAGAGCGCATCTCGGGTCCATTGGCTTTATATTCAAGAATATTCCTTCCTTCAAACAGGATCTCACTTTTACCTATGATTGCGTTGGGGATCAGCTGCAGGCCGGAATATTGGGTCACTGACTTGCCGCTTCCGCTCTCACCGACAAAAGCGACAATTTCGCCCTCGTCGATATAATAGGAGACATCATTCACTGCCTTTAAGGTTCCATCCTCATGCTTGAATTCTGTTTTTAGATTTTTAACTTCAATTAGATGTGACATTGGTTTCCTCCTTTATAGTCTGCCTCTCAGCTTAGGATCGAGGGCATCCCGCAGTGCGTCCCCGCAAATATTAAATGCCCAGGCCGTTAAGATAATAAATATACCGGGAGCAATACACATATAGGGCTTCGCATTCAGCCAGGTACGCCCGTAATTGATCAGATATCCCCAGGAGGAATCCGGCGGAACCACACCGATTCCGAGATAGCTAAGGCCGGCCTCAATCATGATGGCAGCTCCCAGATTCATGGTCATAAGTACAATTAATGCCGGCAGGCAGTTAGGAAGAATATGCTTTAAGGCAACCTTTACCGGCTTTGAGCCGGATATGACACTGGCTGTCACATAGTCAAGCTGCTTAATCTGCAGCACCAGCCCCCTCGTTAACCTCGCATAGGTAGGAACCATGGCAATACCGATACAGATACAGACATTCATCAGGCCTTTTCCAAACAGAACCCCCATAAAGATGGCAAGGATGATAACCGGTATCGTCATCATTGCATCCATCAGTCTCATGATAACGGAGTCAATCCATTTCCCCGCAATTCCCGACAGCAGTCCAAGCCCCATGCCAATCACTCCGGCAATAGCCGTCGACACGATGGATACGATCATGGATACCCTCGCACCATAAATGATACGGGAAAAGGTATCCCTTCCCAGCTGGTCCGTTCCGAAAATATGCTGGGCGGAAGGTGCAGAAAGCATATTGGTCAGATCCTGCTCATTATTGCCATAGGGTGCGATGAAATCCGCAAAGATTGCAAGGATGAACATGATACAGATCAGCACAAAGGCACCGATTACAATTTTCTTCCCAAAGAAGGTCTTCAAAAACTGGCGGCGCCTTTTCTTTGTTATGTAATTTTTATTTTGGTTTTTCCTGTTATTTTCCATGTCATCCTCCTTATTCTACTCTGATTCTTGGATCAAGTATGCCATAGAGAATGTCAACGATAAGGTTGCAGGCGATAACAAACAGGGAGATCAAAAATACAATATCCTCTACAACAAAGTAATCACTGTTGTTGATCGCGGTTGTCAGCAACTGTCCAATTCCCGGTATGGAAAATAAATTTTCTATAATAACTGCGCCTCCGACAATACGGCCAAAAGCCATACCCATGACTGTTACCAACGGAATCAGCGCATTTCGAAGTCCATGTCTTATAATAACCGCATTTTCTTTTACGCCCTTTGACCTTGCGGTCCTCATATAATCCTGACCCATTTCCTCTAACATTGCGGAACGGGTTTGCCTCGCAAAGCTGGCAGACTGACCGATCGCCAATACTAAGACCGGCCCGGTTAACTGCTTTACGGCGGTGCCGAAATCGGCGAAGATGGAGGTATAGCCCTGCACCGGAATCCATTTTAACTTCAATGCAAATAATAAAATGATAATAATACCTAAGAAGAACTGAGGCGTTGCCAGTCCAATATTGGATACAGCCGATATGAGGGAATCAATAAATTTACCTCGCCTGTAGGCAGATAGGATGCCTAATAAAACTCCGATAAAAACCGATAGGATAAATGCCGGTATGGATAATGACAGCGTTGCCAGGATACGTGCCGGAAGAATTTCAGATATATCCTTACTGTAGGTTACTGACAAGCCCATCTCCCCTTGGAATAATCCCGTCACCCATTTAAAATACTGTACATACACCGGCTGGTCGAAACCAAACAGCTTCGTATAATGATCAATCTGCTCCTGGGATGCGGATTCCCCGAGGAAAATCTTAATCGGATCACCGGGCAGTGCCTGAATGATTAAAAATACGATGATTGTTACAGCAAGCAGAACAATAATAGATTGGCCGATACGTTTGAGAATATATCTGCTCATTTGCTACCTCCTTAAAATACATTGGAGGAATACGGGCGTCGGATTTCTTCTCCTTCACCCGGTATCCTCTCCATAAGCTTTTCAAAAAATTTTCCTAAAATCTTTTTAAAAAACTTTCCAAACCAACTCATTTATTCTCTTTATTGCCTACTTATCCAACCAACAATTTGCTGCACTCCAGCTGCTTGCATGGGAAACTCCCCAGGCTCCGTCCTTCACATAATCAGCTCCTATAATAATCGGGGCACTTACATAAAGTACACTGCCAAACAGTGCATATTTATCATAAATTAGTTCCTGCAATTGCCAGGAATATTTCTGTTTCTCCTCGTCCGTAGTTGCAGTACGGACCTGCTCCAATAAATTCATTGCATCCTCCGGGTGCTGTAAGCTCATTCCATAGAAGGTAGCCTTGATATCCAAATGTCTTCCCATGTAAAGTCCAAGATCCGGTGAAATTGATGCAAAATGCCAGTACAAGCCTTCCCAGCCGTTATACATATATCCCATAAAGGTAGTAGCATCTACGGTATTAATATTAACCGTAATACCCACCGCGGCCAAATAGGTCTGGATCAAGGTGCAAGCATCTGTAAAGGTTCCTGCGTCGTGAAGCTGGGTCGTAAATCCATTCTCAAAGCCTGCAGCCTTTAAAAGCTCCTTTGCTTTCTCCGGGTTATACCCGTAACCTTTTACATTCGGGCTGTAAGTAAAGGTTCCCTCTGCTGCCCATTGATTCGTTAAATTTTTCGTTCCCTGGGACAATACCTGGTTTAATGCATCTGCGTCGATTGCGTAGCATAATGCCTGTCTTACCTCGGGATAATACCAGGGGTTTATGCTTCCATCTGCATTTTTCTCATTTGCGCTGCTCGGAATAAGACCCAGAGTTTCTTTTCCATATCCATTTGTATTGCTATATTCAACATAGCCGGCCATATCCTTGAATTCCATCACAACCGTTGTGGGTGCATCAAAAAATACGTCAATTTCTTTGTTCTGTAATGCATAATCTGCCGTATTTGTATCGGCAAAGATATTGAACACCACCTTATCCAAGTACGGTTTCCCCTCTTCCCAATAGGATTTGTTAGCCGCATAGGAAACATTGGAGCCTTCAACGACTGATTCACATACAAAGGCACCGGTACCGCAGGTATTTGTATAAGCCCATTCTTTCCCATTATCCTTGATTGCCGTAGGGGACATGCAAAGCACAAAGAAACCAATGGCCTCAAGCTTGGAGGAATTCCATTTTGTTAATGTGATTGTAACAGTATAGTCATCGGGACAATCGATGGAAGCGATGTCTGCTACCTCTGTCCTGTTGTTGGCAGCATACTCCTCAATATTCCAT
>JARKQP010000561.1 GCA_029974875.1 Mobilitalea sp.
ACAATACGCTTTCCTGTATTTTTAGAATCGATAATCTTGTCCGTATATACGGCCGGGATGGTTGATGAATACGGGAGAGTCAGACCAAGGGCCTCGGTGAGAATCTGCATTGTATTAGCAGTTCCCATTGTGGAGCAGGAACCCATGGACGGGCAGGCGCAGGTTTCTGCAAGGGAGATTTCCTCGGCAGAAGCGCAGCCTTTTGATATCTGACCGTAGCTAAATTCAGTAACATCACATTGGAGGAAGGGCTTCCCGTGCATCCTGCCGGCAAGCATCGGGCCTCCGGTCAGGCATATGGCCGGAATATCCAGACGGGCAGCAGCTAGTAAAGTGCCTGGAACAATGTTGTCACAGCTGGAAAGAAGAACCAAGCCGTCAAAATGCTGAATGCTGCTGACGATCTCAATGCTGCTGGCTACAATGTCACGCATTGCCAGATCATAGCTCATAGTTTCTGTTCCGATGGCTACTTCAGCGCAGGTAGAAGGCACGCCGAATTCAAAGGGAATACCTCCGGCCTGCCATATACCGGTTTTCACGGCTTCTGCAAGCTGGCGGAGGTGGGCATGTCCTGCTGAACACTCACTAAAGGTATTGGCGATACCGATGTGGGGACGGTTCAGATCCTTGGGGTCATGGCCACATCCCTTATATACAGACCTGGAATGTGCATTTGCATCACCGGTAAAATATTTCTGGTTAAAATCAGTCATAATAAACCTCCTTGATTTATGGGGCGCTCCCAGAAGCTTCTTTGCACCTGGGAGCGCCCTAAAGAATCAAATAAGAAGACACAGCTAATAATTGTTAGATCCATTATAGCATTTTATAGAGAAGAAAGAAATAATATTACAGGCATCAAGCAAGTAATGCAATATAAAAAGCAAGATATGTAATGCGTTTGGTGCCTTTTGGACAATTTGGGAGGCCATAGTTCCCGATTTTAAGGAAGGGGGCTGTATTTAGCAAGATAAGCAATGTAAAAAGCAATAAATGCAATGAAACACTGGATTATAAGGGAGTACAAAAGCGGATGAGTGAAAATGTAATGTATATGACTGTATTTGTAATCGACAAAACCCCTGTTATTGAATAAACTTGGGACATAAACAAAAGAACAAAAAATGTAATGATGAAGGAGGGATTAAGGATGCAGTTGTTAATGGGATTGGATCTGGGTACGACGGCCCTAAAAGTTGCATTGTTTGACCAAAAAGGCGAGCTTTTGACTGTTTCCACACAGGAATATAATCTTTTAACTCCAAAGGTAAACTTTGTGGAGGTTGATGTGGAAACCTATTGGTTAGCTTTTAAGGCCGGGGTAAAGGAATTACTTGCCAGCTATGAGGTTAAAAAAGAAGACAAGATCTCCCTTGCCATATCTGCCCAGGGTGAAACACTGATCTGTATTGACCAATATGGAAAAGTGCTGAGAAAAGCCATTGTCTGGATGGATAACCGTGCGGTAGATGAAGCAAAGGCTATGGAGGAGAGGTTTGGCAATGACACCTGCTATAAGGTTACAGGCCAGGTGAGCTTTGAACCTTGCTGGCCGGCTCCTAAAATACTTTGGATAAAGAATAATGAGCCGGAGATATTTGCTGCTACGGATAAGTTCCTGTTAATTGAGGATTACTTCATTTACCGTATGACAACAGAGTTTGTTGCGGAAGGCTCCCTGCTTTGCTCGACAGTGTACTGGGATATCATCAATAAATGCTATTGGAAAGAGATGCTGGATTTTATAGGAATGGATGAGGACCGGCTGCCGGCAGTAAGGGAATCGGCAGAAGTTATAGGGGCTATGCAGGATAACGTAGCAAAAGAGCTTGGCTTTCCCTGTGAGGTTACTGTGTGTACAGGTGCACTGGATCAGGCAGCGGGAGCAATCGGAGCGGGAAATATCAAGGAAGGAATGTTTTCTGAAACGATTGGGGCGGCACTTGCCATTTGTGTTCCTGTGTCAAAGCCGGTATTTGATCCCCAGCGCAGGATGCCCCTCCACTATTTTGCCCTGCCGGATACCTATATGATCCATACCTTTACTACCGGAGGAATGACGCTGAGGTGGTTCCGGGATAAATTCTGTATGGATGAACTGGCAGTGGAAGGCCTGGGTGGCGGAGATGCCTATGACATCATCAGCAAGGAAGTGGACCAGGTTCCTCCCGGCTCTGATGGACTTGTGATGCTGCCGCATTTGTCCGGCTCCCTGGCGCCGGATATCAATGCAAAGGCAAAGGGCGTTTGGTTTGGATTTACCTTGAACCACAAAAAAGCCCATTTTGCAAGGGCGATCTATGAAGCGCTGGGTTATATCCTGAGAAGAAACCTGGAAACCCTGAGGGATATGGGGATGGAAGTAAAAGAAGTACGTTCCCTGGGCGGAGGCTCCAAGAGTAAAGTATGGAACCAGATTAAGGCGGATATCAATGATGTAACCCTGGTTACGGTAAAGTCTAAGGAAGCGGCATGCCTTGGGGCGGCAATATTGGCCGGTACGGCAACTGGCGTTTTCTCAGGGATCGAAGAAGCGGTGTCCTCCATGATACAGGAAAAAGACCGTTTTGATGCAAATCCTGCTGATAAAGAGGTTTATGACAGGGGATACCAGCTATATTGCAAGCTGTTTAAGGATGTGAACGGCTGTTTCGAGGAGTGTTATAAGTAAAAACCATAAATATAAAATTAAAGGAGAAGAGAGATGTCAGAATTAATTGTAATGTTAACAAACAACGATGTAACGGTAAAGGATGCAATGGACGTATTTAAATCCTGCGAAGATTTGCCGGTGGAGTTTTGGGGCTTTAAAGACCATGGTCTGGAGCCTGCTAAGATGAAGGAGCTGTGCCAGTACATGAAGTCTCAGGGAAAGACCACATTTCTTGAGATTGTAAGCTATACAGAAGAAGAATGCATGAGTGGCGCGAAGCTTGCAGTTGAATGTGGCTTTGATTACTTGATTGGATCTATCTTCTATGACAATGTTTACGAGTACATAAAGACTACAAGCATGAAATATTGTCCTTTTGCAGGCAAGGTATCAAAGAGCCCCAGCATTTTGCAGGGTACCGTAGAAGAGATGTTAGCCCAGGAAGCAGAATTTGCAAGCAAGGGCGTTTATGGTACAGACCTTCTTGGATACCGTTATGTGGATGGGGATCCGACTAAATTATCTGCAGAATATATCGCTAAAACGGTTAAGCCGGTAATCCTTGCAGGCAGCATTGCAAGTGACGAGCGGGTTAAGGTGGTGCTGGAGATGAATCCCTGGACCTTTACTATGGGAAGTGCATTATTTGAGAAGAAGTTTGTGAAGGACGGTACCTTCCGTGAGAATCTTGAATATGTAATAGGTCTTTTGAAGTAATGAATATGTGCCATGGGGCTCATAGATAAAAAATTAAATGGAGGTAATGAAATGTTAAAGAAATCAATTGAATTTACAGGCGTATATCCCGCATTAATGGTAGGTTTTAAAAAGGACGGAACTTTAGATCTGGAAGGAATCAAATCAAACGTAAAATATTTAATGGGCCAGGGCTGTGCAGGTATGGTTGTAAACGGTTCTACAGGTGAAGCTGCCGCTCTTACAAGGGAAGAAAGAGTTCAGGTTATTAAGGCTACGAGAGAAGCATTAGGCGCAGACGGAATCATTATTTCAGGCGCAGGTGCACCTATGACAGATGCTACAGTGGAATTGGTCAAGGATGCAAAAGCTGCCGGTGCTGATGCTGCATTACTTCTTTCACCAATTGGCAATACAACAGATGAAGGTATCGTAAAGCATTATGAAATTGCCGCAGGCGTTGGGCTTCCTATTATCCTTTACAATCATCCTGCTGCAACAGGTATCAATATCACCCTTGAGTTATTCGACCGTTTAATCCAGATTCCTAATATAGTCGGAATGAAAGAGACCAGCGGAAGCCTTCCGTTCTTAGCAGGTATTTTAAGAAAATACGCTGACACCAATGTTTCAATATTCTGTGGCTGCGACGATTTGATCCTTCCTTCCTTTGCTGTAGGTTTAAAATCAGTTATTCTTGCTACTGCTAATATTGCTCCAAAGCAGACAATTGAGATTATGAATCTGGTCCAGGCAGGAAAGATGGCTGAGGCTCAGAGACTCTATTGGAATATGGCTCCACTTACTGAGATTCTTGGTAATGAGACAAACTTCCCTGCAGCAATTAAGAAGGCTATGGAGCTGCTGGGACATCCAAGCTCAGATCCCAGACTTCCGATTCTTCCATATGCAGAGGAAGATGTACCGGCTCTGGAAGAAGCGCTTAAGATGGCAGGAGTAAAATAATAGGCGGGGCTTTTTAAAAGAATGGAGGAGCTTATGGCTAAAGCAGAATATATGAAGGCTATTACCCAAGGGGTATATGTGATAGGCGTGAAAACCAAGGAGGTCAAGAATTTTATGACCGCTGCCTGGTTAACGCAGATATCTTCCCTGCCAAATACAATTCTGGTGGCGGTTGCAAGCTTTCATTACACGACAGAATTAATGAAAAATTCCAAAGCCTGTGTAATCAGCATTCTGGCTGAAGGTCAGGAGGACATTGCGAAGGACTGCGGATTTGTTTCGGGACGGAGAAAAAATAAAACGGATTGCGACTATTATATGGAATACGGGCAGCTGCCGGCTGTTAAAGATGCGGCTGCCCACCTCCTCTGCAATGTTGTGCAGGTAATTGACAATAAGGATCACCAATTATTTGTTTGTGAAGTAACCGACGGCACCTTAACGGAGCAGAAGCCCTTGGTATATGATTCCGAAAAATATTTTGGCTAATCCCCGGGAAATTAAAAAGCAACCTTCACACGTATATTTATGAAAGGAAAGGACAATTGGCATGAAAAAAGAAATCGTTGGTCTTGTGGCTGTAGCCAGCCCTGTGGAATCAGGCGGACAAAGAGGGGAAAGTCTCCTTCTCGGCGCCGAAAAAGCGATCCAAAAGACGGGCTTAACCGTTGTAACCTACCCGGAGCTGATCTGGGATGCGGCCGCAGCATTGGATGCATGTGATAAATTAAAAAAAGCAGGTATTAATTCACTGGTAATCATTGATGTTACCTGGGTTATTGATTCCATGAAATATATTTTCACAACCCAGCTCCCGGTACCCACTGTATATTGGGCAGTTCCGTATACAGAAACCTTTTCCATCGGCTGTATCCAGCACTATGGCTCCATATTAAAGGCGATGGGATTCACCTATGAGTATGTTTACGGTCTTCCGGAGGACATCGAGGTTATTGACGGAATCAAGAAGAATGCATTAGTAGGTGCAGCAGTTGCAGCAGCAAAGGAAATGAAAATAGCTCTTATGGGACCCCGCCAGACCTGGAGGGTAGCAGGCCCCCAGGACATGAGCAAGGAAGAATGGGATTTCACGTTGAAAACAGGCGTAACCTTTATCCATATTGAAATGGAAGAGGTAACAAACCGGGCTGCTGAAATTTCTGATGAGACTGCAAAGGAAGTGCTTGCTGCCTTAAAGGCGCGCAGCGGAAAATCAGTTGCTGATGAAAAGGCGCTGGTTTACATGGCGAAGGTATATATAGCCTTGAAGGAAGTAATGGCCAGATATAACCTGACCTCTGTGGCAGCTGAATGCTACCCGAATTACGGCGGACTTATGAACCTTGTTTCCTCCTGGATGGCTGATGAGGGAATCGTAATTGATACAGAGGGTGATTTGTCCCATACATTTATCATTAACACCTTAAACCAGCTGGCCCAGGGCGGTGCTGTTGCCTTAGGCGAAGCTGGAAGCATAGATAAGGTAAGGAATATCCTTCCGATTGCACATGAAGGAAGCACGGCTATGTCCCTTGCGGATAGTCTTGATAATGCACAGATTAATCCAAGCGGTGAGCAGGGCACCTTCGTTGGTGTTCCCCACAAGGCTATGGATACGGTAACTGTTACTACCATGGTCGGTAACGGCGGCAGCTATAAGGTATTGGTTGCTAAGGGCAGAACCTTACCGGTAACCCATGAGGAATGGGTAGAAGGCGGATCAAAGCTTTTGGCTAATCTTCAGTTTGATATCCCTGCACAGGATGTCGTTGACCAGCTGATGGCTGCTGGAATGGATCACCACTTCATTATCAAAGAAGGCGACTATACGAAGGAACTCAGTTCTTTCTGCGACTTCATGGGATTTGAAAAAGTCTTTCTCAAATAATTTGACATAATACCTTCCTGGTGTGCCAACCCCTGGTGCACCCGATCCGGAGCCGGCCTGGAAAATATCTTTCAGGCCGGGAGCTGGACGAAGCCTTCCCATCCGGACGGATAAAGTCAGACTTGCGGTTGAATAAAGTTCAACCAAAATGCTTGGGCATGGGAAAGAAATTTAGTGGACATTAGAAAGGAGAAACTATGAAAGTAATTAGAAAGCTGGACAGCCGTGTTTACCTGGACGGACCTGAGGTATGCAGGGAATACGTGATCACTCCTAAGATCGTTTTTGGCACCTCCACCCTGCAGCCTGGACAGACAGGCGGTATTGACCCGGGTCATCCCGAGGGCCATGAGATTTTCTTTGTCAGCCGCGGCGTAGTGCTGATGCATAATACTGCTACGGATGAATATTATGAGCTGCATGAGCAGGATACAATTTTGGTATACGAAGGGGAACCCCATGAAATGACCAATATCGGAACAGAGGTTGCTGTTATTTCCTGGTCCTGTGCACCAAAAATTGATTAGGGTAAAGCATTTATAAAATGACAGAAATTGCTGCTATATTTTGATTGATAGCAGCAATTTGTGCCATTTATTCGGGGATACCCGGCAATTAAAATGGACGGTTGCGAATTGGAGGGATATCTATGACATGTGAAGAGCAGATTAAAAAAGCTTTGTCAGGAGCAATCTATAATGATGTTACGCCGGAGTTTGTAAAGCTTCGTGAAAAGGCATATTTCCTCACCAAGGAGTATGAGGAAAGCTATGGGAAATCCGGTCAGGAAAGGGAAATGATCCTGAAAAAGCTGTTTAAAAGTATGGGGAAAAATCCGTTTTTAGAGCCGGGATTCCGATGTGAGTTCGGGTTTAATATTACGGTGGGGGATAACTTTTATGCAAACTTTGACTGTGTTTTACTGGATGCCGGAGGAATAGAAATCGGTAATAATGTATTATTTGGGCCAAGGGTAGGCATATATACGACCAGGCACGCTTTTGATGCCACAGAAAGGGCAGCCGGGGCTTGCTTTACCAAGCCGGTTATCATAGGTGATAATGTCTGGGTTGGGGCAGGGGTCCATATGGACCACGGAATTAAGATCGGTAACAATTCTATAATCGGGGCAGGCAGTGTAATAACCAGGGATATTCCTCCGAATGTTGTTGCGGCCGGGGCTCCCTGCAGGATAATCAGGGAAATTTCAGAGAGCGAAAAGACTAATTATTTTGAGGTGTTAAAAACAGAATATTAAAGGCAAGGATGTTTATGGGAGATTAGTATTCATAAGACAATAACCACAGGACGGGAATAGCATGTAGGAGGTTGGTATGAAGAATAGAACAAAGGATAAAAATGGGGGAAGAGGGAAAAGGAAGGCTGCTATGGGAGAAAGCCCAGCTTTGATTAAGAAAATTAAGCCCGTACTTCGCAGTACGGCTACAATCCGTATGAAACTGATTTTTGCCTTCCTGCTCCCGATAGTATTTATCATTATACTTGGCGTGATATCATTTAATAAAGCTTCAAAGGGGCTGCAGGCCAGCTATGAAAAATCCACACAGCAGACCATCACTATGGCTGGCCAGTATGTAAAGCTGGGGGTTGACACAATCGAAGGGCTCTCCAAGCAGTATATGAATGATGGTATAAAAATGAGCTATCTCGCAGGGATATATGATTACGATACACAGATTAGAAATAAAAATTTTAATACGATGATAAGTGATATTTTTACAAAACAAAAACTGGATAATTTTATATCCCAAATTACGATTGTATCTGATAATGAAGAACCGATTACTACACTGGATTTTCCAAGTAAGGACTTTTGTTCAGGATTCCTTGAGACAGATGAAGGTAAAGCTATGAATAGTTCTGCAAAGTTATTATGGCTTGGCAGCAATGAATATCTGGATCAGAGCATGAATGTCAGTAATGACCAGTATGCGATGAGGCTTGTAGAGCGTTTTAACGGACAGAACGCCTTAGTTATAATCGATATGGATATGCAGGCTGTCAAGGAAATCCTTAACGGTATGGATTTTGATAAAACAGGGATCCTTGCCATTGTCACGCCTGACGGAAAGGAAATTGTGGGAGACGGCTCTGAAAAGGAGGCATCCTTTAAGGATCAGGATTTTTATAAAAGGGCAGTGGCGGCCGATAAAAAAGGCGACTCCTATTATGTCAGCTACCAGGGAGCAGACAGCCTGTTTATGTATTCGAAAATAGGTGATACAGGTGCAATGATATGTGCAATCGTACCAAAAAGTACCATTTTAAGCCAGGCCGACGGTATAAAAAATACGACGCTGGTTATTGTATCCTTGGCCTGTATTATTGCAATATTTGTTGGGTCTTCCATTTCAATAGGAATAGACAGGATAATACGGGAGATCATAGTTAAATTAAAGAAGGCAGCCCAGGGGGACCTGACGGTTGAGTTTAGCACCGTGCGCAGGGACGAGTTTGGGATATTGATCAATGAGATTAATAACATGTTCTCTAATATGAAGGAACTGATAGGGAAGGTTATCCTGTTAAGCAAGGAAGTATCTGATTCATCAGGATATGTGGCCAAAGAATCAAAAAGCTTCTTGAAGTCCACGGAGGATATTTCCTATGCCATGAATGAGATTGAGCAGGGGATTTCACAGCAGGCCAATGACGCTGAGGTGTGTCTGGTGCAGATGGACAACCTATCTTCAAAAATAGAAATGATGGGTAAAAATACAAATGAAATAAGCGAAATTGCAGAGCATACAAAACAGAAGATCCAGGAGGGAACAGTTGTAACGAATGAGCTTACGGGCCAGACAAGCCAGACAATTGAAATAACCACCGATATCGTACAGGGAATCCAGGAGCTGTCTGAAAAATCAATGTCAATTGACTCCGTCGTTAATGTTATTAATGAAATCTCCAGGCAGACAAATCTTCTTTCCTTAAATGCAACCATTGAAGCAGCCAGGGCAGGGGAGGTAGGAAAGGGCTTTGCCGTTGTTGCCAGTGAAATCAGAATCCTGTCGGAGCAGACAAAGAGGTCTGTCGATGACATTAAAAATATTATTGAAGACATACAGGTTAATACAAAAAATGTAGTGGAAAGAGCCAAGAAGGCGGAGAATGTCATGGTATTACAGGAACTGGCGGTTAAAAATACGGCGGATTCCTATCATAGCATTAATGTGAGTGTTGATAAGCTGGTGATGAACCTGGAACAGATCACCCAGAATGTAGAGGAGATTGAAGGCGCCAGATCCAGCACCTTAGGTGCGATTGAAAATATTTCAGCGGTGCTTGAAGAAATCGCGGCTTCCACCAATAACATCAACCAGATTTCCCAGGATCAGCTGAAGTCTGTTGAAGTGTTAAATGATTCCGCCGAGAATTTAAATAATAATTCAGACCAATTAGTAAATGCGGCTTCCAAATTCCGTACATAAATCTTGGGAATTCAGACGGCAGCTGTTAGAAGGAGTGGGAGTAATGAAAATAGGGCATTGCTATACGCCTCCGGAAATTACCGGGATTACAATACATAAGGCGGAAAAGAAAGCAAAGCTGCCGGTTATTAATATGATCCTGCTTGGGATTTTGGGCGGTAGCTTTATTGCCTTTGCGTCAGAAGGGTCCAACATGGCGGCGTTTAACCTTCTTGCGGAGCCGGAGACATATGGGCTTGGAAAGGCGTTGGCAGGTGCTATTTTTGGCACGGGGCTCATGCTGGTAGTAATTGCAGGCGGAGAGCTTTTTACCGGCAATACCATGATGGTGGCAGCAGTTCTGGATAAGAAGATAAAGCTGGAGGGGATGCTAAAAAACTGGCTTTTTGTATATCTGGGAAATCTGGCAGGTTCTGTAGCCATCGCATATTTAATGGACCAGTCCGGGCTTTTTGGCAGCGGCGGCCATCTTTTAGGAGTCGTCACTGTTAAAATAGCCGTATATAAGGTCGGGCTATCCTTTTCACAGGCATTTTTCCTGGGTATCATGTGTAATATGCTGGTCTGCCTTGCTGTATGGATGGCGTACGGTGCCAAGGATATGACAGGAAAAATATTAGCAATATTCTTCCCTATCTGGCTTTTTATAACCTCCGGCTTTGAGCATTGCATTGCGAATATGTATTACATACCGGCCGGTATTTTTGCCAAAAGCAATCCCCAGTACGTAAAAGTGGCGTTAGAGCATGGTATGGCAATGGCGGACTTGGATCGTCTTAACTGGAAGCCCTTTTTTATCAATAACCTGGTTCCAGTGACCCTGGGTAATATTCTTGGCGGTATGCTGGTCGCATCGGTTTATTGGTTTGTTTATGTGAAGAACGGTAAGGAGATGAAAAAGCCAGTTTAGGACGGTGATGATCCAAAAAGTACAAGAATGCTGTTTGGGGCATATGATAATCCTTCACCTAAGTAAATAATTTATTCTTCAGGCGGTATTCCATCGGGGTATCGCCTGTCATATTTTTAAATACTGTCTGGAAATAGCTCTGGGAGGAGAAGGACAGGTATACGGATATCTCTGACAGGGACATATCGGTAAAATGCAGGAGCTGCTTAGCTTCCCCGATCTTTTGCTGGTTAATATAGGTGGGCAGGGAAATCCCCGTAACCTGGCGGAATTTACTGGATAAATATTCGCTGGACAGATCCACTTCCCGGGCAATTTCATCTACTGTCAGCCTTTTCTGGTAATTTTCCCTGATAAAGTGCATGGCTTCGTTGATCTTGGAATGCTTCGTCTGGGGATGCAGCAGGCGCTCCACCCGTTCACAGTAATCAAGCGCAATGTTCTCGCTGAAGGAGAAAAGGGAATCGATATCCCGGCAGGCTTCAATTTTCTGGATATATATTTCTCCCAGCTGATAGCTGGTCTCAGGATCAAGGCCGCCGATGATGGCAGCCCTCTGGGAGAGGGTATTCAGGATAATGATGGCATTTTTATAGTGGCGCAGGGAATCGAAGGCCAGGCTGCCTATATCATAGCGGACAAACTTCATGTTCTTTAGCTTCTCAGTCATCCCATGGCTGATGTAAAACATAATCTCAGATTCCAGGTTAAAATTATTCCGTCTTACGGTTTCTCCGTAGGTATGCTCCTTTACGGCGGATATCATGCGCAGGTTTGTATCATATAGGATGCTGTTGCCTGCGTCCTTCTTCATCAGCTCCTTGTAGGTGATGATTTTATGGTTCAGGTATCCATGGATCAGGCAGAGGATGGGCAGGAACTGCTCCGGGGGAAAGGAGGCACAGGAATTTAAGAACTGGCCGATTTCCTGGATGTGCTCCGCGCCGATGGCGGGTCTTGCGGCAAGCATGACGTTGTGCAGCGTGATTTCCGTAATGGAGCCTATCCGCACGGGGCCAACGATGACCTGTAATCCTGAGGAGAGATCCAGTATCCTTCCAAAGAGCAGGAAGTCCTTGGTAAGAAGGTAATTCAAGGAATCCTCCGTCTGCTGCAGGGTAGGCAGCCACGGAAGCACCAGATCGCAGGGGCTGGGGTAGGGCTCGAAGGCCTCCAGCCGTGTCTCTTTGTCATAGAGATAAAACGGGGTATGGAATATGTTGCACTGCATGGCTAAAAGCTGGGTGAGTAGGGCTTGTTCCATTGATAATCCTCCATTAGTCAGGGCATTGTTAATTTTGTACAAGAAAATATATAAAAAATCAGCTTATCCAACAAAAATAAATATATATTTGAATATCATAATAACACTTTGAAAACTGAAATACAAGTCCGGGGTTTCTTAATACAATGGATTCATAGACAAATTAAATACCTTGGGCAGAAGCTCAAATAGTAGGAGGGTTTTCATGAGCAAAGAAAAAAAGCAATTTCCCTATAATGCCAAGACAACCGTTGGCGTTACAGGAGTAACAGTCATCAGCATTATTGCATCAGCCTTTATGTCCAATTACTTTTTATTGTATTTAACAGACTATGCAGATCTTGGTATCCTTGGCGCAACCATAGCCCCCATTATTTTGCTGGTTGGCCGTATCGTGGATGCTGTCAACGACCCGTTGCAGGGCTGGATTATGGATAGCGCAAAGCCAAGAAGATTTGGTAAATATAGGTTCTTCACGCTGATCAGCTTAATATTAACGACTGTCGGTATCTGTCTGCTATACAGCATTCCAAATGCCATTAAAACCAGTGTCGTGATGCTGTTCATCTGGGTATTGTTTTTCTACCTTATCTATGACATAGGTGCATCCTTCTTC
>JARKQP010000566.1 GCA_029974875.1 Mobilitalea sp.
AGGGATAAATCCCATCAGAGAACAGGGTACCATGTTCCAGATCATAAATCCAGGACTGATGCACCGGAATATCAGAAAACTGATAGCAATGGTACAGCAGGACATTGCGTGTCAGAAACCAGATATTATAAACCACAAGAACCGCAAGGAGGGAGGCTTCCACCCAATTTCTTTTCAGGTATCCCCAAAGAGGCAGCCGGCGAAACATTTTCCAGCCGTTTTTTTGCTCTTCCTTCATCCCCTGGAGCACATACCTTGAAAGCCTATCTTCCTTATAGGCATCCCACAGGCTGCGGAAAAACTGGCTACAGCGGCGGAAAAACTTCTTATCGGACTAATTCCAGACAATCAGGCCATAGATTACCACATTGCTTCCAAGCACCGTAGAGCGGTTGCAGATGTCCAAAACTCCCAGCAGCAGTACCAGATTAATCTGGAGACCCGCCTGGGTAAGCACGCAAAACCAGAACCGGTAACCGTAGCCTTTCTTTTTTAAATGCTTCCTCCACACCAGGAGCGGAACCGCAAAATCCCGGAGCAGGCAGCACAGCAATACCTTTACTAAGGACAGTACATATGCATTTGTATCAACTATCATCACCTTTCTACCGTCACCTCCTTTCCATATTGGGGTGCCATTTTGGCTCTATGCTGTATAAGCGCTAATTGCGATCAGGAACCTGTATCAATCTTATGAAAAATTACGTTAGCTTTTGAGTTTTGCAATTGTCTGTCAGAGTGTTTATTAAAGCCTTAGTCTCTGAAGGATCTCTCCAATACTGCGGTATTCCCTGCTGATGAATAGTACGTAAATGCCACAGCCCGCCAGGTATACGGCTCCTCCCACAAAGACCTGCAAAAGCAGCAGGGGGAATGGCTTCCATGGCAGGCGGCAGAGAAAATACACCACACCAAATTCTATGGCACCACAGACTACGAAGGGCAGCAGTGCCTGGAACAGCTGCCGGAGCTTATAGACATCCCTGATCCGGAATAATTGATAGGCACATACC
>JARKQP010000594.1 GCA_029974875.1 Mobilitalea sp.
CATCTGCATACACAATTTAACGAAGAGATTCCCTATGACAGCATCGATATGGATTTCATGAATACAAACCAGTCCGCACACGGTGACCGTGAGTTTGGACACATGGTTAGCCGCATGGGCATTGAACGTAAGGTGATTGTAGGCTACTGGAATGACGCGGAGGTCCAGAAACGGATTGCAGACTGGATGAGGACCGCAATCGGTGTGATTGAAAGCAGCCATATCAGGATCCTGCGTGTCGGTGACAATATGAGAAATGTTGCCGTAACCGAGGGTGATAAGGTAGAGGCCCAGATTAAATTCGGATGGGAAATTGACGCATATAATATCACGGATATTGCAGAATATGTACAGGCAGTATCAAAGAGTGACATTGATCATCTGGTTGATGAATACTACAGTAAATATGATATTTTACTGGAAGGCCGGGATGCGGCTGAATTCAAACGGCATGTAGCAGTACAGGCAGGGATTGAAATCGGCTTTGAGAGATTCCTGGAGGAAAAGAATTACCATGCAATTGTAACAAACTTTGAAGTGCTTGCCGGTCTACAGCAGCTTCCAGGCCTTGCAATCCAGAGGCTGATGGAAAAGGGCTATGGCTTTGGCGGAGAAGGCGACTGGAAGACAGCAGCCATGGTCCGCCTTATGAAGATCATGGCTCAGGGCATCAAGGATGCAAAGGGTACCTCCTTCATGGAGGATTATACCTACAACCTTGTGAAGGGAAAGGAAGGCATTCTCCAAGCCCACATGCTGGAGGTTTGCCCTACCATTGCCCAGGGTTCTGTTGGAATTAAGGTTAATCCGCTGTCCATGGGTCAGAGGGAGGATCCGGCACGTCTTGTATTTACCGCAAAGCCGGGTAAGGGTGTTGCAGCTTCCCTGATTGACCTTGGTAACCGTTTCCGCTTATTAATCAATGACGTGGAATGCTTACCACAGGATATCCCGATGCCAAAGCTTCCTGTAGCAACCGCCTTCTGGCGTCCGGAACCGAATCTGGCTACCGGTGCAGAGGCGTGGATCTTAGCAGGCGGCGCACATCATACAGCCTTCTCCTATGACTTGACTTCTGAGCAGATCGGTGACTGGGCTGCTGCAATGGGAATCGAAGCAGTATTCATTGATAAGGATACTACCATCAGGAACCTGAAAAATGAGCTTCGTTGGAATTCTATCGCTTATTGATCTTATCATCATTAATGCCAGTGAAATATTAGGATGAACCTTCTTCCCCCCAGTTGATATTCATTCTGATGTTATCATCTATAATTTATGAAAAAGGCTGTTTCAAAAAAACCTGAAACAGCCTTTTTCATAGTAACGGACATTTGGCCGTCAGGCCATGGGGTGCCGGATGTAAAATGCCCTGCAGTTCACACTAAGCTGCAAAATTTAGCCTTAAGTTGCCTGGTAGGAAAGGTAAATCTTTATTTATCAAGGAAAATAGGATATAATTAGCAATGATAAGGCTTAAAAGGAAAGGCACGGGTATTAATATGAAGGAGACAAAAGTAATTTGCTTTGCCAATAACAAAGGCGGTAGTGGAAAATCAACAACCTGTTCCAATGTTGGCTATGGTTTATCCCTGTTGGATAAAAAGGTTCTGTTAATTGATGGGGACATGCAGCTGAACCTATCGCTGTCATTTTTCCCGGAAGAGAAGGTCTTGGAATATGCGAGGGGAGAGGAGAATCTCTATCACGCCATTAAGCAGCAGAAGGATCTGACGGACTATATCCTTCCCACCCAGTATCCGGACCTGGATCTGATTCCGTCCACAACCTTAATGAGCTCCATTGAATACGAGCTATTTACGAAATGGCAAAGGGAATATATTTTAAAGAAATGCCTGGAAAGGGTTAGGGCAGAGGGCGGTTATGATTACATACTCATTGATTCGCCGCCTACCCTGGGCGGTTGGGTGATGAATATACTAAGCGCCTCCGATCATTTAATTATACCGGTGGAGGCAAGCCCCTGGGGACTGTTTGGACTTGCCAATATGCTGGAGTTTTTAAATGATGTGAAGCAGATTGCCCCGGGACTGTCCTTGCTGGGGGTTGCAGTGACTAAGGTGGATGAGAGAAAGAATTATTTTAAGCAGACGATTGACACCTTAAAAGCAATTGACAATGTACATATCTTTGATTCCTATATACGGATTGACAGCTCTGTCGAGTGGGCACAGGATAACAGCAAGCCGGTGATCGCTTATAAAAGGAGCAGCAGAAGCGCAAAGGAATATATGAATCTTGCAGAGGAGGTAGACCACATTGCCAGTAGGTAAAGGAAGTATTGTAAGAGCAACGAATGCGAGCAACCAAAGTGCGGCCGCTGCAGGAAGAAACGAAAAAGAAAGACAGGATAAGGAACTGACAAAGATATTAACCGATATCCCGGTAGCACAGATTATAGAGGTTCCGGCTTCCTGGAGGAAGCTGGACATAACTATGCTGACTGTTCCTGAGCTGGTAAAATCCATCCGGAAATTTGGCATGCTGGAACCGGTCATAGTAAGAAGGCTGGGCGACGACCAGTTCCAACTGTTATCAGGCAACGGCAGATTTCAGGCAATAAAGGAGCTGGGGCTGGAGACAATCACCTCCAGGGTTTTTGAAGGAGTCAGTGATGCCCAGGCAAGGATCATTTACCAGGACCTGCATAGAAATAATGGGGCAGGAGGAGTGGAAGGACAAAAATCTGGGGTGGTACTTTGGGACAACCAGGAAACAGAGCTGGGAAAACATAATCTGAAGAGAGA
>JARKQP010000630.1 GCA_029974875.1 Mobilitalea sp.
GCGAAGACCGTCAGTGAAATAGCGGAGGGGGCTTCCAACCAGGCAGAGGATGCCCAGCAGCTGGTGGAGGAGATTTCTAGCCTTGGGGACGCTATCCAGCGCAGCACGGACAGTGCCAACGAGCTGTCAGGAGCCAGCCGGAAGATTATGGTTGCCAGCAACTCAGGCCTGGAAGCAGTGAATCAGCTGGAGGAAATTACAATAAAGAATCAGGCGGCCTTCCAATCTATTTTTGACATTATCGATGCTACCAGTATAAAGGCAGGAAGGATTGGGGAAGCAAGTGCGATGATTTCAGATATCTCCAAGAAAACGAAGCTATTAGCGCTTAATGCATCCATCGAGGCGGCCAGCGCCGGGGAAGCGGGTAAAGGCTTTGCCGTGGTAGCGGAGGAGATCAGCAAGCTGTCCGAGCAGTCGAAAAAATCTACCATGGAGATTGATGAAATGCTGAATGAGCTGACCGTTAACATCAATACGGCCAGCAGTGAAAGCAAGAACGTAAAGGATGCTGTTGAGCTCCAGACCAACAGCGTAAATGATACAAAGGATAAATACATGGCTATTGTGAAGGCCTTAGAAAACATTAACCGGGAAATAGGCGAGCTTGGTGTGGTCTCCCACAATATGGAACAGAGCCGTGCCGTTGTAGCTGATTTCGGCTCCAACGTATCCTCAATTTCCGAGGAATATGCTGCCAGCACGGAGGAAACCTCAGCAACGACAGAGGAAGTGCTTGCCGCCATGACAAGCATTAACCAGGTCTGTGTGGAAGTGGATAATTTAGTCCTGGAATTAAAAGACATGGTAGATAAGTTTAAAATTGCAGAGAATAGGATTGAAGCAAGAAAAGAGGAGGTAGCCGGAAAGCTGACAAGACGCAGAAAGCTGCGTAAATAAGAGACATAATGAAGCTAAGACAGGAGGGACTTTTATGAGTTGGTTTTCAGAGTTGAATCCGGTAATACAGGCACTATTGGCAACCTTGTTTACCTGGTTTGTGACCGCACTGGGTGCGGCGATGGTTTTCTTCTTCAAGACAATTAATAAGAAGGTATTAAACGGGATGCTGGGCTTTGCGGCAGGCGTCATGATTGCAGCAAGCTTTTGGTCCTTATTGTCTCCGGCAATATCTATGGCCGAAGAGGCGGGAATGATTGCATGGGTACCGGCTGTTATAGGATTTTTAGGAGGCGGAGCCTTCCTTTGGCTGGTGGATATGCTGTTGCCCCATCTTCATATCGGGGAAGACCAGAAGCCGGAGGGTATCAAAACGCAATGGAAGCGCAGCATACTCCTGGTATTAGCAATTACATTGCATAACATACCGGAGGGGCTGGCGGTCGGTGTTGCATTTGGGGCGGTGGTTTCCAACAGTAATCTGGCAACCTTATCAGGAGCCGTAGCCCTTGCCTTAGGTATTGGGCTGCAGAACTTTCCAGAGGGGGCGGCGGTGTCCATACCCCTTAGGAGGGAGGGCTTATCCAGATTGAAAAGCTTTGTTTATGGACAGGCATCCGGTATCGTTGAACCAATAGCGGCAGTGATCGGTGCCCTGGCAGTCATCGTTATGAAGCCCATATTGCCCTATGCCCTATCCTTTGCCGCAGGGGCCATGATCTATGTGGTGGTGGAGGAGCTGATACCGGAAGCACAGCAGGAGAAGGAGCATTCCAACGTAGGAACCGTTGGGGCTATGCTGGGCTTTGCAGTTATGATGCTGCTGGACGTAGCCCTGGGTTGATGGAGAGGAATGTTTTATGGGTAAAGCTTATTAAGAAGATATAAAGTAGGATATGGAAAATGTGAAAAAGGGAAAACAGGAATATAAAAAGGAGTGCTGCCGTTAAACGAAACCAGTTAAAACGGCAGCACTCTTTTTGGAAAATCATTCTTCCGTAATCTTCATAAACTTCTTGAAGGACTTGCTATTTGTGATTTTAGAAAGCAGTACGACAATAAGGGTTAAGATAATGATGACAGTGAAAATGGATAACATACCTTTTCCCATAATTTCAAATGCCTGAATTACGACCTGTGTATTCATATTTACCTCCAATCCTGCACATGTTTATTGTGCCTAATTACTTAACCAGCTAGATTGTTAGTATTCAACCAGTTAAATTATTGGCCTTGAATCGGTTAAAGCATTGGCATTTAACCGGCCAGATAATTGGTAACTAACGGGTTAATTAATTGGTTAGTTTGCTTGTGATATTTATTTGAGTAATTGGCTGACGATATTGATAACTACACCGCCGGCTACAACGGAACCAATCTGTCCTGCTACGTTAGCACTGATTGCATGCATCAGAAGGTGGTTGGAAGGATCTTCCTTTAAGCCCATTTTCTGGACAACCCGTGAGGACATAGGGAAGGCGGAGATACCTGCTGCACCAACCATGGGATTAATCTTCTTCTTTAAGAAGAGGTTCAAAAGCTTGGCAAACAATACGCCGCCGATGGAGTCCATTACAAAGGCAACTAAACCTAAGGCCATAATCATTAA
>JARKQP010000631.1 GCA_029974875.1 Mobilitalea sp.
GTGTTGGAGAAGAACAGCCATAATAAGGCGTATTCCCTATATAAGGCTATGCTGGAGCGCAAAGACGCCCTGAAGGGGACAATCCTGAGGGATCTTATAAATGGCGGCATTACCCAGAAGCTTTATGAAAAATACGGTGACATTGTTACGCTGCCCAAGTGGTCACAAAGCTGTTATTCCTTTCTGGTCCAGTTTAATGCAGAGGATAAGCTGCAGCAGCTTGGGGATGAATTGCTGCAATTTATTATAACCAATATCAGCAGGGAATTATTTGCATCCTATGAGCAGGATGTCATATTGTACCCGGCATCGGAAGCGTCTTATTTTATACTGGTCTACGGGGTCAAGGGCTATTGCATGGATTATGAGGGCTTTATCCGGCAGCTAACCCTGATTGATAAGAATCTTTCTGCCTTCTATGATTTGCATACGACGTACTATGCATCAAGGGTCGTTAGTACTTCCGGCATAAAGGAAAGCTATCAAAGCCTTATTGCCATGAAGGAGAAGAACGTGATTTCCAAGGAAGGGATTTTTCAAGAGGGGCACAGTGAGTTTGGGGAAGGGAAAAAAGAATACCATTTAACCTCCCTAAAGAGGTGGAAGCAGTATTTATCGTCCAATCTGGTTGATACAGTGAGGGAGGAGATGAAGGAATATCTCAATAATCTGGCAAAGCATGGCCAGTTAAGCCAGGATGTCCTGTATCATTTTCATATCGATTTGATCCGGATGGTATGTGACAGTCTGGAAGAATATAAGGTACAGCCCCATGAAGTGATGAAGCAGATCATGAACCTGAATGTGTATCAGGACTCTGTCCATTCTTTAAAGGGCATGCTTCGGTTTGTTAATGAAATTATGAATTTATTCATGGATAACATTGATAAGGAAGAGGACTTGAACATAACCGACCGGGTAAAGGAATATATCCATGATAATATCGGAAAGGATTTAAAAAGAACGGATGTTGCTTTGGCTGTACATTTGAATCCGGATTACCTGACACGGATATTTAAAAGGGATACGGGGGTAACCCTGGGAGAATATATTATATGTGAAAAAATGAATGTGGCAAGGAATCTGATTAAAACAACGGCCTTACCCATTAAATTTGTTGCCTCCAGGGTGGGCTACGATAATTTCTCACATTTTTCCCATTCCTATAAAAAGGTGCATGGAATTTCTCCTTCAGAGGAGAGAAAATAAGAGTTATATTGACGATGCATAGATAGCGCAATATAATAAGATATATTCTAACTTTACAGAGCTATCAGAGGAATAA
Organism: Mobilitalea sp.; assembly: GCA_029974875.1. Next base: position 1,286 of record JARKQP010000631.1, read on the forward strand.
AGACAAGTAACTGCGATATTTTGCAAAGGTGCCGTAAAATGAATCCAGAAATACTGAAAAAACTGAAGGTAATAACAAAAGAGGAGCAGGATATCCTGGATGGAAGAAAGCAGCAGATCGATAAATCCATATATATGGATTCCTCCTCCAATATCATCGATAATAAAAAGCTTCTCGATCATGGAAAGCTTATTCAGGTGCGCCCCCATACCCGCTTCGCCTATTTTCCAAAGCACAAGCATAATTATGTGGAAATGATCTATATGTGCCAGGGACAG
>JARKQP010000633.1 GCA_029974875.1 Mobilitalea sp.
AAGGAAACCGCTTCCGTCCGGGCAAACCTGTCTAGATGGGGCGTGACCGCCGCCGGATTTCCCATATGCCCCATAGCGTCGGTCCGCATTTCATCCGGGTTGATTATTATAATGTTAGGGCGTTTTTCCATTATCCGTTCCTCCCTAAAAAATTGGTTATTAAAATATAGCTCTGTGTCAAGGATGATACGATCCGTCATCCCATCTTTTCCGCTACAGCTATCCCATTCTTCCCGACACAGCTATCTCATCCTTCTTGCCACAGTTATCCCTTAACCGCACCCATGGAGATTCCCTTAACAAAAAATCTCTGGAAAAATGGATAAATGATCAAAATTGGAAGTATGCCGACAAATGCCGTAGCCATTTTTAACGCGGTGGTTGGTATCGCTTTTGAGACATCGGCTCCAAGTGATGCGGCTGCCGCCAGTCCCTGGGAGCTCATCAGCAATTGGTTCAACAATTGCTGGACGCTGTACAGCTTGGCTTCTGTAACGAAATACAGGCCGTTTGTCCAGTTATTCCAGTAAACCAGCCCTATCATTAATCCTACGGTAGCCATAATGGGCACAGCCATAGGAAGGATAATCCTGATAAAAAGGGTATATTCACCGGCACCGTCAACCCGTGCCGCCTGGGAAACCTCCTTCGGTATGCTGTTTGCAAAAAAGCTGCGCGCTATGATTACCAGAAAAGGATTTACCAGCAGGTAAGGAATGATTAAAGCCCAGATGGTATTTTTTATATGAAAGATACCTGTGTACATCAGGTAGGTTGAAACAAGTCCCCCGTTAAACAGCATGGTAAAAAACACATAGAAAGATAGCACTTTTCTTCCCGGAAGCTCCTGGACCGATAATGCATATGCCAGCATAATGGTAATAGAAAGCCCCACCACAGCTCCTGTAAGGGTGACAAATAGCGTGATTCCATAGGCTCCCAGAATATTTCCCGTGCTGCCAAAAAGGTACTCATATGCTAGAATGCTCAGCTTTTGGGGAATCAGTGTATACCCCCGGCTGATCAGCACGCTTTCATCCGTAAAGGATGAAGATATC
>JARKQP010000641.1 GCA_029974875.1 Mobilitalea sp.
AAATGACAGGTATATACCAAAGGAGATGAGCATTGACCTGTATAATTTGAAGAAGGGCACAAGGAAGCTTTATCTGGCACCAAATGCAGGGCATGTTGAATCATATTGTAAAAATACTGATGAATATGAAAGACAGGTCAATGATTTCCTTACGGAGATAGGAATTATATGATATATTATAGAGGAGGTAAGGATATTATTGTGTGAATAGGGAGGTAGTAATATGGATTTACCGTTATCACCGCTGGCCGGAAAGGTTAATTTACTTGAGGGAGAGGCTTTGGCGCGCCGTGATCGAAATCGTTCTTATATGATGAGTCTTACTGTAGACAATCTGCTTTTATCACATAGATTAGAGGCAGGGTTGATACATTTGCCTTATATGCCTGAAAATATACATAAGGGTTGGGATTCACCCATAAGCGAAATCAGAGGTACTGTTGCCGGACATTGGCTTAGTGCGGCGGCAAGGATTTTCTCGGAAACCGGGGATATGGAATTGAAATCAAGAGCGGATTTTATTGTTTCGGAAATCGCACGTTGCCAGAAAGAACATTTGAATGGCTGGGCATTTCCAATTCCCGAAAAATATCTTTATTGGCTGAAGCGCGGCAAGCGGGTATGGGCGCCGCAGTACGTCTGCCATAAAAATATGATGGGTTTATTGGACATGCATACTTTTGCAGGCAACCAGGAGGCAATGGATATCCTGCTGAAATGTGCGGATTGGTTTTATAACTTCACTAATGACATATCCCGTGAGCAGATGAATGAAATGATGGAGTTTGAGGAAACCGGCGGTATTATGGAGCACTGGGCGAACCTGTATGCATTGACGGGAAATGACAGGCATCTGGAGTTGATGAAGCGTTATGAGAGGCCTTTATTATTTGAGCCCTTATACAGGGGTGAGGATGTTCTGACAAATATGCATGCCAATACTACCATACCGGAGGTTCATGGCGCTGCCCGCGCGTATGAAGTGACAGGTGAGGAGAGGTATAGACGGATAGTTGAAAACTATTGGAAGCTGGTTGTGAACCGGCGCGGTATGTATGCCACAGGGGGACAGACTTCAGGGGAAGTATGGACACCCATGGACAAGCAGTCGGCACGTCTTGGAGAACTGAACCAGGAGCATTGTACCGTCTATAATATGATGAGGCTCAGTGAATATCTTCTTCGCTGGACAGGTAAAGCCGAATATGCAGATTATTGGGAACGCAACCTTTATAACGGTATATTTGCGCAGGGATATTGGAAGGGAAGAAATATATTTATGGCGGGCGATCCAATTACGCCCGAAACAGGGCTTGTCGCTTATTATTTGCCCCTTACTGCGGGTTCGAGGAAAAAGTGGGGTTCTGAGACAGAGCATTTCTGGTGCTGCCATAATACTTTGATGCAGGCAAATGCAAACCATAGGGAAGGAATTTTCTATGCACATGAGGGAGGGGTGACGGTATGCCAGTATATGCCCAGCAAGCTTGAAGCCACTCATTCCGGTGTCACGGTAAAGATAGAACAGAGCTTTGATATGAGAACAGGAGAGCTTTTCAGGATAAGACCCGTTGAAGGTCAGGCTCATTCCAGGCCTCGGGATATCCAGGTGTGTTTTAAAATAAATGCGGAGGCGCCTGTAGAATTTACTCTTAAGCTTCGTATTCCGTGGTGGCTTAAGGAGGAAATGAAATGCTTTGTTAATGGAAATGAAGTGAAATGGGATAATGACGGAAAGGGCTTTGCATGTATTTCTAAAGCCTGGCACAATGACCATGTGCGTGTGGTTTTGCCTAAAGGGCTTACTTGCTGGCCTCTGCCCGATTCTCCTGATACGGTGGCCTTTATGGATGGGCCTGTTGTGCTGGCAGGGCTTGTTGAAGAAGAGCGCATGCTTTATGGAGATATTGACAATCCGGATACACTTCTTATTCCAGACGATGAATTGCAATGGCTTTCGTGGACCAATGGATGGAAGACAGTGAATCAGCCCATAGGATGGAAGTTCAAGCCTTTGTATGAAATAGGCAATGAAACATATACGGTATATTTTCCTGTGAAAGATAAAAGATGAGGTCGGCATGGAAAGGAATAGACTGGGAATTGAATTGTTCCTCCGGTTATTTATTATCATAGCTGCCGGTGTTGGAACTATCTGGAGCCATAATGATACTAATGTTGGACAGTACATTGTTTTTTTATTGTTTTTTGTACTGAACTCACAGGTACGGTTTAACTTTCTGAAAGGTAAGCATATAATTATTTCTTTGTTTATTGACTTAGGGATAATTTATTATTTAGGCTCCGGCTTTTCAGGCCTTTCGCATTTTCTTCTATTTGTTACAATGCTGGACAGCCTTATTCTTCTCCGGGGAGAAGGGTATATAATAATAACGATAATACTTGGAATGCTGGGGTATTTTGTAAGGCTCAGAGAGTTAGAGGCAATAATACTTAACGTGACAATATATATAATTGTGTTCATATTTGCAATTCAAATAAGG
>JARKQP010000659.1 GCA_029974875.1 Mobilitalea sp.
CTGAGCCACATCTGTATGATATGGTTCAGAATAGTACCTGTTAAGTAAGGCATATATAATCAGTAGTACCTGTTAAGTAAGGCGTATATAATCATAAGAAGAATTGATTTTGCTCACAGAAGTAAGATACCTACATTATCACAATGCTTCAATGCGCATTTTATATCATAAATACTATCATATTTTGATTGCCTGATTTTTCATCGGATATCGGTTTACGGTGACATCCCAGCCTTCCAGCTCCTTCGGATATACAATATCCGCTTTCCAGCCTTCCGGTACTGTGATGTTCATCCCGAATTTCTTTTGCACATAATCCGATTTCCAATCCACCGAAATTTCTCCATCCGCGCAGCTTACTTTACCCATTGCCCAGTGCAGCTCAAGGGGATGGGGGGCAATGCGTACGCTTTTGGTAAGAAGACTCGGCTCCCCAATTCCTAATACAGCCCTCATCAGCAGCGCTCCTGCATGGCCGTTAAAGCCGTGGCATAGGCTTCCGCATATTCCGTCCTTTGATACTCCCTCAAATAAGGTTCCCGGCCCCTGAAGCATCTGTGGCAGGTAAATATCCTTTAATTCCTTTACCAGGGTATCAATTTCCTCCAGCCTGGAAAGCACATCAAGACGGATGGCAAGTCCGATGAATAGATTCGCTCTTGCCACCTGGATATTCGGTGCTTTTTTCGGACAGGTTCCCATCTTCTCTACGAAAGCCCTTACCAATGCTTCTTTGCCCGGCATTTTTCCAAGGCCTGACCAAAGCTCTAATGCGATTCCAGCCTCCGTCATGCCCTGTCCTGAAACCAGATGTCCATCCTGATAGGAAACCGCATCGGTAAATGCTCCGGTAAGGGGCTCACCTAACATCATAAAGGGTGGCTCTACCAGCCTGCTTCTTATCTTGCCGCCCTCCTCCTTCCAGGAAGCCTCACCATAAAGCTCTCCCAGGCTCTCCAGTGCATAGGCTGCAAGGAGGTTCACCGGAACCGAAATCGGATATAGGTTGCTTGGATAATTGGAATCAGACCAGTCTACAAATAGATCCGGTATATTTTCAAGCAATCCGCTTTCACCGGTAAAGCTGAGGATCCCTTCCACGAACCTTCCCATCCTCTCCCTGAACCGGTCAACAAATCCCCTGTCACCGGAACGTACATAATACTCACATAGCTCCATGGCCAGCCAGAAGGACCAGCTCATGATACCCGTATCCTTTTCCTTTCCTTGACTGCCGGGGTAAACCTCCGGGAAAAAGGAGAACCGGTACCTGTCTGCATCCGTCAATAGGAAATTCTCTAAGAAATCCTTCTCTACTGCCAAATCCCCAAAAAGCATCCAGGCAGCCCTCGCGCTCCATAAGGAATCACAAAGCCAACCAGCCCGTTCCCGTTCCGGACAGTCCATGAAAATGTCCAGCGTATTATTTCTTAAGGTTCTCCTGGCTCCCTCATAGATAAGATTCAGCTCATTGTCACTGCAAAGGAAGGTTCCTTCTCCCTGGTCGGAGTACATATAGTCGATCATACCTATCCTTTTAATATTTACCATGCCGCCGGTCCGGAGAATTACCTTCATATACCGCACCAGATATGGCTCATAACAGATCAAATGATAAGCGCCCGGCTTTAATTGATAGCGCACCATGCAGGGATTCTCAGCAGGCTTCCCCTCCTGATCCAGAATATCACTATGTAATAAATCTATCACTGCTTCTTCCGTTACCTCCACCAGAAGCTCCGGAAACCCGACGACAGATTCCCCTAAATCCCAGGTAAGGCATGCCGCATGGTCTCCCGGCTTTACCCTCCATCCATTTTCTTTTTCTACCCTGCCGGAAAACAAGGCCTCCATTTCCAGCATAACCTTTGGAACAATTCGTTCCTGGAGCATGCTGCACCATTTTG
>JARKQP010000686.1 GCA_029974875.1 Mobilitalea sp.
GCAGAGCTTGCATATAAAGTAACCGAAAGAGTTCTGCAAAATGGAGTGCAGTTTGATTTCGGGCATTTTTGGGAGGATATCTGTTTTAAGAATGGTCCTTTAGTAAGACCCGGGGATTTTAATGAGAAAGTGGGCCCCCATTACCGTAAATTCACCCAGCTGTTAAAGAAATATCACATTGATATTGTTTCACTTGATTGTGACGGCCTCATAGATTCATTGATTCCAACATGGCTTGAAAACGGCGTAAACACCATGTTTCCCATCGAAGTAGGGACATGGAATGCCAATATTAAGCCATGGCGTGAGAAGTACGGAAAGGAGCTCCGGGGTGTAGGCGGTATGGACAAAAAGGTGTTTGCATACGATTTTGTTGCCATTGATGCAGAGATTGAGAGGCTAAAGCCTTTAATAGAACTAGGCGGGTATATTCCCTGTCCGGACCATAGAATAGCACCTGATGCCAAATGGGAAAATGTTCAGTATTACTGTCATAGGATGAATAGAATTTTTGGATGAGCTTAAGAAAATCTAAATTATATTAAAGTGGTGTAAATTATATGTCTAGTTCATGGGAGCAATATTTTCAGAAACCGCCGCTACTGCTTGGAACGTTGTTCTGGCTCCACGGAACAGAAACGGAAGAACAGCTTTATAAAACTTTCCGGACTGCGGTTGATTCAGGTATAGGAGAGCTGGTTCTCGAATCCAGGCCTCATTGGGATTATCTGGGGCCGAAATGGTGGAGCGACTTGAAGCTCTTGCTGGGGTGGAGTGCCCAAGAGAAGGTGAAGGTATATTTATTTGATGAAAAGTGGTATCCAAGCGGTGTTGCAGGACATACTATACAGAAGCTCGATCCTGCATTTCGAAGAATGTCAATCCGCTATCAATCCATTCGTTATAGAGGTCCTCAGTCAAATGTAAGCATTATGCCTCCATGGACTGAGGAAGGCCGCTCAAGCATAATAGGTGTATATGCCTATCCCAGGATTTACGGCCAAACAAAGTGGGAAGAATATGTAAATCTGACGGACAGGCTGCAAGATGATGTTTCCATCCACTTCCAGGGTGTCTTAAAAGCAATTCGGTGGGATATCCCTGAAGGGGATTGGCTTATTGTGTTTATCATCGCAGACATTTCGGATAATTATATCGATCCGATGAATCCGGAGGCTGTACAGGCATTTATAGAACGTGTATATGAAGCATCAAGGCTCCAGCTTTCAGAGTATTTTGGCAATCCCATGGCCGGCTTCTTTTTTGACGAGCCGGGCTATTTCTGTGACTCTGGGAAAATTCCATGGAGTCCCGGTTTGAGAGACTCGTTTATAAGGATAAAAGGGTACGACCCTGTGCCTTTCCTGGCTGCACTCTGGCTGCAGCAGGATTCCCATCCCTTCCGGTATGATTTTTTTGATGTGTTAAACAGTGTTTATGCCGTCACTTACTACAAGCCTATACAAGACTGGTGCCATAAGCACAGGCTTAAATTAATCGGACATTGGTATGAGCATGAAGCTTGCAGGCACCAGGGAGAGCGGTTTATGTTCCATGAAGGACTGGATGAGGGACCCGTCGATTTGTTTGTGTTATCCAGATATGTGGATGAAGTAGGTATCGACTTGGTGTGCTACCAGGTCATACCGGGAGAGCAGAACCGGGATTATTGTGGATTGCCCAAGCTGGGGAGCTCTTCTGCGCATGTATACAATCTGAAAGATGACCTGGCTTTTTCTGAGGCCTTTGGTGCCTACGGCTGGCATATTGGACTCCGGATGATGAAGTGGCTGACAGATTGGCAGGCTGTGCGGGGGATAAATCATTACATTCTGCATGCCTTTAATCCGAGATATCCGGATTTGGATTGTCCTCCCTATTATTATGATGGAGGCAATAATCCGGAGTGGAAATACTTTTCCGTATATGTAAAATATGTGAATCGCATATCCTGGTTCTTACGGGGAGGCAGGCATGTTGCTCCTATCCTGGTATTATATCCGGGGGCTATGGGTTATGCAGGACAGGTATTCCCCATAGAGGATACACAGAGGTTTCTGCAGGAAATACAGTACGATTACGATCTGGTATCTGCGGATATATTAAATAGGAAAGCGTTGATAAACGGAGTTCAACTGGCACTTCATAAAGAGCTTTACCAGGGGATCATCATATCGGGCCAGGAGGTAATCACAAAGGAACTGCTGGACAAGCTGCTGGAATTTGCAGAAGCCGGCGTTCCGGTTTTATTTTTGTATGATGCGCCAGGCATGGTCATCACCGGGCCCAATGCCGGTGATGTGCAAAATGATGAAATCCGGTATTTGCTGCAAAAATCCAATGTATCTGTTATTCCTTCACATAGTGAACTGGAGGCATACCTGAGCAAGCATGGTATTCAGCCTGCTCTGTCTTTCAAAGGCACGGGCAGGGAAGGCCTGCGCGTTTTGCACAGGATACGTGATGACGGTACACCTGTCTGGTTTATCAATAATGAAAGTATCACCGGAGCAGTATCCGGAAGGATCTGCTTGCAGGGTATGGCACAGGATAAAATAATAACTGCACTGGAGCCTTTAACAGGAGAAATATGGGTTATGGACGCGGCCCCCGGCGAGGGAAATATTACGTACCAATTAAATTTACCTCCATACAGATCTCTGATTTTAATTGCTTCAGATAAGGCTGAAGGGGATCTGACGCTCTCCGGGCCGCCGGCTGCTTATCGAAAAGTTTCAGAAGCTTCATGGTGTATACCGGTGCTTTCGGAGTCCATAGCTTTGCAATGGTCATTCGGTTCGGTCACGGGACTTCCTTCCTGGCTGAAGCTGGATCCCTTTTATTCGGGAACTGCCACATACACATGGGAGCAGAATCTGGATAAAATCTCTGAAAACTGCGGATTTCTTGTATTGGACCTTGGAGAGGTGCATGAAATAGCCGAGCTTGAAGTGAATAATACCTTTGTAGGGATTTCCGTCGTACCTCCATATAGATTTGATATAAAGCCGTTTATAAAAAGGGGAGTAAATCATTTTAAGGTGAGAGTTACAAATGTAGTATCAAATAAAATGAGAAGAAATTCCGAGCTTGAGGATATTGCCCCTTCATGGAAAAAGGATAGGGAGGTTCTGGCCATTGAGACTGAAAGCGGGTTGCTTGGACCGGTGGTCATGTATGCAGATTAGAAAATATCCGGCATTGCGGAAACCTGCTGCAAATTAATATCACAGCCCCTTTGCAGGATGATTGAATGCGCCGCATACTATCTGCATGGGGGCTTTATCTTTTTTTACTTATTATATGCCTTATGCTACTGTGAACCATATCCGGGATTTGCAGAATAAAATTCCGTGGACGTTTAAATATATAGAAATATATTCCTTAATGTGTTATAATGGATTTATCTTAATGAAGGGGGCAAAGCATTATGTATATCAATCCGTATATAAATGTAAACAAAGAAAATGACCGGTGGCTAAGGGCTAATTTCCATACCCATGCAGGAACTGGTGAGAATACCTGCGGCGAACTGGAAATAGACCAGGTGATAAAATATTATAAGATGGCGGGTTATAGTGTCCTGACTATTTCTAACCATGACATCTATTCGGATGTGAGTGAGTACGAAAAGGAATATGGTATGGTATTGCTAAACGGTTTTGAATACAGTCAGGATAAGCATATGCTGTGCATCGGCGGAGACAGGCTGATTATGGATACTCACCAGAATACAATCAATGCCTGCAGCGGGCAGGGCGGGTTTGTAATATTGTGTCACCCTAACTGGCAGAATAAGGAATACTGGCCATGGAAGGATATTGACCGCTTACATGGATATCTTGGCATAGAGGTGATGAATTCTGTAATATTCAGGATGACAGGCTCCGGCCTTGCTACCGATACCTGGGATTATCTATTGTCACAGGGTAAGCTTGTCTGGGGCTTTGGGAATGATGATTTTCACAGGTGGTATGATATGGCAAAGGCATGGAATATGATATATGCCGGTATTGACCGGAAAGCTGTCGTAGGAGCAATTCAAAACGGAGGTTTTTATGTATCTACAGGCTTGCAGTTAAGTGAATTTGAATTTGAGCAGGAAAGGATTAAAGTATCCGCCTGTACCAAGAACAATTATGTAACTGATTATAAATATATCTTTATTGGAAAGGACGGAAAGATCCTGAAAGAGCAGACGGGCGAGTATGGAGAATATGTTATGGACGGCTCGGAGCTATATGTGAGAGTCCAGGTAGTAAGTGAACATGGAGCCATGCTGTGGACACAGCCTGTCTACGATGATAAGAAATTCTTAAGACCTTGAGAATGCTTGGTTGGATCTAATGCAGAGAAAGGAATCAAAAGTATGGAAAAAGAAAAAAGCGGCTTATTGACAATTAAAAGCTTATATACTTCGCTATATGAATCGGAAAAAAAGATAGCGGATTTCATACTGGAACAACCTGAAGCCGTAGTTAACATGACTGTGGCAAAAATAGCAGAAAAGACAGGGGTTGCGGAATCCAGCATCGTCAGATTCTGCCAGAGACTGGGGTTTAATGGATTCACACAGCTCAAAATCAATCTGGCAAGAAATTTAAGAAAGCCGGAGGAGCTGATATTGGAGGATATAAGCCGCAGTGATGATATACATACAATTACTTCAAAGGTGTTTACATCAAGTATACAGGCCCTGATAGACAGTTTGAAAATGTTGGATATGGAGGAATTGGAAAGAGCGGTGGGGCTTCTTATGGAAGCAAAGCATATCGAATTTTACGGAGTCGGCTCTTCTGCACCCATTGCTCTGGATGCATATTATAGATTCATGAGGATCGGTTTTAAGGCATATGCGGCCACAGATCCTCACGTAAGCAGAATATCAGCCAGCATGCTTGATTCCGGATGTGTGGCCGTCGGTATCTCTCATACGGGCAGGACAAAGGATACTGTACGTGATATTGAAATAGCAAAATCCAGAGGCGCTAAAATAATATGCATCACAAGCTATCAGGATAGCCCTATTGCGCGCCTGTCCGATGCAAAACTGATAACATTCACCTCGGAAACAAAGCTTATGAAGGAGGCTATTTCTTCAAGAATTGCTCAAATAGCCCTTTTAGACAGCCTATACACCTGTATGGCATTGAAGAAATATGAAACAGTGATTGAGAATATAGAGAATATGAATGAAATATTGGATGAACTGCGATATTAATATTCATAAATAATCCGGGGTGAAATGTATGGTTTACATTATTGATATGGACGGGACTCTCTACCACGGCAGGAGTCCCATAAAGCACGCAAAGGAATTTATACGGTATCTTCAGGAGAATAACCGGAGGTTTATCATGGTTACCAATTGTCCGGGCAGCACAGTGGGCGAGCTGGTTCTGAAATTGGACCAAATGGGTATCCGGATTGGTGAGGAAAATATACTCACATCCGGTCAGGTTACAGCTTCTTTCATTGCCGGGGATAAAGCTGCATCCAGGGTATATTTGATAGGGAGCCGTGGGTTGAGAGAAGAATTGGTAAAAGCAGGCGCGAAAATAGTAACATCCAGGCCTGATTATGTGATTGTGGGCTTTGACAGGAAGTATAGCTATGAGAAGATGAAAAGAGCTGTAGGATATATTCTTGAGGGCGCAAAATTTATTGTGACCAATAATGATTATACAATACCTGAAGGGGAAATGCTGGTCCCGCATACAGGAGCCATCGCTGCAGGAATTGAGAAAGCCACCGGCGTAAAACCTGTGATTATGGGAAAACCCGAAAGGTACATACTTGATGCGGCGACACAAAAGCTGAACTGCAGTAAAGAGGAATGCTGTATTATAGGTGATAGGCTGGACACAGATATCATTATGGGAACCGGCTTTGGCATATCTTCCTACCTGGTTATGACAGGAGTAACAAGCCAGGATATGCTAAAAACCTCCGTGATTCAACCCAGCAGAGTCTTTGAGAATTTCCAGGAATTAATGGATTTTGACAGTAGCATACCGTCAGTTTCTGAATAAAGTTTATTGCTTTATCAATTTACGATTTTCGTTGGTGATATTTTTATTTATGGGCTTCCTTTCTATATTGTCCGGGTGTAGCTCCGGTAATTGATTTAAACACCTGGCTAAAGTATTTCATATCGCTGTATCCTACTTCTGATGCTATGTCGATTATTTTTCTGTCTGTGTTCTTAAGTAAGCTGCAGGCTTCCTCCACCCTTACCTTCTGTGTATACTCCGACACCGTCATGCCGGTGTACTGCTTGAATTGCCTGAAGAAATGGCTGGGACTGAAAAAGGCCATCATGGATAGTTCTTCCAGCTTCATTTCTTTCCAGTAATTATTTTTTATAAAATACATTACCTTATCAATTACCTTACTGTTTTGGGCTTTGCCTTTATCCATATGAAAGTTGGTTTTATAAAACAACCTGAAGAAAATTACAAGCAGCTCTATTATATATGCTCTAACTATCTGTATATAACCCCGCTCGCCTTGTGTATACTCCATATACATCTTTTTGTAAAGGTCCTCGATAGTGGGACTATCGTGATGAATGAGGTAAATTTCCGAAGGAACCTCATGTTCTTCAGAGAAAAAAGACCGTAGAAGAAATTGATTTGCTGCTGCACTGAAATCCTTACAATTGATTAAGGACATATCGAGAAAATCAGGTGTAAATATACAGTTGTAAACCGCCATTGGGCTTTCAGATTCCGGTGACACTACAAACTTGTGAGGTGTATCATAATTGATGATGAAAAGAGAACCCTTTGAAACCTGATATTCTTTTTCTCCCATGATATGCTTACCGTTACCGGCTACTACATATGCTATTTCAATGAAATCATGGGCGTGAAGTCCGGTTTCGCTTACTATATCAACTTTATTGATGTATACCTTCTCTTATGGTCTAAAGATAGTTTCATTCAAATAATAATCCAATACGTTTTCCATTCATTCCTCCAAATGTCAGAGCAATATAACCTACCTATTATGATAATACACACCCGAGAAAAAGAGAAGAGAAAGATGGATAATGTAGATATAATGCGTACTACGTGCGCGGTACTGGGTTCTAGGTTATGGGTAATGGGTACGCCAACTCATCCCCGGCCCTTCTCTTCATAAGAGAAGGGAGGTTGAGTCATTTATTGGTAATTTTCCCCTCTCTTCGGAAGAGAGGGGTTAGGGGAGAGTTGGTTAACCAATCACCTATTACCCAGTACCCAGTACCACGCAACTTGTTGCGCAATGTATCTACATTATACGAGGAGATAATACCTATGAAAAACAGAGAACGCTTCATAGCAGCATTAAATTTCCAGAAACCTGCTGATAGGTTACCCATGATAGAATGGGCCACGTGGTGGGATAAAACCCTGGTCAGGTGGCATGGGGAAGGTATGCCGCAGGATGTTTGGGTTGATGAGGCCAGTGAGTATTTTAAGCTGGATAATTTACAACAATTTTGGCTTCGCCCGAGAAGTGATGACTATCCTGAGTTGGAGCACGGACAAGGTCTGATAACGGATATGGAATCATATGAGGAAGCAAAAAAGTATCTTTTCCCTAAAGATGCAGTACAAAAGGTAAGGGAGAAGCTGCTTAAACTTGCCCCATTGCATCAGGATGGAGATGTAGTTGTCTGGATAACTCTGGAGGGATTCTTTTGGTTTCCCAGAAGCCTTTTTGGAATAGAGAATCATTTCTACGCATTCTATGACGAGCCTGAACTGATGCATAAAATCAATGATGAATTGACAGATTACCATATCGGATTGGTAGAAGAGTTCTGCAAGATACTCAAGCCGGATTTTATGACCTTCGCCGAGGATATGTCCTACAATCATGGGCCCATGCTTTCCCATGAATTATTTAAAGAATTCCTTCTGCCCTATTATAAGAGAATCATCCCTGTTTTGAAAAAGTACGGCATCGTACCGCTTATTGATACCGACGGTCAGGTGGAGCCCATGATACCCTGGCTCGTAGAGGCCGGAATTGAAGGGGTATTGCCGCTGGAAAGACAGGCAGGTGTGGATGTGGAAAGGATACGCAAGAGTTTTCCACAGTTCAAGATGGTTGGAGCTTATGACAAGATGGTCATGAGTAAAGGTGAAGAGGCTATGAGGGGAGAATTTGAAAGGCTGCTGCCAACCATGAAAAATGGCGGATATATACCTTCCTGCGACCATCAGACACCTCCGGAAGTATCTTTGGAAAACTACAGGATATACAGAAAGCTATTGGAGGAATATTGTACGAAAGCCGCTAAATAAGCGGCTTTCAAATTATAGCTAAACACTGTGGAAAAGGATTGTTTAACGACATTTCAGAAGGGAAATCTCCAATCTTCTTTAGGTGGGAGCAACCAACTTGAACAATATCAACGGAAGTAAAGGCCTAAATCCCCTTCTGAAGTCGTTAAAAATAGGCAATAATAGCAAAGCTATTGTTGAGTCTTTAAAAAACAAATAAATTATATGCAAAAGTATTGTAATAAAACAGATATTATGTTATATTATAAATGTGATAAAAATTACATTATAAAGTCATTAA
>JARKQP010000688.1 GCA_029974875.1 Mobilitalea sp.
GATCTCAGCGCCCTGGCTCCCGTCTTCTTCTCTATCGCTTTCTCCGCAATTGCCTCCAGGGCCTCCGGATCAAACAGAAGCTCCACCTCATCAAGGGCCAGAAGCTTCTGGTATTGCTTTAAGATGGCATTCTTTGGCTCCCTCAGTACCTGCACCAGCATATTCTTTGTAAGTCCCTCCAGGGAGTATACAATCGGAAGCCTGCCTAAAAACTCCGGAATCATACCGTATTCCCTGAGATCATCTACCGTAACCTTCTGAAGGAGGTTCTGGTCCTCATCGTACTTGTCCTTAAGATCCGCCTTAAAGCCTATGGAGGATTGCTTATTCAGCCTTGCCTTAATGATCCTATCCAGGTCAGGGAAGGCACCTCCGCAGATAAATAAAATATTCTGGGTATTGACGGTAGTCATGGGTACCATTGCATTTTTCGAGGAGGCGCCCACCGGAACCTCCACATCACTGCCCTCCAGCAGCTTAAGCAGCCCCTGCTGTACAGATTCACCGCTGACATCACGGCTGTTAGTGTTACGCTTCTTCGCTATCTTATCTACCTCATCGATAAATACAATTCCCCGCTCCGCCTTCTTGACGTCATTCCCGGCCGCTGCCAGTAATTTAGAGATAACGCTTTCCACATCATCCCCGATATAGCCTGCTTCCGTTAAAGAGGTCGCATCGGTAATTGCCAAAGGGACGTTTAGCAGCTTTGCCAGGGTTTTGACCAGATAGGTTTTGCCGCTGCCCGTAGGTCCAATCATCAGCATGTTGGATTTCTCAATCTCTACCTCCGGGTCTGCCTGGGTACCGATTCTCTTATAATGGTTATAGACCCCTACGGAAATCACCTTCTTCGCATGCTCCTGCCCAATGATGAAATCATCCAGGTTTGCTTTAATCACATGGGGGGAAGGAATACTGCGGCGGTCAAAGGGTGCCTCCTGCCCAGCCTCTTCCTCCGGGCTTTGCTTCTTTAATTTCTGGGCCTTTGGAATATCATTTTGAAGATTTGAGAGGTTTAGCATGCTTGGGGAGATACCCAGCATATTCATATACGGGTTATCCCCCTTATTGATGGTGTCAAAGGTCTTTTGCATACAGTCCGAGCAGATACTGATCTGGTTCGGGATATGGATCATCTTTCCCACCTTGCTCTCCGGCCTGCGGCATAAATAGCATACCTCTTCATAATCTCCGTGTCCATGGTCACTCTGGTTCTTGTTCTTATCTATATTGATATCATCTAAATTATCCTTATCACTCATAAATTCCTCCTTCTACCGCCGGTTGGCGGCAATAACCTTTCGCTGTTCTGTATAGTATATCGTATAATTTTAATCCATACAATAGTAGAATCCTTAATGTTTTATTAAAAAACCAATTAAATTCTTCCATTCATGGCAGTTGCTAGGGCGTGCTTGAAAACTGCTTGTGCCGGGCTAATGATCCGCTTTGCGGAGGCCTTTTACTAATCCGGCATGACAAAAGAAATACCGCTCTGGCATGACAAAAGAAAACCGCTCTGGCATGACAAAAGAGACACCGCTCTAGCATCGGTGTCTCCCTTCTATATTTCTATTTTAATTTTCCAGGCTTGGATTTTTTCCTAAGGTTACTGTTACCTTGCCTTCCTCATAAGTGCCGTTTGTGTTCCTCATATAGGTGACAATCACCTTTGTTCCAACGCGGCGGCTGTTAACATATTCCTTCAGTTGTGATATCGAGGATATCTCAATGTCATCTGCCTTCGTTATAATGTCATCGGTTCTCAGTCCGGCTTTCTCAGCTGCCCCATCCTTAACAGCCTCCTTAACGTATACACCGACCGGCATATTGTAATAAGCGGCAACCTCCTCGGTAACGTCACTGCCCGAAATGCCAAGATAGCCCTGCTCCGCCTCGCTTAGGACTTCCCTGCTCATCAGCTCTGTGATGATCGGCGTTGCCTTGGTGATCGGAATCGCATAGCCCATACCTTCCACCTCACTGGAGGCATATTTTACCGTATTGATCCCAATGACCTCACCCTTCATATTAATGAGGGCGCCTCCGCTGTTACCCGGATTAATAGCCGCGTCCGTCTGAAGCAGTACCATCTTTTTCGTGGTATAGCCATCAGATACTTCCACCTCACGGTCCTTGGCACTCACATACCCCACCGTCACAGACTGACCATAGCCCAGTGCATTGCCGATTGCAATGACCATTTCTCCTACCTGGATATCATCCGAATCACCCAGCTTTGCAACTGTGATTGCCTCCAGTGTATCAGCCTTTAATTTGGTAATGTCAACGGTAACAACCGCAAGATCCGCTACCGGATCAGTGCCTTTGATTATGGCATCTGCCTTGGAACCGTCCGCAAAGGTTACTGTAATCGTCTTTGTACCCTCTACCACATGGTTATTCGTTGCAATAAGGAGCTCCTTCTCATTTTTTCCTACAATGATTCCGGAGCCGCTTCCCTCCACCTCCTGGTCAACGGCACGGCCAAACCAGTCCATGGGCTGGGTCGAGGTACTGTTAATGGAGACAATCGCCGGCAGGGTGTCCTGCGCTATATTGCTTACTGCGGTCTCGCTCACTTTCTTTATGGTGCCTGTTTTTGTATACCCCACCTCGTAATTATAATTATCTGATACTTCCTTTAGGATCGTATTGGAGGCCGCATCAGGATTAATGGTAAAATATAATTTCTCGAAGCCCGTAAAGCTAAGCCCCGCAATAAGTCCGAAGCATACTGCCTTGGCCATGAATTTAACAACCCTGCCTCCGGCTGAACTGGTTTTCCGCTCCTTCTTATGCTTCTTGCCGCCCTGGTCTCCCGGATTAGCCTGATTACCTTGGTTCATGGTATTGTAATTAGGGTTTGTATAATAATTTTGGTTTGTATTTTGGTTATTATAATCCCAGGAACCATTATTTTGGTTATAATTATAATAGCTCCGGTTCTGTGCCTGCTCTGCCAGGAAGCTGTATTCCGGCTTATTATATTGGCTTTGGCCTCCATAGGGATTCTGGCTGTTCTCCTGGCCCTGATTTCCATATTGGCTCCGGTTGTTATACTGGCTCTGGCCTTGGTACGGATTCTGGTTATAATAGTTATATCCCGTATACTGGTTCGGGTTGTTATTCAACTGCCCCTGGCTACTATTTGATTGGTTTACACCACTGGCCCCTTGCTCCGAAGTATTATTGAATTGCTTTGGCTCACTATGAAATTGATTCGAAGCACTGCCAAGCTGATTGGGGTCATTATTAAATTGGTTTGAGGTATTTTGGAATGAATTTTGACTATTATTTGTTTGGTTTGAATTGTTATTATCAAATTCCGACATAAATACTCTCCTTTCGTTTTATATTTAAAGTTTACAGTCCGGGGACTGCTTCCTTATATGTTCCTGCTAAGTCGTGTCTGAAAGCTCATTATACT
>JARKQP010000710.1 GCA_029974875.1 Mobilitalea sp.
TCTCTCTTTTCAGAATTCGCCATCAAAGTCCTTCTTTATTCCAAATACTAACGCGGTGTATCTGGGCGCTGATATATCCACCTGGCGCAGCACGGGCGTCCCGTGATTGCCTGCGCTTGGCAATCATGGGATGTTTAAGGCAAGCTAGGTGGATATATCTGCACCCAGATTCACCTCACAGCCTAAATCACATCACATCTGACACACAGACCTCTTTCGGTAACTGCGAAACTCAAAAGCTGCCGCTATATCTCGCCCTCTTCATGCATCTTAGCCAGGATTTCCTTCACCCGGTCAATCGCTTCCGGGATAGTTGTATTCTCAAGCTGCGATCCTGCCACACTCAGATGGCCTCCGCCGCCAAGCTTCTCCATTATGACCTGGACATTTACCTCATCTATGGACCTGGCGCTGATATATATGACACCATTATACTCCGTGAGGACAAAGGTTGCTTTCATATCGTTGATATTCAACAGCTCGTTCGCCACCTGTGCCCCGAGGATCATGGGACTTTCCACTCCTTCACCGTTCGCGCAGACAGCAATCGCATAATGCTTCATAAATACCTCTGTGCTGCTGATCGCATCCGCCTTTATCTTATAATCAATCATGTCGCTGCGGAAGGACTTTCTAATTCTCGTGATATCGGCACCGCATTTCCTTAAATATGCCGCTGCCTCGAAGGTCCTTACGCCTGTTTTTGTAAGGAAATTATTCGTATCAATCATCATCCCCGCATACAGTGCATCCGCCTCCAATGGCTTCATACGCATGTTGTTGCCGATATATTGCATAATTTCCGCAATCATTTCACTTGTAGAGGATGCATAGGGCTCCACATAGGATAATACGGCTGCCTCTATGGGCTCATTGGTCTGCCTGTGGTGGTCAAAAACAACGATCGTCTTCGTATATTCCAGTAAATCAGCACATTCCAGGTAGGAAGGACGGTTCACATCCACAATGACCAGGAGGGTATTCACGTCCACAATTTCCTTTGCCTGTTCATTTCTTAAGAAAATATCCTCTTCATAATCCGGGTTTCCTACGAATTTATTCATCATTGGACGCAGTGAAGAGGTCACTTCATTGATTACGATATATGCCTTTTTATTAAAGGATTTTGCAATCCGGTAGACACCGATGGCGGAGCCAAAGGAATCAATATCGCCTACCTTATGCCCCATGATGACAATCTTGTCCTTCGCCTCAATGAATTCCCGGAAGGCATGAGCCTTCACGCGGGCTTTCACACGGGTGCTCTTTTCAACAGATATACTCTTGCCCCCATAGTAGGAGATCTTTTCCCGGTCCTTGATTACCGCCTGGTCTCCTCCCCTGCCAAGGGCTAAGTCGATTGCCGCACGGGCAAATTCATAGCTGCTGATAAAGGTATCTGCATTTACACCCAGCCCGATACTGATCGTAACAGACATCTCATTTCCAATATTAACTCCCCTGACCTCCTCCAGCACTGAGAACTTGCTGGCCTGGAGCATCGGAAGATATTTTTGCTGGAATACGAAGATATATTTATCCTTCTCCAGCTTCTTAATAATTGCATCCACGCCCTGCATGTACTTGTTGATCTTACGGTCTACTAAGGCAGTCAGCAAGGAGCGCCTTACCTCATCAATACTTTCCAGCGCTTCTTCATAATTATCAATATATAGCAGACCCGTAATCAGGCGCTGCTCCCTGGTCTCCTTCTGTAGCAGGGTAATCTCCGTCTCATCAAAGAGATACATGGCAATCAGGGCATTTTTATTATCCCAGGCACTTTCCGTATCGTGTAAATTCCAATTGGAATCCTCCTCAAAGTCAGGAGCTACCACCTTGCGGAGTACCACCTTATAATTGCGTCCATGGAGCATAATGTGCAAAACCTCATCCTTTTCCTTCTTAGGAAGCCGTTCCACCGTGACCTCCGGGATCACATTGGAAATGGAATGTCTTGCAGCACTTTTCTCATGGATGATATCCATAAACTCGTCATTTCCCCATTGCATCCTGCCGTCAACATCCAGAATCGCATAAGGAACGTAGAGCTCCTTTAACAGCCTCTTCTGCACCTGGCCATACTCCATGGCATAGCGGACCATCTCTGCTGCTATTTTATGTCTTTTGGACAGAAACAAGGTTATGGATATCACAAAATAAGCGGCCGCATATCCCGTCATTAAAAAGCCTGCTTTTCTGTTAATCACATAGATGCTTAAATTCAGGCATAATAATAAAACAGTCAGAATAACCGGCCATAGCATATATGCTCTTAGTGCACCTTTTAATCTTAATTTTCTGTTCATTACAAAGGACTCCTTTAGGAAGAAAATAGCTGGCATTTTATCTGCAGCATCGGATAAACTACATGAAAGTCAAATGCTTATCCTGTATAGTATACCATTAATTTCATATATTTTAAAGAGATAATTACAAAAAGCGGGATTCCTAAGCTTTCCCGTCCCTATTCCTCCTTTAACAGCCGTGCAAAGAGCTTCGGTGACATGAGAAGGTCAAACAACCGCTTCAGCCATTTATTTGCCAGCAGGAAGGTGAGTAGCACGCTGCCAAGCAGTATAGCGGCTGCCAGAAGCTTTGCTTCTTCCTTGACAGCTTCAAAAAAACCTGCATAGGCCAAGGCATTCCTAACCCATACATGGGTCATGTAAACCTGCATGGTGCGCTCCCCCAAGGCGGAGAAAAATAGCTTACAGCGGGGTACCAGCAGCATCAGGGACATGGATACCAGCAAAGACAGCAGATACCAGATCCCACGGATGAACAGCCCATATCCCGCCAGCCCTTCCAAGGATTCCGAGTAAGGAGACGCTCCGTAGACAATATTTTTAAACGGTTCCAGCTCCTCCCAGAACAGGACTATGCTAAGCCCTACCGCCAGCATGATAAGGATTGCCGGAATTCTCAGCTTTTTATCCAGGAAAGCCTCCAGGGTCTTTCCCTGCAGGCAAAAGCCTATAATAAAGAAGGGAAAGAATACGAAAACACGGGACAAGGCAAACACGTTATCGATGCAGTTGAGGTAGCCTGCGAGAACTCCAAGGCATAGGGAGCCGGCGATCAGGAAGGCTGGCCTGATCCTCTCCAGAAATGGAACGGACAGATACCAGATACATAGCGCCAGCAGGTACCAGGGCGCAGTGGAATCCTTGAACAATTCCAAATCCACCTGCCTGCCAAATAAGCTATCCAGCAGCACATCCCCGGCTTTAAAAATCAGGTACATCAAAAAAATCACCATGATTTTATCGACCCGGAGCTTACCGCCTGCATTCATCCTCTTAGCCAAAAACCCGTTAACAAAAATAAAGCAGGGCATATGGAAGAGGTAGATGAAATGCACCATATATTTTATGCCATTCACCTGGCCTAACTGTAACGCAAAATGGCCGATTACCACGAAGATAACCAGTATAAATTTTAAATTGTCCAAATAATAATTCCTTGCCTTCCCTGCTGTGTCACTGGACATGGCCGGATGATACCACTCATTTATCCTCTGAAGCATTTCTTTCCCCCGTATTCACAAAGCAAATTGTGAAGCAATCCGCTTTGGCTCCTTTTTCTTTTGATTTGCAGCTCCAATTATACACCAGACCTGCAGCTATTTCAACAGAGGGCATTACCGGAATCAGGTACCAGGACAATACAAGGCCATCATTTCTTTGGACATGCTATAGGCTTCGCTGTTTCTATTATTACCATACATGCTTCATTTCAAAAGATTTGGAACAGGATGGTCTATATTCCCATATCATAAAAGAAGCTGATACAAGACAACCGGATTAGTTGCTTTATATCAGCTTCTTCTTGGAATTTGTAAAAGATTTCACCTATAGATCAGGATGGTTCTTTAAGTTATCCATGGCTTTTTGGGATACTTCTTCTACAGTTTTATCTTCATAAAGAGTACGACGCCATATTGTATAGTCAAATGGTTCTTTGATTATTAAGGATATGAAACGTTCAGCCTCCACATTACCAAACTTCTCTATAAGATATTTCATTGCAGATTTTTGCAATACAGTCTCATTCATTTACAATACCTCCTCAATACGAACAAAATCAATTGGATTAATTACTTTAATTCGTTGATCTTTGAGTTTTAGAACCCTATCATCTGTTGTAAGAAAATATTTACATTCTGATATTATTGCACTTGCAACATGCAAAGCGTCTATTGGTTTAATTCCGGTTTCCGAAAGCTCCTTTGCAATTTGAAGCAATTCAGATGTCTCTCTGATACTTTCTTTTGCATATCTGAAAAAATCTTGAATTGCAGACTTCCTGAATTCATAAGGATTATCATCATTCTCCCATATTAATACATAGGAAATGACCAGATCAATTTTTCCGTCCACGATAAGGGATTGTATAAATAACTTAGATTTCGTCTCAAGCTCTATTCGTAACTGATTTTGATCATCATATGGTCTGTTATAACAACAATTATCCAAATATATTTTTGTTTTAGTCAATCCATCACCTATTTTCTAATTATATCTCTATAATAGCATAAGTTATATAAATTTCAAATATCAACTTTATATTTTTAAAATAAAACAAGCCTCAAGAACTGTGTAAATTACCATTCTTGAAGCTTTGTTTATTATTCGAACTTTTTTATCCTCATGCATCAATAAATACTATTCATTCACTTACCTAAGCAGCTACCAGCTTTTTCTGCTCTGCTTTCTTCGTGCTTGCAACTAACAGTCCCAGCAGAATGGATAGGAATGCAGATACCAATACCCTATATTCTACCGGTAATAAAAATACAATTGTATGGCAGGGAGTCCAAATGAGGAGGCAGCTCTTGATCCAGGAGAAGCTGACAAGGCTCTGCCAGTCAACTCTTTTCACCATTGCTGCAACAGTAATATTGCCTTCCAGACTGCCTTCACGTTTCTCAACTACCATATCTACCAGCATATCGCCAAATTTGTGGTAGATATACATCATGGGGCCAAAGGTGGTATTCATAATAAAGCTTCCAAAGAATGCCGTCGCTATCCTTGAGCCTTCAAAAGGAAGCTTTCCGCTTGCCATAGCGCCCTCCGCGCCTGCCATAAACACGGCAAACACCAGGGTAATCATCATACCCAATATTCCCCATACGGTACATTTCCACAGAAACCCCTTGGGAATCCTCCATTCTCCGTTTGCAACTCTTCCTCCCAGCATATCACCCATGGACGCTAATATGAAGAACTTCACAAATCCGCCCAGATACGGGTGCGCAGACGTAACAGCAATAAATCCGCTTCTCGTTGCCGGAACAGCAAGAACCAGGATCCAGGCCAGTAGCAGGAATGCCCAGATCAAATCGCCAACTAAATTCTTTTTCATTTCCATACCTCTTCTTTCATTAAACATAATGCTGCAGGTGATAAAAGGCGCTGTATTTGCGCCATGCAGAATGTGCCCCTGGGGCACACCGATGATAGGAAGCTGTATTTACTTCCTAAATAATACGACGCAGCCATTGTATTGTTATTATAATATAATCTTGAGGAATATGCAATATAGAACATGTATTTATTTACATGTAAGAAAAAAATATAAGAAAATTTTGGATCCATAATCATCCAACCCTCGTCAAATAACCATAGGGTTAAATTGCTAGACAGATTCTTCGCCCGCTTTTGTAAATTTCAACAAAAAAAATTGTAAAATAAGCCCTTAGTTTAATTTGACGGTTAAAGTCCATAGTGATATAATCCTTGTGATGTAATGTCCTCTCAGATATCATATCTGTCTGTAGACATTGGTGCCGGAGCAAAGCGGAATTTATATCCCGGCTCAGAGTATGGTAGCATGGTAGTTTTTCCATGGTATAATTCTTCGGGATATAGATAGATATAATAAGGAATCCTATCAATAGTATCTGCATAAATAACGTGCCACCAAAGAAAGTGGGTTTTGATTGTATGTCGCAGCAGGCTAACAAAGCTTTTAAAAATAATGATAAAGAACATAAGTCCTTCCTGGAACCGCACTTAGCCTTATTAGGGAAGCACCAGATCTTAGTACGGATTATCTTCTCCGTCCTTATGGTGCTGGTACTTGAAATGCTAAGCCGGCGTTCCATCCCGGAGGGGTTGGGTTTTATTACGGAAAATCCGCTGATGTTTTTATTTAATACACTGATTGTATTGCTGACCCTTTCACTGTCCATGATGTTCTCCAAGCGGAATTTTATGCTGCTGCTAATCGGAGTTATCTGGCTGGTTCTTGGTATTACTAATTTTGTAATCCAATGCTTCCGCTTAACACCCCTGACCTTCATGGATTTTTATGTATTAAAATCCGTATCCAGTATCTTTCACATGTATGTTGATACCATACGGATGGTTCTACTTGCCATATCGCTTGCCCTTCTTCTGGCCTTTATGTTTTTGCTATGGAAAAATGCCAAGAGATACCAGAAGCAGATCAGGATGCCAGCTCTTGTCATTGGGATTTCAGGCATGTCCATGCTGATGCTATCCTCCTTTGCTGTAAGGGTCAGCGCCCTATCGGATGATTTCACCAATCTTCCGGACGCTTATGCGGATTATGGCTTTGCCTATTGCTTTTCCAACAGCGTGATCGACCGCGGGATTAAAGAGCCGGATGATTATTCCGAATCCAGGATAAATCAGCTGCTAAATGAGATCAATACCGGCTCCGACCAATTTACAACAGCGTCCGATGCTTCTGTCGCAGCCACGGGGTCTTCCGATGCTTTTACCACAGCAGCCACCGGGTCTTCCGATGAAACTGCCCAGCTTCCTGGTGTAAATACAGGCTTAGATCCGTCTAACCCAAATACCATTTCCTCTCAGGAAGACTTAAGTGCAGAAGTAAGTTCATATTTGGATATGAACTTAGATTCAAATATGGATAAAAGCTTAGGTTCGAGTCTAGATTCGAAGTCTGGTGCGGGGACAGACGATTTAAGCGTAGGAGCAAACGATCTGAACGCGGGGGCAAACAATTTGGACGCGGGGATAGACAAGAACGGAGAAAAGAAGCCCAATATTATTATGCTTCAACTGGAATCCTTTCTTGATGCCAACCACTTGGTAAACTACTCCTTCTCGGAGGATCCGGTTCCTAACTTTACAAGGCTAAAAAAGAACTATTCCTCAGGCTACCTGACGGTTCCCGTCTATGGTGCCGGTACGATAAATACGGAGTTTGAAGTATTATCCGGTATGAGCATAGACTTTTTTGGCACAAGCGAATATCCCTACCGGACCATTTTACAGTCCACTACCACTGAGAGTATCTGCTATAACCTGTCCTCCCTGGGCTACCACAGCTATGTTATACACAATAACACAGGTATTTTCTATAACCGCAACACTATATTTCCAAAGCTGGGCTTTGATAATTTTGTGTCCCTGGAATATATGAATGATGTTGAATACACCCCTACCGGCTGGGCTAAGGATAATGTATTGACCGGCCAGATCCTCTCCGCACTGGAAAACGATGCGAATAAGGATTTTATTTATACTATTACAGTCCAGTCCCATGGCCAATACCAGGCGCCTGCGGAGGAAAACCAGATTAAAGCCAGCGCCAAGCTGCCGGATACCAGTGAAGCCTTTCTAGGCCAGGTGGAATACTATGTAAACCAGCTCCATCAGACAGATGCCTTTGTAGGCGAGCTGCTGGATGCACTATCTGCCTATGAGGAGCCCACCGTGGTCGTAATGTTCGGTGACCATCAGCCTCCATTGGACTTTGATGAAACGGATCTGGCCAATAATAATAAATTCCAGACAGAGTATGTGGTATGGAGCAATTATCCAATGGATAACCAAAAGCTGGATCTGTCTGCTTACCAGCTAAGCGCCTATGTCATGAGCCGGGTAGGCTATGATAACGGATTGCTCACAAAATTCCACCAGCGCTGTGTTGACAGCCCTAATTACAAGGATGAGCTCCTGCTCCTGCAGTATGATATGCTATATGGAAAGCAGTTCGTTTTTCACGGGGTAAACCCATACCAGGAAAAGGTCATGAAAATGGGTATTAAGGATCCGCGTGTTACGGCTATGGAGCCGGGCGGGGATGTCCTGTATATCTATGGTGAGAATTTCACCCCCTGGAGCGTGGTCCGAATCGATGAAAATGCAAAGGACACTACCTTTATCAATCCAAATACCCTGTCCATCCCCTATGAGGAATTTGAAAATCCGACGGTTATCGTGGCACAGGAAGCGGAGGGCAGCACGATCCTAAGCCAAAGCCAGCCATGGACGAAATAACATGGAGCTGTCCCGAAAACACTGTGCAGCGATAACCCAAAGCAAGCATCTAAAGAGGGTGTTGCAAAATAGAAAAAACATACCATATATTACAGATATCAGAGAATAATCCTGTAATATATGGTATGGAATTTTCTTTTTGCAACACCCTCTTTAAATCACTCCATATATGCCCCTTTCATGGGACTTGTTGCATGCTGGGTATAAAGCTTTAATAACCCTCTTGTATACTTACTTTTAAATTCCCTTAAATTCCTTCTTCTTTCTTCCAGTATGGCATCCATTTCTTCTAAAGTTTTCTCCGTCCCTTTTACACCGATGATATTTAACCTGCGTGCTCCTACATCAAGTTCAATAATATCCCCTTCCTCTACCAGTGCAATCGGTCCTCCTGTCGCCGCTTCAGGAGATACATGCCCCACGATAGGCCCCCTGGAAGCGCCTGAAAATCTTCCGTCCGTAATTAACGCAACGCTGGCTGCCAGCTCCGGATCCGAGCAAATGGCCTCACCTGTATAAAACATCTCCGGCATTCCGCTTCCTCTTGGTCCCTCGTACCGGATAAATACTGCATCACCCGGCTTAATTTTCCCTTTAAAAATAGCTTCGATGGCTTCTTCTTCACTGTCAAAGGGCTTCGCATTCAACTTTGCCTGAAACATATTCGCAGGGCAGGCCGTGTGCTTGATCACAGCTCCTTCCGGCGCAAGGTTGCCTTTTAAAATGGCAATGCTGCCATCCACTCCAATCGCCTGGTTAAACTCACGTATGATCTCGGTGCGTTTAATTTCCCTCCCTATCAGCTTGCCTTTCTCAGCCAATATTTCATCACAATGTTCATAAAAGCCGTTCTTTTTCAAGTCCTCCAGATTTTCTCCCAGTGTTTTACCCGTAACCGTCATGACATCCAGATGAAGCATGTCTTTAATTTCTTCCATGATACGGGGAACTCCTCCCGCATAATAGAAATATTGTGCCGGCCAATCCCCTGCCGGTCTTACATTTAAAAGATAATGTGCGCCTCTATGTAAGCGGTCAAATGTATCCGCATCGATATCAAATCCAAATTCATGGGCAATGGCGGATATATGCATAACTGCATTGGTAGAACCCGAAATTGCTGCATGTACCATGATGGCATTTTCAAAACTCTTCATAGTAACGATATCATCCGCTGTGATGTTTTGCTCCACCAGCTTCATAATTTGAACTCCCGCAGCATAGGCTGCCTGCTTTAATTCAGGAGCCAGGGCCGGCATAACTGCCGTACCGGGAAGCATCAGCCCCAAAGCCTCTGCCATTACCTGCATCGTGGCCGCTGTACCCATAAAGGAGCAGGCGCCGCAGCTTGGACAGGCATTATGCTTGTAAAAGGTAAGCTGTTCATCAGGAATCTCACCGCGCTCATGCATTGCGGAAAACTTCCCGATCTGCTCCAGTGTCAGCAATTCATTAATGGCACAGCCCGGATCATTTACAACATATTCCTCCTTCATAACGGCAGCTTCCATAACTCCGCCACTGACTACAATGGCACTCATGTCTTTAAGCCGGCCGATACTCATAAGCATAGCCGGTACACCCTTATCACAGCTTGCAATAAAGACGCCGCCATCAAATGTAACGGAATTCACCTGCGCCTCCACTAAGTTAGCAATTGCTTCCCTGTGGGCCAAGGAGTAGTTGATTCCATCATGCCCCTGGGCCATTCCGTCACACATATCCGTTGCAAAATATCTGGCTGCTTTTCCTCCCTCTGTATTTACAGCCTTGACAGCTTCCTCTATAAAATGATCCAGATGGGTAGAACCCGGATGACTGTTTCCATAAGTGCTTTCTATTATAATCTGAGGTTTTTCAAGATCCTTGACCGTCCATCCCATTCCCATTTTTAAAGGATCCATTTCGGGGGCTATTTTTCTAACCTTTTGACTTTTTAACATGTTTATACTCCTTATGTCCTTAAGTTACTCATATCCTTAATCTCTTTAATCTTATCCCTATTATAAATAATATGCATCAGCATAGCTGTCTTCGCTCCAATGGAATCACGATCCTGTATCGCGCGGGTAATTGCCCTATGGGTGTTTATCGTCTCTGTTTTTAAGGTTTTATGAGTTACATTTACAAACAACAGCACTGCAGTATCAATAATAGGAATTAGATGCTCCATCACCAAATTTTTAGAGCATCTTGCCACGTAGGAATGAAATTCTATATCTTCCTTTATATAGGGTTCATCCCTTAGCATCTTTTCTTCCACAATATTGCATAGGCGTATCAGCTTTTCAATATCCTCCTCCGTAGCATTTAAAGCTGCAAGCGCAGCTATTTCAGGCTCCAGAATTAATCTGACATTGACAAGATCCATTGCTAAAGAAATTTTATCGTCGATTCCACGCAGGTGAAGGGGATCATCATCAAGGGGGATGGGGCTTGCCACATAGGTTCCCGACCCATGGCGGACCTCCAAAACGCCTCTTGCCACCAGCAGCTTTACCGCTTCCCTCAGGGTACTTCTTCCCACGCCAAATTTCTCTGCCAGAGCAAATTCATTGGGCAGCTTCT
Organism: Mobilitalea sp.; assembly: GCA_029974875.1. Next base: position 10,851 of record JARKQP010000710.1, read on the forward strand.
TCCCCGGTTCTATCTTTTCTTTTGCGATATAGTCAAGAATCTGGTCCTCTATCTGTTCCGTTAATAATCTTTCTTTATAATCCGCAAACCCATACATATTCAGACTCCTATATTCCTTACCAGAAAATGCTGATTACCGTGTTCTAAAACATAATCTATTACTTGCTTTCCTTCTTCTTTTTTTCCGGTTCTTTGGTACAGCTCCACTAAATATCTGCTCACATTTATCTTATGTAAAATGGATTTAGAGCTAAGGTAGTCCTTTTCCAGCACATCCAGATACTCATTGTTTCCCTTCGCCGTTTCCAGGCATGCTTGCTGGTATGCCAAAGTCTTCTGTAATCTTAGTTTCTTATCCTTATTGTTCTCCGTACTGACCGCCTGCTTCAAATCAGATATCGCAGCGGAGGCGGCCTTTATCTCATTGCTCTGGATTAAAGCGGCAATGAGGTTAGATGAAAACTCCATACTTGAGCCAAACCGTTTGGCCAGGGGCATATTTTGGTTTAAAATATCCTTAGCCCTATCAAAGGCTCCTGCCGCCAGATACCCATTTGACAGATGCAATGCCAGCAGGCACTTCTCTTTTTTAGAAATTCTTGCCTGAAGCAGCTTTTCACCCTCTAAGATAAATCTGTCAACCTCTAAACTCCCGTATAGGAGCAGCAAAACCTCCTGGTACTTCTTATATGATACTACTTTTCCAATATAAAAGGCAATATATACAGATATTACAGGGACAAGCAGATAGGCCATCTGAGGCTTTATATTATTTTCAAAAAGTAAGGTCCAAATCATATAACCTGCCACTGTTAATATAATGCTCCATATTATAGCCGCATTCCTGCTTTTCTTAAAATAAAAAATCATATGTTCCTCCTGGTTACCCTATCACTTGACTCCGGCTTTTTTACTAATTGCAGAAAGGCTGGAGGGCGCTGCATATCAAGGCGCAACACCCTCTTCTCCATCCCTTTCTTTATATTTCCTAACTTCTAAACCCGATAACCGTTATTCTTCCTCCTAAAATACGGAGCACATCCTAAAAATTTTAATGCTTATCCTGATTAAATAATTCCTGTTAAAGAAATAAGAACCAGGCAGACAAAGGCTAGTACCCCGCCAATTGCATTCGTAGTGGTAAAGTATTTGAGTCCCTGCTTTGTATCAAAGCCATAAAGGGAGGTAAAAATCCAGAACCCGCTGTTATTTACATGCCAGCCAACCATGGAGCCTGCACCGATTGCCAGTGCTGCCACAACAGGGCTAATTGTAAGCATCGGTAAAAGCTCAACCATAAGTGCCGCTGCCGTCATGGAAGCAGTTGTCATGGAACCGCATACGGTCATTAAAATCGCTGCCAATAAAAAGGGAACTAAAATAGACGGGAAATTGGTATCAGCAATGGATTTTCCGATTATGGAAATCGCTTCGTTCTCTCTTAAGATACCTCCCATAGCGCCGCCCATGGCAGTAATTAACAATGCTCCGATGGCAATTTTCAATGCCCTTCCTACCCAGTTTCCAAAAACAATTTCAGTCCAGGAGCTTTTTTCTGTTAATTCAGCTTCCCCTGTTGCAGCATTGGCTTTTGATATAACCTTGCCCTTCCTGCCAAATACCAGGAATCCAAGGGCAAGAATACCACAGAATAACGCTAAAACCGTGTCACCGAAGACCGTGTAGAATTTATACGCACCACTGCCTTCCTCTGTCAGTAATTTACCGATAGAACCAATTGCAATCATAACTGCAGGTAATAAAAGGGGAACGAAGGAAGCAAATGCATTAGGAGCATTATCCTCTTTAATTAAAAGAGCCTCAACAGAGGTATTATCCTCAACTGCTTCAATTCCTTCCGTGTAATCTGCCAGCGGCTCAATGTATTCACATTTTGCATAGATAGGAGAAAGAATAAGATAACCAATTGCAAAGGAAAATACACTGCACACAAGACCCCAGAGGATTACGGTACCTACATCTGCACCTAACATTATGGAAACTGCCAATATTCCAGGTGTTGGAGGAACTAAACCATGAGTTAAGGTCAATCCAAGATTAACAAATGGGGCAACCTGCTGCATACCCATTTTTTTACGCTTCGCTAAGATTGCAGAAATCGGAGCATTTAAAATAATGGCAATATCTCCGAAAACCGGAATACTCATTATAAAGCCGGTAAGAGACGGTGCTAATTCAAGTCTCTTTCCCCTAAAGAGTTTTATAAAGAAGTTTACAATGCTGGAAGCTGCCCCTGTATCGGAAATACCCGATGCAAGCATAGCTCCGAATATAATCATAATACCTATACTTCCCAAAGTCGAACCAAAATAATTCTTAATAGCAGCAAAGGTATCGGTAATCGATACACCGGATGCCAATCCTATAAAGGTCGCTGTAATAAACAATGTCATAACAGGATGCATTTTAAATTTTAACGTCAGTACTGTAAGTATAACAATAGCTATAATTAGCACTATTATAAACGTCATAGGTGTCATGCTATGTTCCCCTTTCTAAATACACTTATTTTCTATTAATTTTTTCTCTAAGGTCTGATACGCTTCCTGAATCACCAGCTCCGGACTTTGTCTCCAATATTCAGGATTAAAGGTTTCCACTGACACCATTCCTTGATAACCGGTTTTTTTAAGATTCATCAAAAAATTATCAATATCAACAACACCTTGATCACAGAAGCATCTTTTGTCCTGTCCCATCTGTTCGTCAGGAACCTCCAGCCCACTCATAAGATGAACCGCAAAAATCTTTTCCGGTTCCACTGTTTGTAATTCACTGAACTCATTTTTCTTCCCATTGAGGTAAATATTGTAGGAGTCAAATACAAAGCCTACATTTTCCCTGTTTACGGCCCTTACAATCCGGTCAGCTTCCTGAATGCTTCTGACGCTGCTCCTGTCAAAGCCTACCAGCTCAAAGCACAGGTTCATATCATAGCT
>JARKQP010000762.1 GCA_029974875.1 Mobilitalea sp.
TCCACCGCAAGGAAATTATCAAGCAGGTCTGTGGTGGGATTATGAACATCAGGATGAATGGTTGATTACTCCTACTTTCAATTGTCCTCCAATGGCTTATCTTACTGTAGATGCCTATGTTTATCGGGGTTCTATTTATAACGACCACTATTACATCAAGGTTTCTACCGATAATGGCACAAATTGGACTATTTTGTATGATGCTACAGCCGCTACAGGTGGCTGGAATTATTATGTCTCACCTATCTATCTGAATATGGAGGCATACGGGGGACAGCAGATTAAAATTGCTTTTCAGGCCGATGATCCCCCTTCCAATGATGGCCTCTGGTATTGTTGGTTTATAGATAATCTCTACATTGGCAATGCGGTTCAAGGTGTGAAATTTGCGGGTTCCGACCTGCTTTCTTCTCGTTCTAAAGTTGCGGGAGAGAAGGTCTCTTCCGAGATAGTTGTTGCTCCCTATCCTTCCCGAGAAGCAATTGAAGGAAAGAGAGAGCTTCCCACAGTTTTGAAAGACAAAATTACAACTCCAACGCGGTCGGAAAGGTCTTTGCAGGGCTATAAGGTCTGGCGTTTAACTAGCGGAAATGAGACCCAACCGGATACCTGGACTCTGCTAACCACTCAATTGATAACTACTTTGGCAACAGTTGATTCTGCCTGGACTGCACTTCCTAATGGAAGTTACCGTTGGGCTGTGAAAGCTGTTTATACTGCCAATGTTACTTCTGTTGCTTCATTCTCCAATGTTCTGAATAAAGAAACACAGATGGGTAATATTGTTGGTTTTGTGCGGAAACAAAATAATCAGCCCATTGCCGGAGCCACAGTAACTGCCGGGGGAATTTCTGCTACCACTAATTCAGCGGGAGCTTATTCTTTGGCTTTATCCATAGGAACTTACAGTGTAACTGCTTCAGCAGCGGGTTATCAACCGCGAACAATTGACGGGGTTGTGGTTTTGCCCAATCAAAATACCACCTTGAACTTTGTGCTTGATCCGGTAGCTAATGAGGATGAATATTTGCCTGCTGTATCTACGGAACTGATAGGTAACTATCCCAATCCCTTCAATCCGGAGACCACTATTGCCTATTCTATTAAGGATAGATGCAAGGTGCGTTTGGAGGTCTATAACCTGAAAGGGCAACTGGTGAGAACCTTAGTGAATGAAGAAAAGGCAAATGGACATTATAAAGCGATCTTTAACGCTAAGGATGAGAAAGGTAATACCCTTTCTTCCGGTATCTATTTCTATCGCTTGCA
>JARKQP010000782.1 GCA_029974875.1 Mobilitalea sp.
GCCGATTATGGCTTTGAAATTGTAGAGAGCGGTATTTCAACTACGGCGGATATTCCCCTGGCAGCTGATAATTTATTAGCAAAGGTAGACTGCATCAACAATTTAACGGATAATACAGTTGTAAGCTCCCTGCCGGTTATCCTTGAGAAAGCCGCTGCAAAGAATATTCCGGTATTCGGAAGTGAGATAGAGCAGGTAAAGATTGGCTGCCTCGCGGCAGTCGGCTTAGATTATTACGACCTTGGAAAGCAGACAGGACTTATGGCGGCACAGGTGCTTAGCGGAGAGAAGAAAGCAAGTGAAATTAGCTTTGAAGTAATTGATGAAGCAGCCTTCTATGGAAATTCCGCGGTAGCAGCTAACCTGGGAATCAGCCTGCCAGAGGATCTGGTAAGCAGTGCGAAGGAAATGTTTGATACGATTAATGAATAAAGTAGGAAGAAAAGGATCTTTCCACTTAGAAGGTTATTCAGGGGATACCTTCCAGGTAAGGAGATATCTTCCTGGAGGAAGAAAAATCCTCTCAAGGAAGCAGAAATCCTCATGAGGGAGGACAAATCTTCCCATAGAAGGATCAGGAGGTAGAACATGTCAGCGATTATATCAATTATCCTGGGGGTATTGGAGGAAGGCTTAGTATATGCCATTATGGCCATGGGGGTATATATTACCTATAAGATACTGGACTTTCCCGATCTGTCCGTAGATGGAACCTTCCCGCTGGGCAGTGCCGTAACGGCGGTATTAATTATAGCAGGAGTGAACCCAGTTCTGACACTGTTTATCTCCTTTCTGATAGGAGCCTGTGCCGGTATGCTGACCGGACTGATCCATGTTAAACTAAGGGTCAGGGATCTGCTGTCAGGTATTATTATGATGACAGCCCTGTATTCCCTTAATTTAAGGATTGCAGGGAAGGCAAACCTGCCCATCTTTTCACAGGATACTATTTTCAAAAATTCATTTTTTAAGACAGTGGTGCCGAAGGTGCTGCAGCCATATACCATGCTGGTACTGCTCCTGGTCATTGCGGTTATCATGAAGCTGCTGCTGGATGGGTATTTAAAGACAAAGTCAGGATACCTGTTAAGGGCTGTGGGTGATAATGAGGTGCTGGTAACTGCACTGGCGAAGGATAAGGGTACGGTAAAGATTATCGGCCTTGCGATTGCAAATGCCTTTGTCGCCCTTGCCGGAAGCATCTATGCCCAGAAGAGCGGATTCTTTGAAATATCCACCGGTACGGGAA
>JARKQP010000786.1 GCA_029974875.1 Mobilitalea sp.
CCGGGAGCCTGCCCCAGGGCAAAGGGGCACTTTGACCGTGTAAATGCTGCGGTCTATGACCTGATTACCAATGAAAATGATATTTCCAGGGAACACATTATAGCTTACGGCGAAAAGCACCTGGTCTGCCCCTTCGAAATGGGGCTGGACGTGACCCTATGGTGTGATGCAATTATCTGTGATTATAATTATGTCTTTGACCCAAATGTTTATCTGAGACGGTTCTTTAATAATGAGAAGCAAAATGACTATGTGTTTCTAATTGACGAAGCCCATAACCTGGTGGACCGGGCCAGGGAAATGTACAGCGCAGTACTCTATAAGGAGGACTTTTTAGAGGTAAAGCGCCTGGTAAAGGACAAAAGCGGCAAGCTGGCAAGGCAGCTGGATTATTGCAATAACGATATGCTGAGGTTAAAAAGGGAATGCGATGATTTTGAAGTGCTTGATAACGTGGACGGCCTGTGCATCCATCTGATGAGCCTGATGACGGAATATGAGACCTTCCTGCAGGAGGGCTTTATCACCGAGGGAAAGGAGGCCATACTGCGCCTGTTCCTGGACGTCCGGCATTTCCTAAGCATCTATGAAATCCATGATGACAGCTATACGGTCTATACGGATTATGAGGAGGAGCGCTTCCGTCTTAAGCTGCAGTGCATGGATCCCTCCAAGAATTTGCAGAATTGCATGGCCAGGGGCAGAAGTGCTGTCCTTTTTTCGGCGACCCTGCTCCCAATCGGATATTACATGGAGCAGCTGGGAGGAAAGAAGGAGGAGGATTATGCCGTATATGCGCCATCCACCTTCCTGACAGAAAATAGGTTAATTATGGTTGCCAATGATGTTAGTACAAAATATACCCGGAGAAATGCCAGGGAATATGAAAGAATCTGCCGCTATATCAAGGATTTCACACAGGCTAAAGCAGGCAATTATATGGTTTTCTTCCCTTCCTATCAGATGCTGCAGGAAATCGCAGAATTGGTGGGCGAGGAGCTGGAGGGTCTTGTTGTCCAGAGCAGCAGTATGACGGAGGAGGAAAAAGAGTTATTCTTAGAGGAATTCGTAGAGAACCCGGAAAAAAGCAGGATCGGGTTCTGTGTTATGGGCGGGATCTTTAGCGAAGGAATTGACCTTAAGAGCAACCGCCTCATTGGGGCAGTCATCGTGGGAACAGGCCTGCCAATGGTATGTAACGAGAGGGAATTATTCCGCGGATACTTTGACCAGAGAAATGGCACAGGCTTTGATTATGCCTACCTGTACTCGGGGATGAATAAGGTACTGCAGTCCGCTGGAAGGGTAATCCGTACGAAGGATGACCGCGGTGCGATTTTACTGCTGGATGACCGGTTTACACAGCGGCAGTATTACAGCCTGTTTCCCCGGGAATGGTTTCCGAATGTTACAGTAAATCAGGCATCCATGAAATCCTACCTGGAGGAATTCTGGAATGCCTGATGGTATTTAGGTTATGGGAAGCGGCCTTTGCTTCCTGCCATAGCTTTTAGAGGATCATACGTACCTGCCCTTGGACGCAGGTTACCCTGATATGGTGGCAGACTGCCGGTATTTCCCCATCCGTATGCACGGCGGCGCCTCTGCCCATGATAACCTCAAGCTCAGAGCAATGGAAGGCTTCTACCCCCCTGTGCTTAATGTGGGTACCGGTGAATATGGTGGGAAGCAGGAAGAAGGCCCTTAGCCTGCTCATGCTGTGGACGAGGCATATGCTTAGTTTGCCGTCACAGGGATCTGCGTTAGGAGCCATTAAAAGCCCTCCGCCTTCATATTTGTGGATCATATTTGAAACTAAGAACACCTGATGGTAGGTGTCTTTTTTTCGTCCGTCAACAACCAGCGTGGCACTCAGGCTCTTCAAGGTGATTAGCTGCTTGATGGCAATGGCGATGTAGACGAATTTGCCGGCGCCAAAGCGGTTCAGCCTTTTCTTAAGAGGGGAAGCCTGAACCTCATTGCATACATTTGCATCATAGCCCATGCCGCTGGAGCAGATGAATTTTCTGGGCGTATAGTCGGTACCTGGGAAATGGATGATGCCATAGTCCAAATATTTAAATTTCGTAGGCTTAAGAATGTTCCTCAGGGCCTTAACAGGCTCCGTCGGGATTTTAAGGCTCCGTGCCAGGTCATTGCTGGAGCCGGAGGGGATATAACCGAGCAGGACCTTGGTGAAGTCATCAATCCCGTTCAATACCTCGTTCATCGTACCATCGCCGCCAAGAACTACAATATTCTTTATCCCGGAGTCTTCCTGGCAGATTTGACGCGTAAGCTCTGTGGCATGCCCGATATGCTTTGTAAATGAAACGTTATAATACACATTTTCTTTATCTAATTCGTCTTTTACGGTCCACCAGAAGCGAATTCCCCTTCCGGAGCTGGATTTTGGATTAACTATAAAATGATACATACGAAAAACCCCTTTATCGTAGAGTTGTTTACCTAAATCCATCTTATCTGATAACTGTTTTAATGTCAATGGGGAGTGATTTCCTGTACTTGTCGGGGGGGATGGGGATTTAGGTTGTGAGGCGGATCTAAGTGTAGCTCTATCCACCTGGGCTTGCCTTTAACATCCCGCGATTGCCAGGTGCAGGCAATCACGGGAGGCCCGGTCTGCGCCCAGATGGATAGAGCTACACTCAGATCCGCCGCGTTAGTCAATATATTAAGGGGCTTTTGGTGGGGCAAATTTGTAGAGGGGTATCTGCTTAGCTGCCGGGAGGTAGATATTAGGAAGTCTTTTGTTGGGCTGAGCTTAGTTCAATAATTAAGGGGAGGAAATCCTGACACAATACAGGCACCGAATGGTCCATCCTTCATAAGATATATGGAACAACATTTGAGAGAGATGTTGCCGGGTGTTTTCAGGTGGGCATGAAAGGTATGCCCCTTCTGACAGCACGGAAAGAAAGGAGAGAATTATTTATGGATAGACGGATGTATCGTGGCAATATGGGCAATCGCAATATGCCTCCATATAGACCAAATGAGCCAGTCTGCGGTGAAATGCCCGGTTGTTACCGGCCGGAGGATACCTGTGAGAAGGAGAAGTATAATGGGGATTTTGACAGGTTCCCCATCGGGATGTGCTATGTTCCATGGCAGTGCTTCAGGGATTTGTATGAGAATGAGTTCAAGGCCCTTGCAAATGGAACGCTCTTCAAAGAATTGGATCTAAAGTGGTATGGGAGGGGCTGTAAGTAATGGAAAGTAATAGCAGAGAGAAATTATTTGCCTGCATACAGGCTACAAGCTTTGTTTGCGATGAGCTCAGATTGTTTTTGGATACACATCCAACAGATAAGGGAGCCCTGGATTATTGGGACAGAATGTCAAAGGTTAGAAATGAAGCCGTAACGGAATATACGCAGTGCTATGGTCCGATCGAATCTTATCGTGTTGAGAGTGATTGTAAATGGGCTTGGGTAGAAGATCCATGGCCATGGGAAGGCAGGTGCTAGTATATGTGGAGTTATGAGAGAAGATTACAATACCCAGTAAAGATTGACAGGTGCAACCCGATGTTAGCCCAGGTTATTATGTCACAGTACGGCGGTCCCGATGGTGAAATCGGAGCTTCCCTGCGTTATCTGTCACAGCGTTATGCAATGCCGAACAGGAAGGTGGCCGGCGTGCTTACCGACATAGGAACGGAAGAATTGGCACATATGGAGATTGTTGGTGCCATTGTCCATCAGTTAACAAGAGATCTTACCCCGGAGCAGATTGTCGAGGGCGGCTTCCAAAATTACTATACGGACCACACGCTGGGTATCTGGCCGCAGTCAGCGGGAGGAGTGCCCTGGTCTGCAACAACCTTCCAGAGTAAAGGGGATCCGATTACGGATCTGATTGAAGACATGGCGGCAGAACAGAAAGCACGGACGACCTACGATAATATCCTCCGCCTGATTCATGACCATGATGTATGCGACCCCATCAAATTTTTACGTGAGAGGGAAATCGTCCACTTCCAAAGATTTGGAGAAGCTCTGAGGATTATCCAGGATGAGCTGGACTCTAAGAATTTCTATGCCTTTAATCCTGCTTTCCCGGCTGATATGTGTAAGTAGGAGCCTGGAGGAACCTAATTCATAAAGCTTATAATGCCGTTCCTATAATCTGTGGAAATAATAAGGAACGGCATTTTTTAAATTATAGTATTGACAAATCATGAATCTGGTATTAATATTTAGTTTAACAAAATAAATAAATGAAACCGTTGAGAAAGAAGAGTAGGCTTTAGTACGACATTCCAGAGAGTCGCCGTTGGTGGGAGGCGATATGAAGTTTTTAGCTGAATGGACTTTTGAGGGCAACTCCGAATTCATAGTAGGAGTTGACGGAAACCATAACCGTTATTAACATGGCATATATGTTCGTATATGAAAGAGCGGACAATGAATTGGATTCATTTGTCAAATTGAGTGGTACCGCGGATTTTATTCGTCTCAAGTAGAAAATACTTGGGATTTTTTTTATGCCTTTTTGCCGCCAAATGGCAGGGTATGGGAGGATTTCCAGGACACGAAGTTGCAGATGGAGGACGGTGGCAATCGATACGGCTTTCTACCTTTCTTAAGTGCCCAGCCGCAGAGCGGCAGAATGGAGGATAATTATGAAAAAAGCGTTATCAGTAGTATTAGTTGCAGTATTGGCAGTGGGTCTGTTGACCGGCTGCGGAACAAAGGGAGATAAGGTGGTTACTATTGGTATTGGACAGTTTGCGGAGCACGGTTCCCTCGATAACTGCCGGGAGGGCTTCCTTGCGGGATTAGCTGAAAAGGGATATGTGGAAGGAAAAAACCTGAAGGTTGATTTTGAGAATGCCCAGGCGGATGGTGCCATTGCATCCCAGATCGCCAATAATTTTGTAGCGAACAAGGTGGACTTAATCTGCGGAATTGCCACACCTATGGCACAGAGTGCTTACGGTGCAGCCCAGGATAAGGATATCCCGGTTATTTTTACGGCTGTTACGGATCCGGTAGCTGCGGAGCTGGCAAATGCCGACCGTACACCGGTAGGCAATATTACAGGTACCAGCGATAAGCTGCCCGTAGAGCTGCAGTTAGAAATGATCCGTAAGGTATTGCCGGATGCAAAGACCATCGGCATTATGTACAGTACCAGTGAGGTTAATTCCGTGTCTGCAATTGAAGAATATAAGGCAGTGGCTGGAGATTATGGCTTTGAGATCGTAGAGAGCGGTATTTCAACTACGGCTGACATTCCCCTGGCGGCAGATAACTTATTAGGAAAAGTAGACTGTATCAACAATTTGACGGACAATACGGTTGTGAGTTCCCTGCCGGTAATCTTAGAGAAGGCCGCTGCAAAGAATATCCCCATATTTGGAAGTGAGATAGAGCAGGTTAAGATTGGCTGCCTTGCAGCAGTGGGCTTAGATTATTATGACCTTGGAAAGCAGACCGGCTTTATGGCGGCACAGGTACTCAGCGGAGAGAAAAAAGCAAGTGAGATTAACTTTGAAGTAATTGATGAAGCAGCCTTCTATGGGAATTCTGCAGTAGCGTCCAATCTGGGAATCAGCCTGCCCGAGGATCTGGTAAGCAGTGCGAAGGAAATGTTTGATACAATTAGTGAATAAAGCGTGGAGAAAGAGAAGCTTCACAGTGGAAGGCTGTTTTAAGAGAAATTTTCAGGGAAGAATCCTGCTGGAGGAGGAAGGCTCATCCCACAGGAATAAAATTCTCCCAGAGGAGGAAATCCCATTCCACGGAGTAAAAGTCTCCTGGAGGAGGGAAAACTCTCCCAAAGGAAGACAAATATTCCGTGGGAAGATAAAGCTTCCTATAGGAAGACAAATCCTTCAAAAGGAAGATTAGGAGGTAGAACATGTCAGCGATTATATCAATTATCCTGGGGGTATTGGAGGAAGGATTAGTATATGCCATCATGGCCATGGGTGTATATATTACCTATAAGATACTGGACTTTCCCGACCTGTCCGTAGATGGAACATTTCCGCTGGGCAGTGCCGTAACGGCGGTATTAATTATAGCAGGAGTAAACCCAGTTCTGACACTGTTTATCTCCTTCCTGATAGGAGCCTGTGCCGGTATGCTGACCGGGCTGATCCACGTTAAGCTAAAGGTCAGGGATCTGCTGTCAGGTATTATTATGATGACAGCTCTGTATTCCCTTAATTTAAGGATTGCAGGAAGGGCGAACCTGCCCATCTTTTCACAGGATACTATTTTTAAAAATGCATTTTTTAAGACCATGGTGCCGAAGGTGCTGCAGCCATATACCATGCTGGTGCTGCTCCTGATCATTGCAGTTATCATGAAGCTATTGCTGGATGGGTATTTAAAGACAAAATCAGGATATCTGTTAAGGGCTGTGGGTGATAATGAGGTGCTGGTAACCGCCCTGGCGAAGGATAAAGGTACGGTAAAGATCATCGGCCTTGCTATTGCAAATGCCTTTGTCGCCCTTGCCGGAAGCATCTATGCCCAGAAGAGCGGATTCTTTGAAATATCCACCGGTACGGGAA
>JARKQP010000795.1 GCA_029974875.1 Mobilitalea sp.
AAGCTTTGTTCCATTAAAATATACCTCTGCTGTCATAGCAGCACCGTTAAACTCAAGGTAAGCCCGCCCTCCTTCGGACAGCTCCGGACGTGCCAGCCTGCATACATACCGGCAGGTGCCACGGTAATAGTCATTTCCCCCGTCCTGGCCATCAACAGCGTTCCAGGTATGGGGCAATGTGACCGGCACACCTTTTTTTGCTAAAGCCTGCCCGGCACCTTCCGCCTCCTTAATAAAAGTCCATTGGTCAAGGTTAATATTTTTACGCATGTGATCATCTCCTTATGTTATATTTTTAAAGTAGGTAACTACGAAGCTCAGAAGTTGCGGCTATTTTTCATACAATTGGTGCAGGTTCCTGAGCACAATCAGCATGTGTCCAACGGGCACATTTTACAGCATGGAGCAAAGGAATTTGTACCAATTGCAGGAAACATACCACTGACTATACAGCTCCGCATTATATATGTTTTAAGCAGAGGAAACAGGCGGGAAAGCTATCATCTTCGCCTGTTTCCTTATTAGATTATTGGTTGGCTTCTTCCATTTCCTTCACCACATTAAGCGGATAGAAACGGTATACAAAGATAGCAAGTGCGGCGAAAATAGCCGGAACCAATCCGCTGGCCACCATGAACCAGGTGAGCATTGAAGGGATTCGGCTCAAATCACCGGCATAGTTACCGGTTACGGAATCTACAACATAGCCTACACCGGCAAGTACAAGACCGGTGAGCAAGGTACCGATGGCAGCCTGGGCCTTGCCGAGGAATGTGCTAAGGGTTGAGATAACGCCGCCCATACCCTTGCCGTTCACATGCTTGTTGTAGTCGATGCACTCAATCCACATGGTTTGCGCCGGCACAAAGCAGAGGCCATTACCAAAGGAATAGATAAAGGTGATCGCAAAGTTAATCCAGAAGCTCATAGGCAAAATGCCGACAATTTGCAGTATAAAAAGCCCCAGGTTCGAGACCAGGGTGATATAACAGCCAAGGTTAAGGAGCTTCACACTGGAACCGAGCTTTTTTGCAAGCAATGGGGAAAGCATAGCGGAAACCATCATAGGCAGCATAGAGCCAATGGCGCCCATGGCAGAATATGTACCAAACTTCCCTGCATCCACGACACCTGTAGAAAGGTCGGCACAATAGGCCCATTTCATGTAATAGATACCTGCCACACCGGAAAGAGCAAACACCATACCGCGGCAAATCTGTCCAATGAAATGGATGAAAAATGCTTTGTTTTTCGTAAATACCTCTTTCAGATCCTTTAATCCGATTTTATCCTGTTCCTGGGTCTTGGTATCCTCTTCATGGCTACCACCCTCTTTGAACATCATCAAGCAGATAAAGGAAATGACGAATGCGATTATAATTACCACGGCTGCCGTGAGGGAGAAGGATTTACCGAAGTTGCCCACAATGGTATTTACCCCATTAACCATCAGCATGAACATGGAGAATATTGCTCCCAAAACCACTGCCAGCAAACGCTGGTACATCATGAGCTTGGACCGGTGCACGTGGTTGGAGCCAAAGGTTTGGATCATGGGTGCGATAGCGAAGAAGGATGCACCTATGTCATAGATAAGGTAGAAAAACAATACCCAGATGAACAGCATCACGACACTGGTTTTAATGGCATTTGGAATGCTGTATAGCAGACAGATACCGACAGTCGTTAATATTAAGCTGATCAGCGT
>JARKQP010000805.1 GCA_029974875.1 Mobilitalea sp.
CAGCTTTGGGATGACTATGGCAGATTGTCCGGGGAGCAACAGAAAAATCTGCTCAGTCCGAAGGATATCAATACCTTGGCAATTATTCCGGAGCTGGTGGAGGCGGGCAATGAATCCTTTAAGATTGAGGGAAGGATGAAGCGCCCGGAATATTCGGCGGCAACGGCAAAGCTTTACCTGAAATACGTTGACTTTTATTTGGATCAGGGAAAAGCGGCCTATGAAAAGCTGGTATCAGGCGGGGAGTTCCGTGAGGACATGCTCCTGCTCCAGGATATCTATAACAGGGGTGGCTTTTCGGAAGGATATGCCAGAATGTACCATGGAAAATCCATGATGTCCCTGCAGCGTCCAAACCATAGCGGGGTATTCGTGGGTGAAGTGAAGGAGATACAGGGCAGTCAGGTAGGGATTATACTGAAGGAGAAGCTGAATGCCCAGGACATTCTGGAAATCCGTAATGGCCATGAGGCTGCTTATGAATTCACGGTTAAGGAGCCCCATGAGGTAGGGGAAGTTCTGAGAACTAATGTAGGGAAGAGGCCAAATCCGGCTGCAGAGGAGAAGAAAGCACTAAAACATGGACAGCTGAAGGCCGTCCCGATCCAAATTAAAAAAGGAGCACAGGTCTACCGTACCAAAAATAATGCCTTACTGGAGGAGCTTTCCAGAAAGTATATTGAAAAGAATGTCCAGAGAGGCATGGCGGGCACTTTAGTGGCCCGCACCGGTGAAAGACTATCCCTAACCCTCCGATGCGGAGGGCAGGTCTCGCAATGTGAAGGGTTATCCCCACAATGCGGAGGGTTGGTTCCACAATGCGGAGAGATATCCCCACAATGCGGAGGGCTGGTTCCACAATGCGGAGAGATATCCCCACAATGCGGAGGGTTATCTTCACAATATGGAGAGTTATCCTCACGCTGCAAAGAGTTGGTTTCTCAGTGTGAAGATACCGAAGTTACGGTTTACCATAATGAAGTTCAGCCGGCAATCAAGCAGCCTATGACGAAAGAGAAGCTTACGGCAGCGATGGAAAAGACAGGGGAGACGCTCTTTTATTTTGAGGAGCTGTCCATTGATTCGGATGAGGATATCTTTGTTCCGGTGGCCTGGTTAAATGAGCTGCGGAGGGCTGGGATTTCCCGGCTCCAGGAGGTGCTGGCAGAAAAATATCGTAGAAATGCGGATGGCAACCAAAGCAGATACAAAGATGAAGATGGGGATAAAAATAAAGACAGGAACAAAGGCAATAATAAAGATAATAATAAGGACAATAATAAAGACAATAGCAAAGATAATAGCAAAGATAATAGCAAAGATAATAAGGACAATAAAGACAGAGACAATATGGCAGAGTTAAATAATGTTTCTGCCAAAGTGACAACCGGTAAAACCGGGATATCTGCCCTTGATGGGAAGACTGGAGCAGGGGATTTTGGTATTAACGTATCCGTACAGACTGAATTGCAATTT
>JARKQP010000815.1 GCA_029974875.1 Mobilitalea sp.
GCCCTTTATCTGTTCTTCATCTGCCCTTTATCTGCTCTTATCTGCTCTTATCTGCTCTTTATCTATACTTCATCTGCAACTTATCTGTATACAGAGCATGCTGCCTGACAAATAAAAAAGCTGTACACCGCTGTTGTCCAATCCAACCAACAAGTGTATCAGCTCATCTTTTTACAATATTTATAACCTTTCGGTGTATTTTTCTTTGGTATATTCCCAATTAATGGTATATCTTCCTTTGGTGCATTCCCAATCCCTGATGTATCTCCTTTGGCATGCTCCCAATCTTTGGCGCATTTCCCTTCGGCGCACATTCTCAATTCCTAATGTATTTTTCTTGGTACTTTCCCGATGCTCGGCTATTCCTTACATATTCCTAAACTTTTGGTATCTCTTTTCCAGCAGCTCATCTACCGGCAGCTGCAGCAAAAGCTTCAGGTCATGCTCAAGGGTCTTCTTAATATTCCTTGCCATCTGCTCACAATTATTATGTGCTCCGCCTCTAGGCTCTGGAATTACCCCGTCAATGACACCAAACTGTACCAAATCCTGTGCAGTCAGCTTCATATCGTTCGCCGCCTGCTCCGCCTTAGAGGAATCCTTATACAAGATACTTGCAAAGCCCTCCGGTGAAAGAATGGAATAGATGGCATGCTCCAGCATATATACCTTGTCGGCTACGCCAAGTGCAAGTGCTCCGCCGCTGCCTCCCTCGGAAATTACCACGGATATAATCGGGGTCTTAAGCATCATCATCTCCGCGAGATTTGTTGCAATTGCTTCCCCCTGCCCGCGCTCTTCCGCACCCAGTCCGCAGAAAGCCCCCGGTGTATCTACAAGGCAGATAACAGGACGGTGGAACTTTTCCGCCTGCTTCATTAGGCGCAGTGCTTTTCTGTACCCTTCCGGATGCGGCATGGAAAAGTTTCTTGCTATATTTTCCTTTGTATTCCTTCCCTTTTGCTGTGCTATGACCGTAACCGGAAGCTCCCCAAAGAAAGCAATTCCTCCAACAATCGCACGATCCTCAGCAAAAAAGCGGTCGCCATGCAGTTCCATGAAATCGTGGAAAAGCAGTTCAATATAATCCAGCCCCGTCGGCCTTCCGGCCATCCGCGCCAGCTTTACTTTTTCCCAAGCTGTAATATTCATCTCAATCCTCCTGCCTCTTGTAGGATTTGCCTTCCCGCCCTTTGGATAATTTTTCCTCCTGGTTTAAGGCCTTTCTACCTTCCTCTTGAAGGTAGCTTCCTCCTGACGCCTAATGCAGCTTAAGTATCGTACCCAGGGTATGCTTTAACTGATCCCTAGGAACAATCGGGTCAACAAAACCATGCTCCAATAAAAACTCTGCCCTTTGGAAGCCCTCCGGGAGCTTCTGCCCTATGGTCTGTTCAATGACCCGGGGGCCGGCAAAGCCGATTAAGGCTCCCGGCTCCGCAAGTATGATATCCCCAAGCATTGCAAAGCTC
>JARKQP010000825.1 GCA_029974875.1 Mobilitalea sp.
GGTTACGAAGCTCATTCATGTCAACATCAGCCAGCTTAACTGCTAATAATTTAACGCCCTTCACCTCTACAACCTGATTCATAACATCGCCAAGGGAGCTATTTGCAAGCTTACTCTTCAGCTTCTCATTTTCAGATTTGATGGACTTGATTTCCTCCAACAAGCCTTCAATTCTGGCTGTCAACTGGGCAGGTTCCGTCTTAGCCGCTCTTGCCGCCTGGTTCAGCTCTTCCTCCAGCTCCTTATAATAAGCAAATACGCCGTTTCCGGTTAACGCTTCAATTCTTCTTACTCCGGCTGCAATGCCTGTCTCGGACAGAATTTTGAATACGGTAATTACACCGGTATTGCTTACATGGGTACCTCCGCAAAGCTCCTTGCTGTAGTCTCCCATGGAAACCACGCGTACATCGTTTGCATATTTTTCGCCGAACAGCGCCATCGCGCCTTCTTTTTTTGCATCCTCAATGTTCATAACCTTTGTATTTACAGAAAGGTTATTTGCGATTTGTTCATTCACCAAAGCCTCAACCTTGCCAAGCTCCTCTGCTGTTAACGCGGAGAAATGGGTAAAGTCGAATCTTAAACGGTCTTCACTAACCATGGAACCAGCCTGCTCCACATGGGTACCAAGTACGGCTCTGAGCGCCTTCTGCAATAAGTGGGTGGCACTGTGGTTTTTAGCCGTTGCCGCCCTCTGGGCTGCATTTACCTTTAGATCAACCTTTTCGCCAACCTTGAAGATCCCCTTGGTAACCGTTCCAACATGTCCAATCTTGCCGCCCTGGAGCTTGATGGTATCTTCCACTTCAAATTCTGCATCCTTTGCAGTAATGATACCGGTATCTGCTGCTTGTCCACCGCTGGTAGCATAAAATGGAGTCTCGTTTACCAGGATGGTGCCCTTCTGTCCAGCCACCAATTCCTCAGTAAGCTCCGTTTCTGTTGTAAGGACCGTAATTTCTGAGGTATAGGACAGGTTCCCATACCCAACAAAGGCAGAGGTTATGGCCGGGTCAAGCTGCTGGTAAACCGTTTCTTCCGCACCCATATAATTTGTGGTACCTCTGGCGCTTCTGGCAGTAACCCTCTGAACCTCCATAGCCTCACGGAAGCCCTTTTCATCTACCTCAAAGCCTTTTTCTTCAAGAATTTCCTTCGTTAAATCAATGGGGAAGCCATAGGTATCGTATAATTTAAAGACATCCTCACCGGACAGAACCTTCTTACCGTTCTTCTCCAGTTCCTTTTCCATCTCGGCCAGAATGTTTAAGCCCTGGTCGATGGTCTTGTTAAATTTATCTTCTTCAATATTCAGAAGCTTGATAATATATTCCTTCTTCTCTTCCAGCTCCGGATAACCATCCTTGGATTCACGGATTACGACCTTGGCCAGCTCAGCCATGAAGTTTCCTTCAATACCCATGAGCCTGCCGTGACGGGCTGCACCACGGAGTAAGCGGCGGAATACATAGCCGCGTCCTTCATTGGAAGGAATAACGCCATCGGAGGCCATAAAGGTTACGGAACGGATATGGTCAGTGATTTTGCGGATGGATACATCCTTCTTAGCATCCACCTGATACTCGGTGTGGGCCAGCTCACAAACCTTATCACGGATCGCCTTCATAGTATCCACGTCAAAGATGGAGCTTACATCCTGGACAACAGCTGCAAGCCTCTCCAGACCCATTCCCGTATCTATATTCTTGCTCTCTAATTCCGTATAATTACCGTTGCCATCCCCGTTAAACTGGGTAAATACATTATTCCATACCTCAATGTAACGGTCACATTCACAGCCTACGGTACAGCCAGGCTCGCCGCAGCCATATTTTTCACCGCGGTCATAGTAGATCTCAGAGCAAGGGCCGCAGGGACCTGCACCATGCTCCCAGAAATTGTCCTTCTTGCCAAAACGGAAGATTCTCTCAGGTGCAATCCCAATTTCCTTATTCCAGATCTCAAAGGCTTCATCATCATTTTCATACACAGAGGGGTAGAGCCTGTCCGGATCAAGACCAACCACCTGGGTTAAGAATTCCCAGGACCAGGCAATGGCCTCGTGCTTAAAATAATCCCCAAAGGAGAAGTTTCCAAGCATTTCGAAAAAGGTACCATGCCTTGCAGTCTTACCTACATTCTCTATATCACCGGTACGGATACACTTCTGACAGGTAGTCACACGCTTTCTTGGCGGAAGCTCCTGCCCGGTAAAATACGGCTTTAAAGGCGCCATGCCTGAATTAATTAATAATAAGCTGTTATCACCCTGCGGAACCAGCGAAAAGCTATTTAATATCAGGTGCCCCTTGCTTTCAAAAAACTCCAGGAACATCCTTCTCAGTTCGTTTACACCATATGCTCGCACGTTAATTGCCTCCTAAATATGATAAGTTATAAGAGGTTACAGTTTAACCTCCCATAAAAGGCGCTATTTTGCGCCTTGCAGAGTGTGCCCAGGGGGCGCACCGATTATCGGAACATCATTTTGTTCCCAAATAATATAAATAATTCTGATTAAGCCAGAGCCGGCTTGTAGGTTATTTTCGATGGGCCAGCTCCCTTGTAACATCCTCCCAGTCAAGTCCGCATTCTGCCATCAGGACCATCAGGTGATAAAGGTAATCCGCGATTTCATAGCGTAATTCCTCCGCCCCCGGATTCTTTGCCGCAATGGTAATCTCCGTTGCTTCCTCCCCGCATTTTTTCAGGATTTTATCAATCCCCTTATCAAAGAGATAGTTCGTATAAGATCCTTCCTTGGGGTTTCGCTTCCGGTCCATGATAACGCCATAGACATCATTGAATACATGCAGGGTATCTGCAGTTTTATAATCCTTTTTCACCAACTCCGTATGGAAACAGGTCTGCTCGCCCGTATGACAGGCCGGACCGACCTGCAATACCTTCGCCAGGATCGTATCCTTATCACAATCCAGGACCAGCTCCTTCACATATTGGAAATGTCCTGAGGTCTCACCCTTTAACCAAAGCGTGTTACGGCTTCTGGAATAATAGGTCATTCTTCCACCCACAATAGTCTTATTATATGCTTCTTCATTCATATACGCAAGCATTAAAACTTCTTCCGTATGATAATCTTGTACGATTACGGGGATCAGTCCACCCGCATCCAGCTTGAACTGCGAAAATGTCAGCCTGCTTTCATAAGCATGTACGTCTATTCCCTCCGCCTTCAAGGCATATTTTGCCTTCAGGATGTCTTTATTCTCGAAAAAATTAGTGGATACCCCCACTACGTTGCTTAAGCCCATTAAGCTGCCAATATCATTTCTTACCAGGCTGTCGCGGACAATCATCTTCAAGGGTGCCTGTTCAATCTTTGCTTTTGTCTTACTGGATAAGGCAACATGCTTTATCAGGACGGTTCCAATCTCTGCTTCCGTCAGCAGCTGGTATAAATCCTCCTCAAATTCCATAAATTCCAGCATGTCAAGCTCAACTATGATCTTATCCGGACCAAACCTCTTTGCCGCTTCCTTTAACAGGGTTCTATCCTCCAGCATGGGATACTTCACGCAGACCCCGGCAGCACCGGTATAGATGGCCTTTTTTATATCCTCAAGACGTTTTACATAGGTACCGATAATAACCGGTAAATCAATGCCCTTCGTTACTTCTTTGGCGAGGGATAGGAATTCCTCCTTGGTTTTTTCATCCTTGGAGTAATTATAAAGAAACAGCTCGTCAGCTCCCCCGTTTGCATAGGCCTGGACCAGCTTTAATACATTTGCCGGCACCTCTGTCTCAGCATTGATGTAGGGTATGATTTTTTTATAAGACATGGAACTTACCTCCCGTGTAAGAATCTAATTAATATTTATATGGTTTGGCTCTTTTTTTCAAATAACTCCACTGCTTTTCTTAGGTCCACCTTATTTTCATAAAGCGCCTTACCTATAATTGCACCGTAAATGTTATTTTCAGCCAGCATTTCAAGATCCTTTAAGGAGGACACGCCGCCGGATGCAATGATGTTTAACCCAGTTGTATCTGCAAGTTCTTTCGTGTAGGGTATATTAGGCCCCTGAAGCATTCCGTCCTTGGCAATATCCGTGTAAACAATGGTTCTTACGCCGTACTGCTTCATCTCCATGGCCAGGGCGACTGCCGTATATTCACTTACCTTTTCCCAGCCCTCGATGGCAACCATTCCGTTTTTTGCATCAATGCCGATTACAATACGCTTTGAACCGAATTTCGCTATTGCCTCCCTGACAAAGCCGGGATCCTTTACTGCTTTTGTACCGATGATGACCCTTTCTACCCCAAGGCTTAGTTTATTTTCAATATCCTTGATGGTACGGATGCCACCGCCTACCTGGACAGGAATTTTCACTTCGCCAACAATCTCCTTGATCACTTCATCATTAACAGAATGCCCGACCAGTGCCCCATCCAAGTCCACTATATGGATAAAGGAAGCCCCTGCAGCTTCCCATTGTTTTGCCATTTTTAACGGTATATCAGAATATACTAAAACATCTTGAAAACTTCCCTGTCTTAATCTCACACATTGTCCATTCTTAATATCAATTGCCGGAAATAATAACATTACGTACCCTACCTTCTTTTCAAAATATTTTAGAATGCCCTTTTAGTCGATGGAGCCCTTTGTGGATAAAACTCCCTGGATCCGTTCATCATAGCTGCAGGCCTCATCCAACGCTTTTGCAAATGCCTTAAAGGCTGCTTCAATGATATGGTGGTTATTGCCGCCATCTAACAGCTTAATATGTAAATTCATGCCTGCAGAGTAAGCTATGGCATAGAAAAATTCCTTGACCAGCTCCGTTTCCATATAGCCAACCCTATCGACCGTAAAATTCAAATCATAGGAAAGATATGGCCTGCCGGATAGGTCAATGGCACAGAGTACCAAGGTTTCATCCATGGGAAGGATAAAGGAGCCATAGCGCTTGATTCCCTGCTTATCCCCCAGGGCTGCCTTAATGGCCTGCCCAAGCACAATCCCCGTATCCTCAACCGTATGATGGGAATCCACGTATAAATCACCCTTTACCGATAGCTTCATATCAAAAAAACCGTGCCTTGTAAGGCTTTCCAGCATATGGTTAAAAAAACCGATCCCCGTCTCAATTTGAGCCTTTCCGCTGCCATCCAGAGAAAATTCCATATTAATTTCGGTTTCCTTCGTTTTACGGGTTATTTCGGCATTTCTGCTGCTCATCGGCTTTATCCCTCCTTTTCCGTAGAAATTACATTTTTTTATTGACTTTTATTAACGGGTTTTTATTTATTATACATTAACCTAAATAAATGTCAATTTTTTAATTTCCCTGTCTTTATTTAAATTTTCCTGTCTCTGTTTGTCTTTATTTGTTTTATTTGCCTTTGCCTGTTTTATTTTTCTTCGCTTGTTTTATGTGTCTTCGCTTGTTTTATGTGTCTTTGCCTGTTTTATATGTCTTTGCCTGCTTTATTTGTCTTTACTTGTTTTATTTCCTCATTTGTTTTGTTTGCTTCTATTCGAACCTGACTGCGATGGAATTTGCATGTGCTGTCAGGCCTTCCGAATTAGCAAAGGCCACAATGTCCTTATAAATTGGTTCAAGGGCTTCCCTTGAATAAGATATGATGCTTGACTTTTTAATAAAATCATCCACGCTTAAAGGGGAGAAGAATTTCGCCGTGCCGTTGGTGGGCAGTACGTGGTTGGGACCTGCCATATAATCTCCGAGAGGCTCGCTGGAATATTCCCCGATAAAGATTGCTCCTGCGTTTTTGATCTTCGTCATCACCATAAAGGGATCCCTGGTCATGATTTCAAGATGCTCGGAGGCAATTTCATTTGCCGCCTCAATGGCCTCTGAAAGACTGCCTGCCACCATGATATAGCCATAATTATCTAAGGATTTTTGCATAATCTCCGCCCGGGACAGCTGGGCTACAAAAAGGTCTACCTCAGCAGAAACCTTCTCTGCCAATTCCATGCTGGTCGTTATCAGGATTGCGGAGGCCAGCTCATCATGCTCCGCCTGGGACAATAAATCCGCCGCCACATATCTCGGGTTAGCGGTCTCGTCAGCAAGCACCAGGATCTCACTGGGTCCTGCAATAGAATCAATGCTTACATGGCCGTAAACAGCCTTCTTTGCCAGGGCTACGTAAATATTACCTGGTCCTACGATTTTATCCACCTTTTTGATGCTTTCCGTTCCATAGGCAAGGGCTGCAATGGCCTGGGCGCCTCCCACCTTATAAATCTCCGTCACTCCTGCCTCTTTGGCTGCTACCAGGGTACCCGGATTAACCTTTCCATCCTTTCCCGGAGGGGTAGTCATAGCGATCCGCTCCACACCGGCAACCTTAGCAGGAATTACATTCATCAGCACGGAGGAGGGATAAGCCGCTTTACCGCCCGGTACATAGACACCCGCCGCAGCAATTGGGGTTATCTTCTGTCCAAGGATGGTTCCGTTTTCCGTAGAATCAAACCAGCTGTATTGCTTTTGCTTTGCATGGTAGCTTTCGATGTTCCTGATGGCCTTTTGGATCACCTGGATGATTTCCGGCCCTACCTTTGTATAGGCCTCTTCAATCTCCTCCTGGGTTACCCGGACCGTTTCCTTTGTGATGACTGATTGGTCAAAACGTGCTGTATAATCAAACAGTGCCTTATCCTTATCCCGCTTCACGCTCTCCAATATTTCCGATACGGCAGCTACATATTCGTCATACTGGTTCGGGCTTCTCTTTAATAGGTCTTCCAGGATATTTTTCTTTGTCTCTGGGGTTAACTTGATTATCTTCATGCGTGTACCTGTCCCTTCCATTATTTATTGTTTATCCGCTTGAATTGCCTCTTTCAGGTCCTTGATGATTTTTGTTATCCGGCCATGCTCCATCTTCATGCTGACTTCGTTTACAACCATACGGGCTGAGAGATCACAGATCTCCTCCAGGACCTCCAGTCCGTTCTCCCGGAGGGTAGAGCCTGTCTCTACAATATCAACGATTACCTCGGACAGCCCCACAATGGGAGCCAATTCGATGGAGCCGTTTAATTTTATGATTTCCACGGTCTGATGCTTTTTATTATAGAAGTAATCCTTTGCAATATTGGGATACTTCGTTGCAACACGGATCAGCTCCCCATGCTGTAGCAGTTCCTTTGCGGATACAGGGCCTGCCACGCACATTTTGCATTTTCCAAGGCCAAGATCTACCACCTCGTACATCTTTCTTCCTTCCTCCAGGATGGTATCCTTACCAACCACGCCGATATCAGCGGCACCATATTCTACATAGGTAGGAACATCATTTGCTTTTGATAGGAAGAATTTTAATTTCAGCTCTTCATTTACGAAGATTAATTTTCTGGAGGACTTATCCTTTATCTCTTCACAGGTAATTCCAATCTTCTCCAGCATTTCAAGTGTTTTTAACGCTAAACGCCCTTTGGCTAAGGCAATCGTAATATATCTCATACTAATGTCCATGTCCCTTACCGCGCAAATCGTCATGATCGTGCCGACATGGATCCGTTCCCCCTTTGTCAAATAATTTTATTTCTTTCAACCATTTCGTCTCTTCTATCGTTAAAACAGTGCTTGCTGCCCTCAGTTAAAACAAACCCGTCAGCTAAGGCTGTGTACTCACCGGTATGCCGGCAAACCTGCATGCCGGCTTCCCCTGGTTAATGTAGTAAATCCTTAATGGAAGCCACCTGGGTATTGCCATTTATGATGTCGATTACCTTGATCTCCTCATCGCTATCCAGATACAATACCCCTCCGGCATTTGCCCTCTTGCCGTAAGCAAGATATTCCTCCAGCCCGGAATTACCATTCGACTTTTGTAGAATTATATTCATTCCTGTCATCCGGAAATGGTTTGCGAGGGCGATTGCCTGCTTTCTAAAGGCTCCCTCGTATAAAATCATGGTATCCTGGGCTTCCGGCTCCTCTAAAAGCTTTTGTCTGGACAGTGCCAGCATTAGCTGGTCAATCACAATTGCAAGACCGATGGCCGGAGCTTCCTTCCCGAATTGCCCCACCAGGTTATCATACCGCCCGCCGGTAGCGATGGCGTCACCGGTTCCGTAGGTATATGCCTTAAAGATAATTCCCGTATAGTAATTGTATTTACTTAACATTCCCAGGTCAAAGGATACAAAATTCTCATAGCCATATTCCGTAAGGATGTCATATAGCTTTTCCAGCCGTTCAATCGCCTTAACTGCCCTGGGATTTGAGGTCAGGCTCTTTGCATAGGAAAGGGTATCCAGGGTTCCAAACAGCTGCGGCAGCTTCAGGAAGATTTCCTTCAGCTCCTGATTGATTTCCTTTGACCCGACCATTTCCTCTACACCGAACAGATTCTTTTTCTCGATCAGCAGGCGCAGGGTTGTTGTTTCTTCCTCGTCAAAACCTGCTTCCCCTGTCAAGGCACGGAAGAAATCAGCGTCACCGATCTCTACCTGGAACTCCTTTAATCCGCTTTGTAATAAGCACTCCACCGTAAGAGCCAGCATCTCCGCATCCGCCTCAATGCTGTCATCATTCACAAGCTCCGCCCCGAGCTGGGTAACCTCCTTTAGCTTTCCCTGGTAGCTGGTATTATTGATAAAGGTATTTCCAATATAGCACAGCCGGATCGGGAAGGTTTCATCCTTATAATATTTTGCCGCGCATCGGGCAATGGATGGGGTAATATCAGGCCGCAGCGCCAGAGTATTGCCATCCCGGTCAAAAAATTTATACATGTCCTTTGAAGCTACCGTTCCACGCTCCTGGCTAAAGATATCAAAAAACTCAAAGCTCGGCGTCTGTATGTCACGAAAGCAAAAACGCTCCAGCACATGATGGAGTTTTTTCTGCAATATCAATCTCATTGCACATTCCGAATTGTATATGTCCCTTACTCCCTCAGGTGTATGTAATAATTTTTCTTTCATAAAACACCAAGCCTTTCTTTTAAATTAGTTAATCACTTCTAAAATTAGTTCAGTCGCTTCATCATAGTAACGTGATAATTCATTACCACACTAATATGTTTCAACATTATAATTTAAAAAGCTGATGATGTCAATCATATATTTAAAGGTCATGTATATTTATATATTTAAAAGCCATATGTATTTATATATTTAAAGGCCATATGTATTTATATACTTAAAGACCATGTATATTCATATACTTAAAAGCCATGTGTATTTATATACTTAAAGGTCATGTGTATTCTCACGCCGTTCCAAATCTTTATTCAGGGTCTCAAGGTAATGGATGCAGACCCCTCCTTGGAGCCTGATCTTGTAAGCCGGATCCAGTTCCTCAAAGCGGAAGCTCTTTCTCCCCCCGCCTACTGCCCGGTTCCAGAACTCATATAGCCGGTCAAAGGTGAGGTAATAATAGATATCATGCTTTTTATAGTAAATTAACAGAAAGGAAACCCCGCTCTGCTCCTCGAATTCCTTCATAAAGGCAATCTGATGCTCATGCACATTGTTAATACTAAAGGTATCAACGGCACATTCCTTCGCATCGAAACAGACAGGAATTCCCTGCACAACCCCAATATAGTCCACCGTACTCTTCTGTTCAAAATAAGCCAGGGTGATATGCTTATTATCTTTATCGATTGATATCGGAGTAATAGGTGTCGGCACCTTTTGAATCAAGGCAAGTCCCTTTTCACGGTATTTTGTATTAGTCAGGTTAACCAGTTCCTCCAGCATGGAGCCTCTTAACCCCCTGGAATTCCATGACGGCATTCCTCATCCCCCCTTAGCTTCCAATCCTCATTTCACAACAACCTCTATATACAGCCTAAATCCTGCCCACCACGTGGCTGAATAAGTCCTTTTGTACTCTTGCAAACAGCTCAGGCACCTCTGCTACAAATTCCTTTCCCGATAAATAGGACAGCTCCCCATCCATTATTTTAGGAAAAACCATACGGTGGGAATGCAATAGCTGATAGGTTAAACCATATTTCTTCCGGAAGAAGTGATTGGTTTTCTGATCCCCATATTTAAAATCACCGATAACAGGATGGCCAATGGAAGCCAGATGCGCCCTGATTTGATGGGACCGCCCTGTAATTAGCTTTACCTGTAATAAGGTATAGAGCCCTTGGGTATCCCCTGAAATATCCTGTTCCTGCACCAGCGCACCCCTTAGGTTCCTAAGGTATGCCTCCTTTTTCGCTACTGCCTCATCCTTCATCGCATTCAAGGAATATGCCAGCGGCTCATATTCTGTACAGATGTATTCCCTATCCTCCGCCTGGTTCGGATAAATCCTTACCTGGTTCCTTTCATCATCCTTGCTCAGGTAGCCTTCTATCCGTTTCTTCCCCTCTACCTTTCCCTTAACGATGCATAAGTAATATTTATTTAAAGTGCGGCTTTTCAAAAGCTTGGCCATCTCCTGTAGGCCGACCAGGGATTTGCCGGCTATTAGGACGCCGCCCGTATTCCTGTCCAGGCGGTTACAGATGGCCGGCTTAAAGCTGACCAGCTGCTCCCTTGTTATTTTTTTCGACTTCAGTAGATAAGAGATGACCACCTCCACCATTGAGATATCATTCTTATCCGCCTTTTGGGAAAGAATTCCCAGGGGCTTGTTTAAAACCATAATATGCTGATCCTCATATATTATGTCCGGAGTGAGTTCTACTTTTGTAGTCTCAATTTCAGCAGGCGCAATCTGCTCGCTGAACTGCCCTATGGTTTCATCGGAAAGGAAAAGCTTAATTTCATCCTGAACCACCAGCTTTTCCGAGCCGTCTGCTTTTTTCCCGTTTAAGGTTATATTCTTTTTTCTTAGCATCTTATAAATAAAGCTCTTTGGTGCCTTATTCAATATTTTAGCCAACAGCTTATCCAGTCTCTGGCCAGCTTCATTTTGCTGAACTCGGAATTCTTTCACGGCATTCTACTCCTGTATGATGTGATATATTTATATGCGACAACTTAACTTTTTGCAAAGTCACTTTTATGCTTTCTTTCTGCGATCCTGTTTGCTTATTTTTTTAGATTTACATTTCTATAAATTTATATTTTTATAGATTTATATTTTTACAGTTTTATATTCTTGCAGCTTTATTTTTCAATCTTTTATTTCACTGCATTAACCTTTAAGGCTCCAACACTTCCGCCATTGAGGTTACGAAATAATCTGCCAGTCTTATTTTCTCCTCCTGCTCTTCCATGGAAAAATCGTCATATACCGCACACACCTTCATATTCGCGTTTTTCCCAGCTTTAATTCCCATCAGGATGTCTTCAAAGACCAGGCACCTGGAAGGCTCCACGCCTAGATCCTTCGCGACCAGGAGATAGATATCCGGTGAGGGCTTCCCTCTTTCCACCTCACAGGAGGTCCTAATGGACGTAAAATAACCGCTGATTCCATGCCTCTCTACAATTAAGTCAACCAGCTCCCTGGAATTACTGGTAGCAATTCCTGCCGGTATCTGCTTCTGCTTTAAATAGGTTAATAGCTCCAGAGCCCCTTCCTTTAACGGGACTTCATTCAGATACTTGTCCCAGGCCATCCGGTTCCAATCACTTTTAATCTGCTCCAGGCTGTCAGGCAGCCCAAAGCGTTCCTTAAAATAAACTGCCGTCTCAGAAAAGCTCATTCCCGCTATAAGGGACTGCAGCTCCTCCGGAAGCTCAATGCCAAAACGGTCTAAATATTCAATATCAATAATCCTCCACATCCACATGGAGTCCACCAAGGTGCCATCCAGGTCAAAAATCACTGCATCCGTATCTTTTAACATAACCTCTATTCTTATCAATCCCATTACTCTAATAACATTTCCGGGATTACCTATCCTCTCTATATATTCTTTGTTATACTCGCGATTACTCACGTTTTCTCATTTTTTATAAACATTAGCTTTCTATCCAATATTAACTTAGACAGCTGCGAACCTCAAAACCTGTGATAATTTCTATACAATTGCTGCAGGTTCCTGAGAGAATTTTGTTGTATACGCCACGTTAACTCCTCAGCGACTGGAGCTCTTCCGCTGTCAGTTCCCGGTACTCTCCCGGCTGAAGGCCTGGGTCAAGGCTTAAGCTGCCCATGGACAGACGCTTTAGGTAGATGACTTCCTTCCCTACATCCTCGAACATCCGCTTTACCTGATGAAATTTGCCCTCCTGGATCGTCAGCTCTATCTCTGAGACTTCCCCGGAGATCACAATTCTTAATTTTGCCGGCAGAGTAAGGCTTTCCTCACCGATGTCAACACCTGCTTCAAAGGCCTTCACGTCCTCCTCTGCTACTTTTCCCCTGACCCTGGCATAGTATACTTTATCTACATGCTTCTTTGGCGAAAGCAGCCGGTGGGCAAGCCCGCCGTCATTGGTGATAAGCAAAAGCCCCTCCGTATCCTTATCCAGCCTTCCTACGGGAAACATATCCTTCCTTTGCTTATCGGATATCAGGTCCAGCACTGTCCTGCTTACATTATCATTCGTTGCGGACACAACGCCAGCCGGTTTATGGAGCATGATATAGCAGTATTCCATATAATTAACCCGGCTGTCATCAAACAGTATCTCATCATCGGAGGCATTTACCTTGCTTTCCGGTTTTGTACAGACCTCACCGTTTAGCTTTACCCTGCCCTTCCGTATCCAAAGCTTGATTTCACTCCGTGTCCCGATGCCCATATCTGCAAGATATTTATCCAACCTAAGCTGCTTAGACATAACTACCTCTTTCCCTGTGCAAATCATGTTCCTCCACCTATACCCATCTCCAGCCAGGAAGATATTTATTTCTAAAATTATTCTTTGCCACCTTAATCCAGCCCAGGGAATATTCCTTCACGCATACCAGATACCAGCCGTCCTGGTATTCCCCTTCCGGTTCAATTGCTTCACATTTCAGGTACCGGATCACATTAGGATCATCCACATCAAACCGTATAATCCTATCATATTCCTTAGGGCTCAGGGCACTGGCCAAAGCCTGGGAGGGTTCAAAGCGCTGCTTTTTCATCTCGCCCAATAATAACCCCTGCCGGAGGATCCGAAGTCCCTTCAAATCCGGCAGACCCTCCGGGAGCAGATAAACCCTTTCCTCACGCACCGCCAGCAGCTCCTCCTTAATAGGGAGCTTCAGTGTCTGAAAGAATTCCAATGCTTCTTCCGACAAAAGCTTTTTATTCCTGCCCTGGCTGCCTGGCAGGCTATAGGCTGCAGCTTTTGCCCCTGCAATGTCCCCCCGTTTATGGAGCAGGGCCACAAAATGTCCCTCTCCATCTATTTTATGGGGCCAAAGCCTGATGCAATGCTTTAATTCTTCTTTACCGCCCACCCATTCCGGCTTTCCAAAATCAAAGCCCTCATAGGAAATTCCCAGCTCCTTTTGCACCGCCTCATCGGGAATCGCATTCACAACCTCGAATTCCGGGTATTCCTCCAGCAGGTAAGCTATGGTGCCCTCATTCTCCTCCGGGGAGAAGGTACAGGTGGAATAAAGCATATATCCGCCCGGCTTTAGCATCTTAGCTGCAAACAGGATGATCTCCTTTTGCAGCTTGTTATAATAGCCAACTCCATACTGCTCCCAATTCTTCATGATTGCCGGACTTTTGCGGAACATTCCTTCCCCGGAGCAAGGCGCATCAATCAGGATTTTATCAAAATATTCCGGGAAATACTCTGACAGCTTATTCGGCGCTTCCGATACTACCAGCGCATTCCGGATGCCGAGCAGCTCTATATTCTTAAGCAGGGCCTTCGCCCTGGAATTACTGATATCATTGGAGACCAGAAGTCCTTCCCCTCCAAGCCTCGCCCCCAGCTCCGTACTCTTTCCTCCCGGCGCTGCGCAGATATCCAGGACCCTATCCCCTTTTTCAACGGGCAGCAGGCTTGCAGGTGTCATTGCACTGGGTTCCTGTATATAATATAGGCCTGCATAGTAATAAGGATGCTTTGACGGCTGCTCCTGTGTATCATAATAATAACCGTTCCAGACCCAGGGAATTCTTTTCACTGAAAAAGGACAGATCCCTTCGAATTCCCCTGGGGTGGATTTTAGTGTATTCACACGTAAGCCGCCGAAATGCGGCTTATGGTAGCATTGCAAATACGCCTCATACTCCCCTCCCAAAAGCGTCCTCATTCTGTCCTCAAATAATTTTGGTAAATTCATTTTCTCACTCCGTTAATTTGTTAGACTATCTCAAGCTCTGTGCATGGTAACGTGCAGAAATCAGATCTAATTGATGGCTGAACTCAGCCAGCTCCGCCTGGTTCCCATTCTGGTAAATACGGAAGAAATCATCCTGTATCTTCATAACCTCCTGCTTGTTTGCAACCTTATACAGGTTCTGTATATTCGTC
>JARKQP010000843.1 GCA_029974875.1 Mobilitalea sp.
TAGCTTTCTATGATCATTTCCGTAATATCATTGTACACGGCCCTTCCGTCCGCATCACATCCGCCGATAATAATATCTGCATTGGTTCCACCCGGCAGATCTGCCTCCAAATCCCATCTTGCATCCGTCATAGACACAAAACAGTCCAGCAGCTCCTGCGCTTCCTCCCTGGTCAGAATTCCTGCTTCTATATCCCGCAGGTAATAAGGCTCTAAAATGCGGTCCAGATGTGCAAGGACAGCAAATCCCAAGCCATCCAGCGCATTGCACATTTCCCTTGTAAACCAGATTGCACACAATGCTTCGTAGAATGTCTGTGCCGGATAAGCCGGAATGCGCTGGGCTGTATCTGCAATCCGTTCCAGTACCTGACGGTGCAGCATATCTGTTTCTGTCTGCAGCATTTCTTTTGCCTTCTCAGAAAATCTCCCTGCTATCGTCATAAGGCTGTCCAGTACATCCATCATACACACCAGAAAATCTTTCTGGTGTACATCTAATCCGCCAGCCTTTATTCTCTTCTCAGCATTTTCCCGGATTCCTTTTAGTCCATGCCTTATCACAGTTTCGCAATTCGCATAGTGATGTGCCGCATCCATAAACTGGGGACCGTTCATCACACCTTTGCTTCCATAATAGTCACTCCATTTTCCATATTCCGATACAAAATCAGGATATTGTTTCATCAGCCAGCAGCCGATTCCCGGCTGAGGAGGGAAGGATGCAGTGACACTGTTTTGTTCTCTGCCGGTATCTATTTCCGCATAAAATGGACTGGACGGAAATATAATTACATCTGCATGCTGTGCAGCAACCCGGTAAATCCATGTTTTTTTCTGAAAAGAGGACGCACCCGGATGCTTTATGCTTTGCTCGTCGAGCAGCTTCTCCATGTTTGAAACATCACTTGGATACTTTGAATATACCGCCCTTGCTTCTTTAAAATATTGTTCCTTGTCAAATCGATATGACATCATTTTCGGTTCCTCCCATCCGGATCCTCACAGTATCTGCCGCTGTCATCAATATGTAGTTGAAACTTCCCTCAGCATCCCGTGGTTGTCTGATTCTGCTTCTCATTTTTCATCCTTCCTTACACTTCACATTCCATATCTGAAAAGTATAATACCACTTTCAAAGCAATGCGGTCCTTTATTGCCTGAA
>JARKQP010000866.1 GCA_029974875.1 Mobilitalea sp.
GGTCTGGCAGGGAATACGGAAGGGACTGGGGAAATCGATGATGCCCGTATAGAAAGTCCAAAGTATTCCATTGTTGCAGAGGTTCCTACGGCGCTGGGAAAGGCCGGTGCTGGAGAAACAGGCAGTTCTTCAGGCAGCGGAGCCTCCGGTGGAAGCACAGTCACTGAAAAGTCGGCTTTACCGGCAGCACAAGCCCAGCTGGATAAAGGCCAGGAAGAGCAGGAAATAGAATTATCCTTTCGTGATATTTTCCAGGCAGACCCGGCAAAGGCCAGTTCCTTAACGGTAACGGATGAGATAAACAAGGTTTCGGTGGTTCTCACCGGTAAAGAGGATATCCTAAGCTTCTACACATTAATGGAACAGCATCAATTTACTTATGGGGGTCAATCCGTTGATACCTCTGAGTATACGATTGAGATAGTAACCCCTTCGCCATCCATGACAAGATACACGATGTATATCGGAGATGGTATAGCCGTTGACTATACTGATACTGTGACGACCGGCCACAGCACATATACGGCAGGAGATCCAAAGAAGCTATCCACGGATATCCGGGCATTTTGTCAAAGACATAGCGATTAAAGGATCCGGGACAAACTTAATGATATAAAAAAGGTTCATGTAAGCTCCAATTAATATTGGGGTTACATGAACCTTTTATCCATGGTAATGATCTATTGTTCCTCTTCGGGATCCTGATCTTCCTGCACCTCGAAGCCATCCTTTTCTTCTTCAGAGGAATCCTCTTCTTTGGCATCGTTGTCAGAAGTTATATTAATCGGCACGTATTCTCTGGCTTCCTTCTCCGTCAGGTCTTCCGTATCAAAGTCTTCGAAGTCGTCCTCAAAATCCTCGAAATCGTCAGAATCATCTTTTTTGATATAAGTCTTATAGAAATAATAGGCACCGGCAGCAACAGAAGCAGCAGCAAGTGTTCCGAATATAAACTTACCAAATTTTTTCATGGGCTAAACCTTCCTTTCCTTTTTAATTATAATTATATACTATTAATCCATTATAATTCGAAGCTGGGAAAAAATAAAGTAGAAAATATATAAAATTGTATTTATTGCTAAAACGGCAGCGCAGTTGGATACCGGTGAAAGGACAGGGCATACTTTTTCACTCTAAATAGTTTATGATACAATAGTGCATATGGTTAATCCCCGGGGAAATAACAGCGGTTCCAGACCCTGGGATATATGGCCTACAGCTTCAAAAGGCTATAGCAAAAGCCTTTAAGATTTTCTTAAGAATCCCTTAAGAGCCGGACAAATTTTTGACAAAAATTACTGCTTGTGGTACTATATATCCTAATAAGATATAATTTAACTATAATGGGAGAAGCTTCAAATGCGACCAAAGGGTTTCTTGTGGAGAATCCCTTTAGAAAACGATTAGGAGGATGAAAAATGAAGGCATTTGTTAAAAAAATGGTTATGTTTTTCTGCTTTGCGCTCATTGTGCCCGCTGTTTGGGGCATGAATATAGCCCAGGTGCAGGCAGCAACAGTAACACCGACCTTTTCCAAAACCCAGGTTACCCTTGTTGGAAAAGGAAAGACCTATCAATCAGTAATAAAGAATAAGGTAGCAAAAAGTAAGTATGCGTGGACTACCTCCAATAAAGCGGTCGCTACCGTTAACAAAAATGGCGTAATTACCTCTGTTAATAAGGGAACAGCCACAATAAAGTGTAAGATTACATATCCGTCAAAAAAGACAAAGACACTATCCTGTAAAGTTACAGTAAGAATTCCTGCAACTGATATAGAGATATCAAACGCTACTCTGATAAATGGGGCTCACAGACTTACCCTAGGCTCCTCCATGGATTTTGATTGTATAATAACTCCTGCTAATACCTCGGATCAGGTTTATTGGTCCATCGGGAAGGGTGGCGATAAAGATTGTATTCGCATTGATGATGCCCTGACCGGTAAGGTTACTGCACTGAAGGAGGGAAAGGTAACCCTTAGGGTAGCTGCTGCAGCTACTGCAACCAAGGATGCTGCAGATAAAAGCATCGTGGATGATGCGGTAATTATTGAGGTTGTGGATCCGGCAGCAATTAAAAGAACTGTGAAGAGTGTTGAGGTTAAGGATGCCAATACCATTGTAGCCGTATTTGACAGTCCTGTCCTGGAAAGCACAGTCATTGGCCTTGGTGGTACCTTATCCAGTAACATCGAAATTGTGCTTAGATCGGATGCCAAGGGTGTAAAGGGAAATGACCCGGGTACTTTAAAGGCAACCCTGTCCGCAGACAAAATGACTCTTACGATAACAACGGCCAAAGCGCTGAATGGTAATTATGGTATTAACTTTACCAGTAATATTAAAACCACTGATAATATTGCCCTGGATTCTTATTATAAAACCTTTACCTATTCGGATGGAACCGGTCCATATATTGTCCGGACCACAGTGGATGACTCCGGCTTGGTTGCCATCATTGAATTTAATGAGGCAGTGAACTTTAGTGATATGAAGGTTTCCGGAGCAGCAGTAGTAAACTCCAGCGTTGCGGCGGATGCCTCCACCCTCAGCCTGTTGAATAATAGATTGAATTATGTGCCTTCAGAGGATAAGAAGTCCTTATCCATTAACCTGAACCCTATGGTTGTGGCAGACAGAAATAAATTATTCTCAGTCTACATTTCCGGCATTAAGGATATGGCCGGCAACATTCCTGCTACTGTTTATGTAACGGCGCACATCCAAACAGATACTACACCAAAGCCTCAGGCTAGCGTACTGTCAGTGCTCCGGACAGGGTATAATACAATTACTGCTACCTTTAACCGCTCCATACAGACCGGCGGCTATATTATCATCAATAATGGATCATGGATCCCAGGTGTTGTCGATCAGACGGATACGAAGAAGGTAAATTACACAATGACCTCTGCAGCGGATCTGGCAACTACGGGAGTGCAGTCGGTGCAGATTGGAAATTGGAACGGCTATAATGTAAATCCTACTGATACCAGTGCAAATACAATGAGAACCTTTACGGTTAATTTTACCATGGATACGACACCGCCTAATTTGATACAGTATGCCTATGATGGAGACACCAATATTTTGACCTTAACCTTTAACAAGGATGTCAGTCTGACCAGTGCGTCAGGTATATTCAGCGCAAGATATTCATCCGCGCTGGATGAAATAGCGCCAAATACAAATATATCCTACACACAGGTGGTCCATACCCTGGGCAATAATATCATCCAATTAAAGCTGTCCAATATAGGCCTGCTTGGTATCTATACCTTCACCGTCAATCCGGGGCTTGTATATGATAACTATAAGAATACGAACGTAGCAAGGGAGATCACGATCAACAATACATCAGGTACCTCGGCAGAACTACCTGCTCCTTACAGGGTATACCAGTCCACAACAAACCCGGATCAGATTATTGTTGAGTTTGCGAATAAGCTGGATAAGGCTTCGGCAGAAACCGCTGGTAACTACGTGATTGCGGGCGTGCCGGTTATCAAGGCAGAGCTGACAAAGAATACATCGGATACAGGAGCCACAGTAACTCTTACCATGGCACCGAATAGTATATCGGTTACCGTGGAACGGCCGATTACAATCTCCAATGTAAGGGGCTATAATAATAGCTATGGTGCCATTACGTCCTATGTGACATATGTGGAAATCAAGGAAAACAAAAAGCCGTCCTATGCAGGCATCAGCTATGATATCGCAACTAGGACTGTCAAAATAAACTTTGATGAACCGATTCAGGGGACTATGACAGTTCAGGTTACCCAGACCAGCGGCTCATACCCGTCCGTGCTTCCGCATACGGTAAGCGTCAGCGGAAATACGGTGAATGTCATACTGACAACCTCACCGGCGGCTGGAAGCCTGAAGATAGATATATTAACAAATGGTATTACTGACCTGGCAGGTAATACAGTAAATCCACTGAATCCTATCCTGTTCGTACCGGTATACTAATAAGAATAATAGGACATTGATCTGTGCAGGCAGGAGAAAAGTCAGGAAAGCATTAAAGAGGAATAATAGAGAAGTAATTGAGAAGTAATTGAGAAATAAAAAGGTAGTCCCGGCGAAGCAGCTGAACTGACCCCATGAGTTAGACCTAAAAATCTAACTTATTGGGGTCACATCACAGACAGCTTTAACCGGGACTACATTTTTGCTGAAGCATTCTTGTATTATGGGGTTATCCTGGAAGCAGAGGGATCGCCGAAATCCCTTGTAAAGATATCACTATGCTCCAACAGGCTTTCGACGGTATCCAGGCCTAATCTATGAAGCAGCTCGATCACATAGGGATTATCAATGGGAGTAGGATATGGTGCGGCATTTCCATATTCTTCAACGTGAACCCGGCCTTCCTCATGGGGGATAAGAACCTTCGGGCCGCCGACGCACCCGCCGACACAGCCCATGCCCTCAAAGAAGTTGGCAGTGGTATTGCCGGAAAGGATATCGTTAATCATGGCCTTGCAGGCCGGTACCCCATGGGCCTGCTGGGTGTGGATGCTGATCTTACGGTTCGGGTTCAGGCGCTTGACGGTCTCACTGACAGCCTCACTGACGCCTCCGGTATGGGCATAGATTCTGCCGGCACGGGAGGAATGATCCTTCTCGCTTTCCTCCATGTCCATGGGGTTAATCTCCATTACATTGAAGATATCCTGGATTTCCTGGAAGGTTAATACAAAGTCGACTGCCCCGGCCACATCCTTTTCCTTAGCCTCTGCCTTCTTTGCCATACAGGGGCCGATGAATATGGTGAGGGCATCGGGATGGAGCACCTTTACCGCCCGTCCGCTGGCAATCATCGGTGATACAGCCGGAGGGACATGGGGAACCAGATCCTTATATACCTTACGGATCATGGCAATCCACATTGGACAGCAGCAGCTGGTAAGCTGGTAATCCTGTTCGGTCAGGATGTTTTTGTCAAATTCCAGGGCCTCCTTTAAGGTCAGGATATCTGCAAAAAGGGCCACCTCGATCATGCCGTCAAAGCCAACGGCCTTTAATGCGCTGCGCAGTTTACCTGGGGTTACTTCACTGCTGAACTGGCCCAGGAACGCCGGAGCCACAAGGGCGTAGACTAAGCCTTTATGGGAACGGATTGCCTGTAATGCAGGGATCACATCCTTGCTGGTCTTCAGGTTCTTAGCCCGGCATTCCTGGACACAGATGGAACAGCCGGTACAGGCATCCTCGTCAATGACCATTTCCCCGGATTCACCTGGGTGGATTGCATGGAAGGGACAGACCCTCACGCAGTTGCGCTCCCCCTCCTCACACTCACATTCGCCGGTATGCCATACGAGTGGATGCTTCTCCGGATGGAGCAGGCAGTCAAGCTGGTGGGTATCATAAAGCTCTAGCTTTTCTAAAAAGCTGGAATCCTTTTCTTTTAAGGTTCTGACTAAAACCTCATAATATAGTTCTTCAAATGTCTTCATAGGTTCCCTGAATTCCTTTCTGTCTATTTCTATTTTATTATGGAGTATGAATGGAACTGTTTTGCATTTATCTTATAAACCCGTATAAAACTGTATAAATCCTTCCAATTAATGCTTCCAATAATTCTCTTTATTGTAGCTCAAATGAAAATAAAAATCTATCCTGATAACAGAAAAAATATTGCATAATAGTTATTATTCACATTAATACTGTTAATATAAGTTTATGGGAACATTGTTTTTTGTTCCGATAATATACTTTACTAAGATTTGGATTTGATTTATAATAAAAGGCGTGGTAAACCAACGAACGGCCCCAGAAAAGTTAGATATGGAGAAGAAAATTGAAGGTGCGTAATCATAGAGGTTGGACGAGAGCTGGTTGGCTTTTGTTTTATTTGTATATTATTTTATTGTCTTATTTTTTGTTTTTTAGTGAGCATTACGGAAGGGATTGCATAACTCCCGGATATCGGTATAACCTGGTTTTGTTTAAGGAGATTAGGCGTTTTATAGAATACCGGCAGCAGTTAGGGCTGGAGAGCTTTGTAGTAAATATCGTAGGAAATATACTGGCCTTTGCACCTTTTGGGTTCCTGCTTCCCATGCTGAATAAAAGATACCGTGGTTTCTTTACCATAACCTTTTTAAGCTTATTATTCAGCCTGGGTGTAGAGCTGGTCCAGATGTATTTTAAGGTCGGGATATTTGATGTGGATGATATATTCCTAAATACGGTTGGCGGGATGCTGGGATATATTTTTTGCCGTATTTTTGGAGCTCTTTTTCTGAGGAAATCCTCTTGGAAATCAAAGAAAAAATCCTCTTGAAAGCCAAAGGGAGAAATCTCTTGAAAACTAAAGAGAAAATGCTCTTAAAAATCAAAGAGAAAATGCTCTTAAGAACCAGAGGGAAAATGCTCTTAAAAACCAGAGAGGATAGGAAAGAGTAAGGAAAGCAGGAGGAAGTAGACATGCTGTTTAAGAAGGATAAGGAAATGATTCATTTTTCCGGCAGAAGGCATACGAAGACAGGGATTGCATCCACTGCAATCGGAGGAGTGGTAATCCTGGGCTTTTTGGCGCTCAGCATCAGTTCAAGCACTGTACGGGGAAATGGCGGGATGCTGCTTGGCGTCTTTGGGATTTTATTATTTGCACTGTCTGTTTTTGGATTTTATCTATCCTATAAGGCTTTTAAGAAAAAGGATATCTTTTATCGTTATCCGGTCATCGGGGCAGGCTTAAACGGTGTTATGGCGATTTTGTTTTTAGTACTTTATATATTAGGTATCATTGCATAAA
Organism: Mobilitalea sp.; assembly: GCA_029974875.1. The sequence continues at coordinate 6,778 of JARKQP010000866.1, forward strand.
AATAGGAGATTTTTAAGGAGGATTGGAAATGACAAGATTAGAACAGCAGATAAACTTCATCCTGGAGGTGGACAAGCTTAAGAATATCGTAAGGCAGAATTATTTATCGGATGGAAGCCGTAAGGAGGATGACGCAGACCATTCCTGGCATCTTGCATTAATGTGTGCCATCTTAAGTGAGCATTCCAATGAAAAGATTGATATAGTAAAGACGATGGTTATGTTGTTGATCCACGACATTGTTGAAATTGATGCGGGGGACACCTATGCTTATGATGCCGAATTCAACCTGTCAAAGCAGGAGAGGGAATTAGCTGCTGCAGAGCGTATTTTTCATTTGCTGCCGGAGGATCAGGCAAAGGAGCTGCGCAGCCTTTGGGATGAGTTTGAGACAAACGAGACACCGGAGGCAAGATTTGCCGCTACCCTGGACCGTGTCCAGCCATTTTTATTAAATGCAGCGAGCGGCGGAAAGTCCTGGAAGGAGCATGGGATAACCTTTTCCCAGGTAATGCAGCGTAATACCGTGACGCCTGACGGCTCCGAGGCGCTGTGGAATTACCAGTATGAGTTAATGAAGAAGCAGGTGGAGCTGGGAAACCTAATTAATGAATAAGCGGAGGGTGGATATGGAATACAAGGATTTATTGAAGGAAGAGAATACAGCTATCAGGGAGAGGTATGAGCTTGCAATGGAGCGAATTGCCCTGATCGAAGAGGAAAAGACGGTTAGCGGGAGGATGTTTCCATACTTCCAAAGTGTAGCTTCCTTTGTACTACTGGTGAAGAATGTTGTGACATTAATGGAGGAAGGGCGGTTAAAAGCCCTGGCGGAAAAGGAGCTAAAGGCTTTAAACAGTGCCTTATATAATGATATTGCCGGCGATAATTATCTGGTCAGCTTCGCAAATCCGACCTATGCCTGTGGGCAGCTGGGAGACCGTTATGGCAAGCTGTTAGCCTTCCTGTATACGGAGCTGCGTTCTATCCTGGTATATGCCTTTGAGCAGAGGTTGTATGAGCTTACGATTTATCTGGAGCTTTTTATTGAGGTTTATAATTATTTTGAAGAGGAAGACGGGTATACGTATAAGGATGTAAAGAGGGCGGTTTATGATTTTATGAGCGATTACTGCGATGTCCTGGTGGCTGCAAGGAACCGGGAGCTGCTGGATGCCGGCATGTCCTTTGCCAGGGATATCATTATGGAATCAGACCTGCAGGATATCCGCTATCTCTATTATTTTGGGGAGCACATTACGGAAAATGAGATAAGAACCGCACGCTTTTTAAATTCCATGCCTGAGGAGCAGGTAAAGGCTATGGCAGATACCTTCACAGAGGGTTACCGTATCGGCTTTGTGACAGGCAGGAAGGATTTAAGTAAAAAAAGAATTGTAAATATCCGTTACCAGATCGGCTTTGAGCGTATGGTCTACTATGCGGTTTTGAACTTTAGGAAGCTGGGGCTGGAAACCACCATCCAGCGGGCGGCTTACAATGCGGTAAATAAGCGCCAGCATTTAAAGATCGGCTATCATTCTACCAGTCCGAGCAAACAATATGATTATGACCACCGGTTTGATACAGGGCTGTTGTTTGACAAGGCCTTCCAGAGAAGAAAAATAGAAAGTGTAAAGCTGTCCTACGAGCAATTAAAGGATAAGGCTGCTGTTTATGCCGGGCCCGCCGTAATTGAGGTATTCGGGGAAGAATTATTTGCCCCGGAGGATAAAAAAGAGGCCGTAAAGCTGAATAAGCGCCAGCAGAAGCTGACGGTAGAATGCACCAATGAAGAGAATATGCTGATGCAGGAATATCTGAGGATGGAGGAGGTTTCCTTTACGATTATCTCCTATCCTGTGCCTGAGATCGGCAAGGATTAT
>JARKQP010000869.1 GCA_029974875.1 Mobilitalea sp.
CTAATCCTGTCCGGCATAACATCCACACCTGCAGCTATTAAAACCTCCGGGTCATCCTTTGAGAGCCTTGCCACCACCTGGCCCATCCTGCCGTTGCATCCGTTCAATAGTATCCTTACCATAAAGATCACCTATAATTTCATGCCGTATGACAGCATCTGACTTTTTAATATTTCAAGGTTTTTGGGAGCCATATTAACTAATGGCAGTCTTAATGGCCCTACATTCATGCCCATAAGGTTCATGGCTTCCTTTACAGGTATGGGGTTGGTCTCTATAAAGAGAGACTTCACAAGGGGAAGCATATTGAGCTGCAGGTCTAAGGATCCCTTTATGTCTCCTTCAAAGAACTTCATAACAAGGTCATGGGTATCTTTAGGGAGTATATTGGCTACAACAGATATTACTCCTTTTCCTCCGATTGAGAGTATGGGCACTATCTGGTCGTCGTTTCCCGAGTATATATCAATACTGTCGCCGCAAAGCTGTGCAATTGTGGATATCTGCACTATATCGCTGCTGGCTTCCTTAACACCCTCTATATTTGGTACTTTACTGAGTTCATACAGTGTCTCAGGCAGTAGGTTAAGTCCTGTACGGGATGGTACATTGTATATTATTATTGGCTTTGTAACTGCATTTGCTATGGCCTTAAAGTGTTCTATACATCCTCTCTGGGTTGTCTTGTTGTAGTAGGGTGTTATCACTAAAAAACCGTCAACTCCTGTACTGTCCGCCCATTTGCTCATCTCCACAGAAGCTTTTGTATTGTTAGTTCCCGTACCCGCAATCACAGGTATTCTTCCCTTAATTACTTCTACAGTAAACTTTATGGCAGCTTTCCTCTCATCCATGCTCATGGTGGATGCCTCACCCGTTGTACCGCATACTATTATAGCGTCGGTGCCTTCTTTAACGTGCCACTCTAAAAGCTCTTCAAACTTCTTAAAGTCAACTCCATCTTCTGTAAAGGGGGTAACTATGGCAACTCCTGACCCTGTAAACAAACTCATTAAAACCATCCTTTCATAAAATTAATGTATGGGGACACATCTCCTCTTTTGGGGTAGGCGGAGAAACATCCCTAATTTGAATCACTACTTGTTTAAAAACAGCTGGGCTATCTGCACTGCATTTGTTGCAGCTCCTTTTCTTATGTTGTCTGCAACTACCCACATGTTGATTCCGGATTCTACGCTATCGTCTCTTCTTATTCTCCCTACGAACACTTCGTCCTTGTTCTCTGCATATAAAGGCATGGGATAGAGGTTCCTGGACGGTTCATCCTGTACTATTATTCCCGGGGCGTTTTCAAGAACAGACTTAAGTTCATTCAAGTCAAAGTCCTTTTCAAACTCCACATTGATGGATTCGCTGTGGCTGTGGAACACAGGGACCCTTACGGTAGTGGCGGTTATCCTTAGACTATCGTCATGCATAATCTTCTTTGTCTCGTTGACCATCTTTATCTCTTCCTTGGTATATCCATTGTCAAGGAATGAGTCTATATGGGGAAGACAGTTTCCTGCTATGGGGTGTACGAATTTCTTTGGAGCTTCTCCTTTGTATCCTGCTTGAAGGTCGCTGTATCCTCCCATGCCTGCACCTGATACTGCCTGGTATGTGGAGTATATTATCCTCTTTATTCTGTATTTATCATGAAGAGGTTTTAATGCAACCACCGCCTGGATTGTGGAGCAGTTGGGGTTTGCGATTATTCCCTTGTTCCAGGATATATCCTCTGGATTAACTTCAGGGACTACCAGGGGAATTGATTCATCCATTCTCCATGCGCTGCTGTTGTCTATAACCACTGTACCCTTTGATGCGGCTATCGGTGCAAATTTTAAGCTTGTTGATGCCCCTGCTGAGAAGAGGGCTATGTCAATGCCCCTGTCAAAGGATGTTTCCGTGAGCTCTTCTACTGTATATTCCCTGCCGACGTATGTTACCTTGCTTCCTGCAGACCTTGATGTTGCAAAGAGGTACAGGTTATCTATGGGGAAGTTTCTCTCTTCCAATACCTGGAGCATTTTTCTTCCTACCATGCCTGTTGCTCCTACTACTGCAACGTTTATTTTTTCTTTCATTCCTATCTCCTCCAAAATATTAAGATACTTAATAAAATAATAAGCAGCTAAGAGGTATACAATACACCCATAGCTGCTAGTGCTGACTATGCATATAACGCACCCTTCATCCCCTAACGTAAGATAGCCCTCCACATATAACCTAGGGCAGTCATATGTGACAGTCCTGTACTTATTAAATACAGACCCAGCATATAGCATTGGCATACTATAAACTTCGGCGGTAATCCTTTCATCCAGTATCAACGGCAGCCGGCCTCCACTGAGTTACTCATACTTCCCGCGCCTCTACCTCACCGTAACAGATGAGGTACTTATTAACTTTTAATGTATTATAGCAAATGGAAAGGGGCCTGTCAATATTAGCTAAAAAATAAAGCGA
>JARKQP010000902.1 GCA_029974875.1 Mobilitalea sp.
CTCCCGGCTGGACAATATCACCCTTCTGGACAACCGGAACCGCTTCTGCTCCGATGTGCATATTTAAATCTATCCGAACCTGCTTCGCAGGAGCTATTTCGTCTATTAATGGTGCATCCACATTATATTCTGCCAATCCTAACCTGGAAATCAGGCGTTCCATTGGAACTGTCCTGTATTCCCTCAGCTTATTCACCGGCTTTAGTAGTACTCCTTTGGGAATGGGAATCCCCTTCCCGCGTAAACCATTTTTATATTCCGTAATCAGCTTTCTTGGTGCCAGCCCCTGGGGACAGGCATACATTTCACAAACGCCGCAGGAGCAGCAGAACATTGTGCTTAAAAAGTGGTCTAAATTCTGAGTGGTTCCACTGGTTGCCGCCCTCATAAACAGGTGCGGTGTAATCGGATGGCCCAGCTGGTTTCTTGGACATAAATCCGTACACATCTCACACTGGCAACAGGAAGCCATTGCTTTTTTCATATCGAGGGAGGTGCTTCCCTGCTTCTGTAATACCACCGGATGATTCTTAGGAAATACCAGGATGGCATTCGTTGTCTTTGTGACCGTACTATAAGAAGTAACCACTCCACCGGTCATCGGGCCGCCCATGATATAAGCCGGCTCCTCAGTTGCCGCCCCACCGGCAAGCTCCACCAGATCCTCTACCGCCATTCCGATTGGAGCTAAAACGGTAATTGGATTCTTTACTGCTCCGGCTATGGTAAGATATTTTGCATACACCGGCTCTTTTTGATTGATGGCACAATAGATATTATAAATGGTCTCTACATTAAATACCACCACGCCCACCTCAAGGGGAATATTTCCGGGCGGTACTACCTTTCCCAGGGTTTCATAAATCAGCTGAACCTCATCACCCATTGGATATATTTCTTTTAGCAGGCTTAATTTAATCTTAGGGAAGTTAGGAAGATACGGCTTAACTGCATTGACTGTCTTTGTATATGCTTCCTTTACGCCGATGATCACTTCCTTTACATCCAGAATATCTGCAATCTGCTGTAAAGCAGACATTATCTCATATGGATATTTTTGCAGTAATTGTCTATGAACTTTTAAGAGCGGCTCACACTCTGCGCAGTTTAACAGGATGGTATCTGCTTTTTCATCCAGCTTGGCATAGCTGGGGAAACCTGCTCCACCTGCGCCTGCAACACCACATTCCCTAACAATGTTTTTTAATTCCTGAATATCCATGTAAGTCTCCATTTTGATAAAATACTTTAAGTTCGAGCATCCCCATGTTTTCACGGGATATAACCCCCACAGCCTTTGTAAGCTTTTCATCTAGACTAAGCCTATATTCCCTACATTTCTGTAATCGTATCAACAATTCCAACAATCGCCGCATCGATGGGTGAGTCCTTCATATTGCAGCCAACCCTGGCACCGCTGCCTAATACCACCAGGACATTCTCACCTACGCCTGCACCAACATTATCAATTGCGACAAATCTTCCTGACATTGTACCCTTATCCATATTATCAAGGGGTTCAACGATCAATAATTTGCTGCCGACAAGCTTATCATTTTTCCTTGTCGCAACAACAGTCCCCACAACCTTACCAATAATCATATTTACCTCCTAAGCCCCTTAAACAAAATCTATGTGAGGCTGCAGCAAAAGAAAAAGCTTTGAAGTTTTCTATACTGCAGCTCATTTTTCTATATAATCGTTACAGTATTACCTGTAATTATGCTTGCTGCATTCGCCTCATCCGTATCAATGTGCATTTCCGTCGTAAAGCTGTCGTCCACACGGATTGTCACATGATTGAAGACAGTCCCCCTGGCATTTTCTGCTTTTACGGAAACTACATCTCCATTTTTTACTCCTGCTGCCTTCGCATCTGCCGGAGACATATGGATGTGTCTTTTTGCGATAATGCATCCTTCGTTCAAATATAAGGCTCCCTTTGGTCCAACAATGGCGATGGGCGCGGAGCCTTTGATATCGCCGGAGTCCCTGATCGGTGCCTTTACGCCTAATTTAAGTGCGTCGGTAGCGGAAATCTCAACCTGGGTTTCCTTACGCACCGGTCCTAATATTCTGACATTCTCAATTGCCCTAAGCTTAATACCTACAATCGTAACCTGTTCTTCTGCTGCGTATTGCCCACCCATCAGTTCCTTTTTCTTTGTGAGTGTATAGCCCTTACCAAAAAGTGTTTCCAGATCTGCCTGGGATACATGTACATGTCTTGCTGATACGCCGATGGGAACCACGTATCCTGCTTCTTTTTCTATGGAAGCTGCCCTTCCTTCATTTTTTATGGAATCATTCTGCTTCATCGCTTCCATAACCAATTTCGTAACCATTTCTATTGTTTTTTCTTCCAAGGGATTCACCTGCACTCTTTCAAATTTTATACCCATACTTTTCAATTTTGATGCCTTGTTCAAAAATTGAATAGACCTGAATAAATAGGCTGAAAGTGTTTTCCTTTCAACCTTCATGTCATGCTGCCGCAGGCAGCACTAACAATCACACTTTTATCTCAGGCTGTTACACAACCATCCCTGTTCCACTGGGAAACGATAATCATGCAACAGCCCTGATAAAAGACAGCTATATTATAATAAATTCAGTGTATACAAGATGAATCAAATGCTGACTCTCTTGATTTAATTATAAAGCCGGTGCTGCATTGCGGCACTGCTTACTTTAAAGCTGGAAGAATCTTCTCAACATCAGTATGAGGTCTTGGGATTACATGTGTAGCTACTAATTCACCAAGCTTGGATGCGGAGCTTGCACCTGATTCAACAGCTGCCTTAACTGCGCCTACATCTCCTCTAACCATAACAGATACGAGACCGGAACCAATTTTCTCTGTTCCTACTAAAGTAACGTTTGCAGCCTTTAACATTGCATCTGCTGCTTCAATCGCTGCTACTAAACCTCTTGTTTCAACCATTCCTAATGCTTCCTGAGCCATTCTCTTTTCCTCCTTGATAGCGTTTGCTATTTCATTGTTATTAGTTTTGTTTGTAGTGTTTACTGCTTCATTTTTTGCATCATCTAAGCTGTCCTTTGTTTCTTGTGGTTCTTTTGTAGCCTTTTGGGTCGTTTTTTTGGTTTTTACTTTTTTACTTTCATTGGTTTTTACTTCATTACTTATATCGGCTTTTACTTCATTATTAACTTCCTGTATTGTATCTTTATTAACTTCCTGTACTGTATCTTTTGTAGCTTCATTTGCTGATATTTCTGCAGGTGCTTCAGAGCTTTTCTTTGCACCACGCTTTCTAGAATCTGCCATATTGTCTCCATTCCGCCGCTACCAAGGGCGGCACAAAATACCATGACATTTTATAATGCATCCGGATATCTGCGGTTCTAGACCTCCATCAGGTCTTCCGATGATTCCTTCCCATGGATTCTGCTGGCACTAAGCTTTACTATTCTCATGGTTTCTTCATGCGGATTTGGAATTACTGCATGTACACAAGGCTTCATCGCTTTACCGGCAGCCACTTCCACTGCTTCTTTTACAGCCGATACGTCCCCTTGTATAATGATGGTAACGAGACGTCCGCCTAACTTCCTTTCCCAGGTAACGAATTCCACATCCGCCGTCTTGCACATGATGTCAAGAGCATCTACTGC
>JARKQP010000909.1 GCA_029974875.1 Mobilitalea sp.
AAAAGGCATCATTGATGTATCCGGCATTGTTACCCATGAATTTGATTTCGAAGATACTGCAAAAGCCTTTGATTTTGTAATTAACAATAAGAACGATGTGGTAAAAGCAGTGATTAAAATAGGATAAGGTGAGGGTATGTATTATATAGGAATCGATTTAGGAACGTCGGCCGTTAAGCTTCTTTTAATGGAAGCGAAGGGAACCATCCTTAAAAGCGTATCAAAAGAATATCCCTTATATTTTCCCCATCCCGGGTGGTCAGAGCAGCACCCGGAGGACTGGTGGAACGCTGTATGCGAAGGTATCCAGGATCTCACAAAGGAGATTGACAAAAGCAGGGTGGCAGGAATCAGCTTTGGCGGACAGATGCACGGACTTGTTATACTGGACCAGGAGGATCAGGTCATACGCCCGGCGATCCTATGGAATGACGGAAGAAGCGTGGAGGAAACGGATTATCTGAATCAGGCCGTCGGCAAGGAGAAATTATCAGAATACACAGCCAACATTGCCTTTGCCGGATTTACGGCGCCCAAGATTCTTTGGGTGAGAAATAAGGAGCCGGAGAATTTCGCAAGAATCAGCAAGATCATGCTTCCCAAGGACTATATCGCCTATCGGCTGTCAGGAACCTTCTGCACCGATGTTTCCGATGCTTCGGGAATGCTGCTGCTGGATGTGAAAAATAAATGCTGGTCCAAGGAAATGCTTGATATCTGCCATATTACGGAGAGCCAGGTGCCCAAGCTCTTTGAAAGCTATGATATTGTAGGAACATTAAAACCGGAGCTGGCGCTTAAGCTGGGGCTTGGGGACACGGTAAAAATCGTAGCCGGGGCAGCGGACAATGCGGCAGCGGCCGTAGGCACTGGCACGGTTGGTGAGGGTATGTGCAATATCTCCCTTGGAACCTCGGGAACAATCTTTATCTCCAGCAAGAATTTTGGGGTGGACAGATACAATGCTTTGCATGCCTTTGCCCATGCGGACGGCAATTATCATCTGTTAGGCTGTATGTTAAGCGCTGCTGCCTGCAACAAATGGTGGATGGATGATATCATCGGCTCAAGGGATTATGCAGAGGCGCAAAGCAGGATCACGGAGCTGGGTGATAACCATGTGTTCTTCCTTCCCTATCTGATGGGAGAGAGATCGCCCCACAATAACCCCAATGCCAGAGGTACCTTTATCGGAATGACCATGGATACCACAAGATCCGATATGACCCAAGCCGTATTGGAGGGCGTAGCCTTTGCAATCCGGGATTCCTTTGAGGTGGTAAAGGCCCTCGGGGTAAAGATCGAAAGAACGAAAATCTCCGGCGGTGGAGCGAAGAGCCCGCTTTGGAGAAGAATTTTTGCTAATGTGTTAAACATTAAGGTTGACATTTTAGAAAGCGAGGAAGGTCCCAGCCTCGGAGGCGCCATGCTGGCAGCAGTGGCCTGCGGCGAATACGCCAATGTGGAGGAGGCTGCTGCTGGTATTGTAAGGACCGTGGATACGATTGAGCCTGAGCCGGAAATAGCTGCAAAATATGAGGCCAGATACCGTCAATTTGCAAAAATATATCCGGCTGTCAAAGACTTGTTCCAAGAAATAGCAGGGTGAATTGCCATCACTTAATCTACGGTTTGAAGTGGGAATATGATAAAAAAGATAAAAAGCAGGATAAAAGTTTCTTTGTTATCAGAAGATATTATCAGAACAAACTGAACAGAAGGGACGCTCCTTTGGGAGCGCTTTTTCTGTTCGATAAAATATTTTGGGTAACAAATTCAAGCAATAAAAGTGCATAAACTATTTGCATAATCCCTTTAGGTGATTTAAGATTAAAGATGATTTGCGTGAAAAATATAATATAATTACGGAAAAATATATAATAAACCAGGTGGAATGACGGGGCGTATGTACAATATGAATAATACACTGGAGCTATAACAACAGCATAGCACAGATATTATTTATAGATTCTTAGGAAATGGATGGCGCGGTTCGAAGGGAGGCAATCCATGCAAAATTGTAATGGCATGGCAGTAAAGAAAATATGGGTTTTTACTGTAATCTTTTTATTGTTCCTTTCAGGATGTGACAGGGCTGAAGAGAAGACCTCCACCAGGACAGAGCTGTTCGGAGGAGAAATAAGCGGGTTTGGCAATGTAACGGCACCCTCCGGCTTTGATTGGAAGCAGTGTGACGGCACCATATTGAACTTTATCTGTGAGGATAATATCAATGCTAATATTTTATCGAAGGAGGTTGAGAGCTTTACCAGAGTCACAGGGATTAAGGTAAATATCAAACGGATGGACTTCAATACCCTGGAAGAAAAAATCAACATGGAGTTTATTTCAAAAACAGCCCAGTATGAGTTGATTTATGTTGACCCGTATAAGACCCTGAATCG
>JARKQP010000943.1 GCA_029974875.1 Mobilitalea sp.
ATTTCGCGGCAGACCTTACGATTATGGAGGAGGCTACAGAATTCCTGCACCGCCTCCAGTACGGCGGCAAATTGCCGATCCTGACCAGCTGCTGTCCCGGCTGGGTGAAATTCTTCGAGCACCAGTTTAATGACATGCTCGACATTCCTTCCAGCAGCAAGTCGCCCCATGAAATGTTCGGCGTGATAGCAAAAACCTACTATGCTGAAAAGATGGGGATTGACCCGGAGGATATCTACGTTGTATCCGTTATGCCCTGTCTCGCGAAAAAGTATGAGGCCGCAAGGCCGGAGCTGTCCCAGGAGGGTATGCAGGATGTAGATACGGTCATCACTACCAGGGAGCTGGCCGGGATGCTGAAGGAAGCAAATATTAACCTGATGAAGCTGCCGGAGGAGGATTTTGATAATCCCCTTGGAGAATCTACCGGTGCCGGAGTTATCTTCGGTGCCACCGGCGGAGTTATCGAGGCGGCACTTAGGACTGCTTATGAATGGCTTACGAAAGAGACCCTGGAAAAGGTGGAATTCCATGATTTAAGGGGCTTTGCCGGAATCAAGGAGGCAAATATTAAGATTAACGGTATGGATGTAAAGATTGCAGTCGCCCACGGTCTTGGTAATGCGAGGACACTTCTTGAAAGTATCAGGGAAGGAGAGGCCAATTACCATGCAATTGAAATCATGGCCTGCCCCGGTGGATGCATCGGCGGCGGTGGCCAGCCCTACCATCACGGGAATATGGATATCCTGAAAAAGCGCATGGAAGGCATTTATAAGGAGGATGAAAATAAGGTGCTCAGGAAATCCCACGAGAATCCTTATATCCAGAAGCTTTATAAAGAATTCCTGGGTGAACCCTATGGTGAAAAGGCACATCAGCTGCTCCATACCCATTATGTGAAGAGGAGAAAGATGTAATATTGGCATTGTGTATTTCGGATAGGAAAAGGAATTAAACTATAGGAATTAAACAAAAATAATCCCTGCAATGAAGTAAAGGATGCAGGGCTGTAAAAAATATGCTAGACTATAGATACCTTAAAACAGATGGTTAATTCATGTTTTAAGGTATCTGTTTTCGTTTTCAGATTAATTTTTATGAAGCACGTATAGGAGGAGAAATTTTTTGAAAATACATCAGTCGGCAGAGGAGATTTTAAAAACCTACTTCGGTTATGATAGCTTTCGTGTGGGACAGGAGAAGCTTGTACATAGTATTCTGGCTGGCAAGGATACACTGGGCGTAATGCCGACAGGGGCAGGCAAATCTATTTGCTACCAGCTTCCAGGGATTGCTATGGAGGGGGTAACCTTAGTCATCTCACCCTTGATTTCTTTAATGAAGGACCAGGTTACAGCTTTGAACCAGGCGGGGATTCATGCCGCATATATTAACAGCTCGCTGTCGGCCAGACAGGTTAGCCTTGCGCTGGAATATGCCAGGCAGGGACGTTACAAGATCATTTATGTAGCACCGGAGCGGCTGGAAACAGAGGAATTTCTAGATTTTGCGTTACATACGGATATCAGCATGGTGACGGTGGACGAAGCCCATTGTATCTCACAATGGGGACAGGATTTCAGGCCCAGTTACCTTAAGATCGTCCGGTTTAT
>JARKQP010000953.1 GCA_029974875.1 Mobilitalea sp.
GATTACGACAAAATCAGCATCCAAAGGAAGAACATCATTGAATTATACCGGGAATTTCACCTCCAAACGGCCTACAACGGTTCCGGACAACATCACAGATTCCTATCCATGGGCAAAATCATTCAGTGATGCGTGGGCTAACTGGAACGATAACGGAAATACGCCCACTGCCATCAACAAGACAATGTCATTTTCACCTGCTTATCTGGAGGAGATCAAAAGAAGGTGGGAAGACCCGTCTCTTCCCCGGATTGAAGTGAATCCTGTTACGGGCGCATATGAATATTATTATAGTACGGATTGGTACAAAGAGCTTTACAAGGATAGTTTTTTTGCACAGGATCACAACATATCCATGTCCGGCGGAAATGATCTTGCTTCATTTTATCTGAGCGGACGCTATAATGGAGAGGATGGGTTGTATAAATATAATACCGATAAGTATTCAATGTATAATCTGAGAGGGAGAGGCAACATACAGATATTCAAATGGTTGAACATCGATAATAATGTAGAGTATTCCTCTATGAAATACCGGCAGCCTGTCAATGTGGGTGAAGGATCCAATATATGGCGCAACATGGCGGACGAAGCCCATCCTTTGGCACCGCTTACCAATCCGGACGGGACCTTATCATTTCCTGCCGCGTATACCTTAGGGGACAGGTATCTGGGAAAAAACGGCGCGGATCTGCATCAGAACATAATAAAGAATAAAACCGCCTTGGAAGCTGTTTTTCTCGATAAAAGCTTAACGCTGCGTGCGGATTTTACTTTCCAGAATACGGAGTACGGCCACCAGCAGGTAAGGGTACAGGTTCCTTACAGCCGTTATGAAGGCCAGATCGGGTATACCGGTACCAACACCCATGATTTGCAGGAACGTCGCAGCACAACGGATTATCTGGCTACAAACGTGTATGCCAATTATATCAAATCATTTGAGCAAAAACATAATTTCGAATTTCTTGCCGGGTACAACTATGAACAATCCGTATATAAAAACGTGACTATGACGCGCAACGGAATCGTTTACGAAGATGCCAAGGATATCAATCTTGCATTGGGGAATAATATCACCACATCGGGAGGGTATAATAAATGGCGGATTGCAGGCAGTTTCTTCCGTGTAAATTATAATTTTATGGAGCGCTACCTGCTGGAGGTAAACGGTCGTTACGACGGTTCATCAAAATTTCCCAGCAACCAGCAATGGGCTTTCTTTCCTTCCATATCTGCCGGATGGAGATTATCGGAAGAATCTTTCTGGCAAGTGGATCCGAATGCAATTTCAAATGTAAAATTCAGGATATCTTACGGTTCATTAGGTAACGGATCGATCAGTCCTTATACATTTACGGAAAATTTCGGGATCAGCCAATCCGGGAG
>JARKQP010000919.1 GCA_029974875.1 Mobilitalea sp.
GCAGAACCGGTACAATTAATATTCTTTTTAAAATATATTTGAGCATATATATGACCCCCTTACTAGTCCAAAACTACAACAATCCAATTCAATGAACCGTTTTTCCAGCCGGATAAAAGCTTATCCGGCTAAGCTTAATTAGGAATAGCATCGGAAGACTTATCATCCGCCGATGCTATGATACGACTAAAATATAGTTAAGATTTAATTACCTCAATATCAGTTTTCGTCCACCCATAGATGATTAAATTCCATATAACCTGAGATCGGGGAAATAAATACGCCTTTGTACTTGCTTCCAACTGCGTAAAAACGCATAGTCTTCAGACCGCCCAGCGCCAGGACTTCCTCCTGCACTAAATTAGTCAGCTGTGAAACTTAATCTACATAGGAATCCCAGGTAGCCGCCGTATTCGCGCTGGTATAAAGCTCCATGGCTTTTTCAAAGGCTTCCGGGTTTGCTTCTTTTAAGAACATAACCGGCTGTGTTCCGTTTTCAAGCATTCCCATGGTAAAGGGTGTCAGAGGTGATTCCAGCCCATAACCGTTGTGGCAAGGGAATACTTCATAAGTGCCGGATTTTAACATACCGTAGCAGGTAGCACCGTCATAGGTAACCGTATCCACATTAACCAAGCCAAGCTCATTTAACTGGGATATAATCGCTACTTCCATATCCGTGAAGTCAGGGTCTGCTAATATGGTAAACTTAATATCCTCCAGTTTATAGCCTGCATCCTGCAGCATCTTGATGCCCAAGTCCGGATCATATTTATACTTATCTGAATAAGGATAGCTTCCCGGGCCATCTCCCCAATAGCTTCCGGCAACAGGATACATACCGTCATAAACCAGGTCACTAACCGCCTGCCAGTCAATCATATGGGCCAGGGCTTCACGAACCTTAATATCTTTAAAAAGGTCGACCTGACGTACATTCAGCCAGAAGGGATTAACACGGTCTTCTACGATATGGATATTCCAGCCCATATCAACCAGCGTATTATAAACCTCAATATCAACTGTATTCATACAGTCAATTTCTCCGTT
>JARKQP010000959.1 GCA_029974875.1 Mobilitalea sp.
AGAGCATTTCCGTGATGAAGAGGAATACCAGCAAAGAATCGGTTATCCCGGCTATGAGGCACACAAAAAGATACATAGTGACATGGTGGATTATGTGCTCCAGGTATCTGCCGAATATGAGAAGAGCGGTTTTGACGAGAAGCTGATGCAGCAGTTTGGCGGCAAGCTTCTGGCCTGGCTGATTAACCATGTTGCGGCGGAGGATCAGCGCATTGCTGACTATGCAATAGAAAAGGGGGTAGCTGGCAATGGCAATGACAACTAGTCTTTATGGATCCTTTTTGAAGGCAACCGGTAATGTATTCAGAATGATGCTGGACCTGTCCGATATCTCGGCCCAGCCGGCGGAAGACTTTGAGTGCGAGAATGAGCTGGACATTTCCATCGGCGTGGTCGGTGACCTTAAGGGCGAAGTAGTTTACCGCTTCCCACATACGACCTCCCTTAGCATGGTAAATATCATGAGCGGTATGGAGATGGATTCAGTGGATGATTTTGTGACCTCCGCCGTCTCAGAAATCGCAAATATTATCAGCGGTAATGTCCTTACCTTGCTTGCAGGAAATGACCTGAAATGTGATATCCTGCCTCCAGTATTGTGTAAGCCGGATGACACCAAGGAATATTCCTTACGTACGGCCTGTTGTATTTCTACCTCCATAGGAAAGGTATTCCTGGATATCAGGTTGAACCAGGGATAACAGGTATCCCCACTGCCTGGATTAAACAGGCGCTGCTAAATAGATGAATTCTTGTAAAGCTAAAAGGGTGTTGCAAAAAGAAGCCGATACCATATATTGCAAAGCTATCCTCTGATATCTGCAATATATGGTATGTTCCTTCTGTTTTGCAACACCCTTTTAAAGTGCAACACCCTTTCAAAATCCGGAAAGAGTCCGGAAGAATTATTGCTCTATCTCACGCACGCTCTTTATGCTGATTGTCAGGAGCGAGAGAAGGACGCTGGCAGCTCCGCAGAGTAAGAACCAATGGTTAATCCCAAGCCGGTCTGCGAACAGGCCTGATAAGGCCAGTCCAGGAGGCATGGCGAAGGACATGATGCTGCCATAGAGCCCGAAGGCCCGTCCCAGATACTGGGGCTCCAGCTTCTCCTGCATTAAAGCAATCTGAGGTCCGGAATAAAAAGGAACGGACACACCCATCATTACACAAAACAGGGCAAATATCCAGAAACCGCCTTCCGGAAGTAAGCCTGAGCCGCCGATGGCAGCCCCCATTAAGGCAATCGCACCGGCAACGGTGTAGGCCCTGTTTTTTAAGCCTCCCCATAGCCCCAGAATAATGCCGCCGAGCAGCATTCCCACGGAAAAAGCGATTTCAGCAATTGAGGCAGAAGTGGTTGTCCCACCGAAATAGCTCAGGCTCATCAGCGGAAAAAGTGCATTGACCGGTGAGTACAGGAAGGTAAATACAGCGCCGACCCAGAGCAGCACAAAAATCCCCCGGTTAGCCTGTACGGCCCGGTAGCCCTCCTTCATTTCTGTAAGGATATGAAGCCTTTGACCCTTAAGAGGCTCTGTCTGTGATGGTGGTGCAGGGATACGTATGAGGGCCGTAGCAATGGAAGCAATGACCGCACCCAGAACATCAAACAGGATCATCCCGCTGATACTCCAGACAGGATAAAGCAAGGCAGCGATGGCGGTGCCGGCCATGTAGCCGATTGATTGCAGTGACTGGGTGTAGCCCGCACATTTCGTCAGCTTATCCTCCGGTACCAGAAGTGGGGTCACGGCGCTGATGGAAGGGGTGTGGAAGGCCGTTCCGATGCTTCTTACAAATAGCACTATTAATACCAGCCATACAGGCAGTTCGGCAAAGAGGGAATAGATTGCCAGGGTAAGGCTGACTAAAGCAATAAACAGGTCTGCACCGATCATGGTCAGCTTACGGTTCCAGCGGTCTACAAGTGCTCCGGCAAACAATCCGAGGACTGCCGTAGGCAAAAAACCGGCAAGGGATGCCAGGGATAAAACCGCCGCAGAAGCAGTCTGGATGGATAAGTGCCAAATTAGGGCCATCTGCAGCACGGAGCTGGTCAGGATAGATATGGCCTGCCCGGACCAGATAATCATAAACTGTATTTTCCAGTTTCTATTCATTTAAATTAACCTCCAATATTACAAAATTTGTCGTGTTTGCAAGCTTTGTAATACGGTTCACCGCAACAAAACCTGCGGTACTAACGTAATCTTATAGAAGCGGTCATGTCCAAGGCTCCTTTCGAAGTAAAGTTCGATTTATTTTAACATGCTTTTTAATAAAATACCAGTTATTTAATGAAGGCTGTGCCGGAAAGAAATGCTGGCGGCAAACAAAAAGGCAGCCGGCCTGATACAGGGTCAAAGCCGGTTGCCTTACTTTATTTATAATTTGTCTTTAACTAAGCTTCCTCTGCCTTGTCATTTGTTAGGTTAAACATATCAAAGATAAAGAACAGGAGGGATAAGAACATGCCGACGATACAGGCAAGCACCATGCCCTTTAAGGTTACCTCACCAATGTTTACGGCAACGCCGGAAAGGCCGGTTACAAATATTACGGAGGTCAGTGTCAGGTTCCGGCTGCGTCCATAATCCACCCTGCCGTCGACCATAACACGGATACCGGAAGCGCCGATCATACCGTAGAGCAGGAAGGAGATACCGCCGATTACTGCGCCCGGGATGGTCTGGATCAGGGCTGCCACCGGCCCGATAAAGGAGGCGATAATGGAAAGAATTGCTGCCCCTCCGATTACCTGCACAGAATAAACCTTTGTCATGGCCATTACACCGATGTTTTCACCGTAGGTAGTAGTCGGTACTGAGCCTACGAAACCGGAAAGCATGGTGGAAAAACCATCCGCAAACATGGAGCGGTGTAATCCGGGATCCTTGATTAAGTCCTTTTCAACAATTTTGCTGGTAACAATCTGATGCCCGATATGCTCGGAGGTAACAACCAGAATTACTGGTAATATCATAATAATTGCCTGCAGGTTGAAGCGGGGCGCCTGGAAATTAGGAAGAACGAAAAAGCTGGTATGAAGGGCGTCACTTACAGCCTGGGCAGTTACAACCTTTGTGAGCAAGGCAGTAATATAGCCGGCTATAATAGCGATCAATATAGGGATGACAGCGAAAAATTTACGGAATAGCACGTTACCGAAGATAGCAAAGGCCAAGGTCACAACAAAGACGGTTACGTTTTTTAAGTCAATCGCTGCACCTTCGGCCGGGAGGAGACCGGCGCTGCTGGCAGCAGTTCCTGCAAGCTCCAGACCAATTAAGGCTACAACCGGACCCATTGCGGCTGCGGGGAGAACCACGTCAATCCATTTGGTACCAAATTTGTAGATAATAAAAGAAACGATACACATGGCAAGACCAACTGCAATAAAGCCGCCTAAGGCATACGGATATCCCCATTTTGAGATAACAAGGCCGGCAGGCGCAAGAAAAGCAAAGCTGGAGCCTAAATATGCCGGTGCTTTGCCTTTCGTAATAAGGAAAAATAATAGAGTGCCGATACCGTTCATAAGCAGTACGACTGATGGATTGATATGGAAAAGAATAGGTACCAACACGGATGCACCAAACATTGCAAACATGTGTTGTAAAGAAAGGGGTAATAATAGATTCAACGGTACCTTATCTTCCACTTGAATGATTTTTTTCTGTTCCAAGATTTTATCCTCCTGTGAATTTGTCCTGAAAAGTATACCACAGACGACAGCGTTCTACAAGGAGTTTTGAAATGTCGCAATATTGGTGCCCGGAGGATGAATTGTAGAACAAATCAGCCGCCCGGAGGTAAGGAAAATCCCCGCTCCATCCATAATTGTTATGGGCGGAGCGGGGATTGATTAAACTGATTAATGGTAAGGAGGCCATATCCCATTCAGGTGGAGGAAATAGGCCCCAATGCCATTACCCTTACAGAAGCTGGATGAAATAAGCGGGGGTCTGGGGAGGGATACTGGCGGTCTGGAAGGTGGCATGCTCCACCCTTACCAGCTGACCGGGCTGGATTTCATCCAATTCCATGGGATTTCCGTCCCGGTCCAGAATCACTGTCTGATCGGAGATGGTAAACAATGTCTGGTCATACATATCATTAGGGTTTCCGGTGAGCAGGAAACCATGGTCCACATCAATACCTACAACCCGGTCCGTTGTAACATTTACGGAGGGCATCCCTTCTAATACGACGATACGGAAGGCGTTTGACTGGGGAGGGAGGCTTCTGGTCATGACAGCGGAGAATTCTGCATCAACCCGCATCCCATCCATCAGGTCATACATGGAAAGGGAGGAGCCGTTTTCATCCATGATGACCGTATTTCTTCCTACGTTCAGCCGGACCTCGCTTACGTAGGTCTGGTTATCCTGGCCTAAAGCTTCATAGGAGATCAGTACATAGCCAGTATCCCCGGTGCTGGCCATTACCTCTTCGATTAAGGCGTTTTCAGCACTCAGGATATCTACAACAGGTAAGGGTCTTCCCGGGGGAATGGTTCTATTATCATAATAATCCATATTATATCCTCTGGTTTATATCATTCTATTTATAATATATGTTTGTTCAGCCGGAAGTTCCATACTCCTGGTTCATTAAAAATAGATTTAAATAGGGAATAGATTTAAATAGGAGCATCCAGGAGCGGGATCCTATTGGTATGGATTTCATCAGCAAAAGGGAGGGCTTAAGCCGGATTGTTTAAACTTTTATTAATTCCGGCATATATTAATAAAAAAGCCTTGGGTGTATTTATGGAAATTCATATTTTTAAAAGGGGAGAAAGCCTTGCGGACGTAGCCAGGCAATACAATATTCCTTTGCAAAGGCTGGAAATGGATAATGAGATAGTGGCGAATACAACCCCGACAGAGGGTCAGGCACTCATCATAATCCATCCGGAACAGACCTATATAGTAAAAGCAGGAGATACCCTGGAAAGTATCGCAGAGTCAAATCAAATTCCTTTAGCCCAGCTGTTAAGAAACAATCCGGAGGTTTATGATTCAGCTACTCTTTATGAGGGTGAGGAGCTGGTAATCAGCTATGGGGCGAGTGATCCCATTAATGTGATGGGTTATACGAGTGTGTTTGTCCAGGAAAATATATTGAGGAAAACCCTGCCCTCATTAACCTACCTGACGATCCTGAATTACCGGGTGGATCCGGCGGGAAACATCCAGGATATCTATGATGCTGAAATTATAAGGATGGCTCTTGAATACAATGTGGCACCGGTCATGTTTCTGTCCTCCATGACGGATTCAGGCAGGGGAAGCTACGCGGCAACCCATTCCATACTAAATAATCCGGAGATACAGGACAGATTGATTGACAATATATTAAGGATAATGAAGGATAAGGGGTATCTGGGACTGAACCTGGCCTTCATACAGATATTGCAGCAGGATCTGGCCGTATATGCCGATTTTGTAGAGAAGGTAACGCAGCGGCTTAACTTGGAAGGCTATATTGTCTTTGTCACGCTGTCACCGAATACATTAAAATATCAGGGAGGCTATGCATATTTTGATCCGTATTTTGCGGAAATAGGAAGAGCCACTAACTATGTTATTTTAATCACATATCTATGGCAGGAAGGAAATTTGGATATATTATACCAGACGACTGCCTATTACCTTAGGGAATACCTGGATTTTGTCGTTACCCAGATTCCTCCGGAGAAAATAATGCTGGGGCTCAGCCGGATTGCTTATGACTGGGAGCTGCCCTACATTGAGGGAGAAACCATAGGGGCCGCCTTATCCAATTCCAGCGCAATAGATTTGGCGGAGCAGCTGGGAGTTGTGATAGGATTTGATGTGATCACCCAGACTCCCTATTATTATTACACTATGTCCGGGGCAGAGCACTATGTCTGGTTTAAGGATGCAAGGTCTGTCCAGGCAATACTGGATTTGGTCAAGGAATATGGGCTCTATGGCATTGCGGTCTGGAACATTATGTACTACCATACCCAGACCTGGCTTTCCATTAATTCAGAATATGTGGTTAATAACTATGATAACCTGCCATCCCGGGTCTGAGCTACAGAGCCCCGGACAGCTGGTCCGGCAGGCTTCCTATATCCGGGGTGGTGCTGATTTAAGGGGTATGCAGATGATGCTGAAAAGGGGAGAGAGGGTGATGCCAAAAATTACCTGATTTTTTATTGTCATTTTATATTGAAATTTTGTGATAAACCTGTATAATAGAACGATATAACAACTCTGTAATATATTTAATAATTTTGTAACAAATGTAATTTGGAGGTAATTGTGGTAAAAAAACGTTTGGTTATATCAGGTTGTGTGTTTGGGCTGTTCCTGCTGGCAGGCCGGATAACCGTTGTAAAAGCCGAAGAGATTCCGATTGCAGGAATTGACCTGGTCTTGAACAATTATTATGTCAGTGCTAGTGAGGACAACCTCAATTTCAAAAATTATATCGAAAGCGATTATTTAAAGCAATGCCAAAATGTAGCCTTTGCGAAGGTAACAGATTATGTCAACATAAGAGACAAGGCAAGCGAGGAAGGACAGATCCTCGGAAAGCTATACACCAAATCAGCTGCCACGATCCTTGGCACGAAAGGTGACTGGTACAAGGTAAAATCCGGTACAGTTACAGGCTACATAAAAGGCGAGTACCTGACAACAGGGGCAGACGCATTAAAGCTGGTAGGCGAGCTGGGAACCAGGGTTGCCATAGTCAATACGA
>JARKQP010000920.1 GCA_029974875.1 Mobilitalea sp.
AAATATCTATGTTATAATGGTTTCACTTGACAATATTTTATTTGGCAACTGGAGAACCTAATTATGGCAGAGATATGATCGAAAAGATAAGAGGTTTGAAAGTATGTTCTGAAAGGACGATTATATTTGAAAAAAGATAAGAATCAGGGACATCTGATCAAGGAAGTATATCCGGGCTCTATTGCAGAGGAAATGGAAATTGAAGCGGGCGATATTCTGCTGACGATTAACCAGGAAGAAATAGAGGATGTATTTGACTACAGATATCTGATCAAGGATGAATTCATAGAGGTGTTGATAAGGAAGCAAAATGGAGAGGAATGGCTGCTGGAGATTGACAAGGAATATGACGACGATTTAGGGATAGAGTTTGACAACAGCCTGATGAGCTGCTACCGGTCCTGCAGAAATAAATGCATTTTCTGCTTTATTGACCAGATGCCTCCGGGCATGAGGGAAACGCTCTATTTTAAGGATGACGATTCCCGGCTGTCCTACCTGCAGGGAAACTATATTACCCTGACCAACATGCAGCAAAAGGATGTTGACAGGATCATACGGATGCACCTTGCCCCAATCAACATATAAATACAGACCACGAACCCGGAGCTGCGTAGTAAGATGCTCCATAACAGGTTTGCCGGGGACAATCTTAAGTTCCTGGAGGAATTATATGAAAATCATATTGAGATGAATGGGCAGATTGTATTATGCAAGAACGTAAATGACGGCAGCGAGCTGGAGAGGTCAATTAATGACCTGTCAAAATACCTTCCCTTTATGCGGAGCGTCTCCATCGTTCCGGCAGGAATTACGAAGTACCGTGAGGGGCTGTATCCGCTGGAGCTATTCAATAAGCAGGAGGCAGAGGCGGTTCTTGACCTGATAGAGGGCAGACAGAAGGAGTTCTATGAAAAATACGGCCTCCACTTTATCCATGCCAGTGATGAATGGTATATCATTGCTGAAAGGGATTTTCCTGAAGAGGAGAGATATGACGGCTATATCCAGCTGGAAAATGGTGTCGGCATGATGAGAATGTTCATTGATGAATTCAATGAGGCCTTGGAGGAGGTAAAAAAGGATATCAAGGGCAGGAAGCTGGACAAGGATATGCCAAGGACACTTACCCTGGCCACGGCAAAGCTGGCCTACCCGACCATAAAAAGCTTTGCTTCCCGGATTATGGAGATCTTCCCAAAGATAAAAATAAACGTCTACTGCATCCGGAACGAGTTTTTCGGAGAAACAATAACCGTGTCAGGGCTTATTACAGGCCAGGATCTGATCAAACAGCTGCAGCAAAGAAAAGAGGATGGGGAAAGCCTGGGTGAAGCCCTGCAGATCCCTTCCAATATGCTGAGGATGGGGGAGCAGGTATTTTTGGATAATGTCACGGTAAAGGATGTGGAAGAAGCCCTTGGAATGAGGGTGGTCGCCATGGAGCAGGGCGGAAAGGAATTCATCGATGCAGTCATAAGGGCGGATTATAGGATGGAGAGGAACAATGAAAATTTTGTTTATATACAGGCCTATAAGCAAAAAGAAGATGAATAGCTGGATAAATTCTTATGAAATCCATGAAAGCATTGGACGGTAGGTATTGTATGTTATATAATTAAGAAAATTTCAAACAAAAGCTACCGGTTTTCCAGTGGTACTGCATGATAATATTGTGATGGGAGGCAATTGGGCTATGGATGAAGCAGGAAATATTGTACCGAGCATTTATAGTTTTGAGAATGATCCGTATAATTATGTCATGAAAGTGCTAAATAACAAGTGGAAGATTTTTATCATTAATGGCATTTATATTGATGGCGCTACCCGTTATAACAGATTTACAAAGCAGCTTCCGATCT
>JARKQP010000003.1 GCA_029974875.1 Mobilitalea sp.
CGCTTTTTGCAGTTTCCAGGCGCTGCAGCATCACATCTGAAATATCAAAAGCTTCATCACAAGAGAGTCCACCATCAATGGCAGCTTGTGCAGATTGACTAACTGCTGAGACGGTATAGTATTCCCATAATTTCAATTCACGGGCGCTCTTGACAGCATTTTCTTTAATCACACTAAATTCAACAAATGAAATATCCCTGTAGGAACCAGTTCTAATTTTATTTAAGAAACTAATCACACTTTCGTAAGGAAAGCGATGAAGGTTATTTTCGCTGTTTGTGAGTTTATTTTCCGTAAGCATTTTTTGAATTTCTTCTTCTGATATTTTTCTCTTCATATGCGATGGTCTCCTCATGTTATGAATGAGTTTATGAATGATTTAACATTATTATAAAGGCAAAAATAAAACTTGTAAATTAATATTTCATAAAAAAGATGAAAATTGAGATATACCGAAGAGAGATATCACAATATAATTCACTTATGATAAACAACATAGTAAATAGAAAGAGAATTGAGGAAAGCATATGAATCAAACTAATAATGCAATCTATCCGGGAAGGATATGGTTAGATACAGCTACGATTTTGATTATTTTGTAGTTGGTCATTTAGCAAAGCTATATTCCAAGGAGGCATTGAAAGAATATCTGGGTGTGGCTATCGAGAAAATATTAAGATACATAAGAGAACTTTTGTGTGTAATAGAATTTTACTTAAGTATATGGGTGAGGAAGAAGAGGTATTTTGTATGAGTGAAAAATATTATAAAATTTATGAATTGATGGAAGGGGTATACAGTATAACAAATTGTGTCACGTGTATAACTCTTGTGGTAGGTGATGAAAAAGCGCTGGTATATGATACTGGTTATGGATTTGCAGATTGTGCAAAAGTTATTAGAGCCATAACAGATAAGCCACTTGTAATAGTCAATTCCCATGGACATTTTGACCATATAGGAGGAAACCACTATTTTGACTCACCTGCATATATAAGTGAAAAGGATACAGAAACACTGAATAGACATCAAAGTGTAGAGTATCGTAGATATGGTGTGAATGCTGTTTTAAAATTTGCACGACTTCTATTTTGGCAGAAATGGATACCGAAAACTTTGGATAAAGAGGAGTATGCTCATGAGAAACCATTTGATAACTTTATATATGTAGAAGATGGTCATATTTTTGAGCTTGGAAGTGCCACTCTTGAGGTTGTTGAGATGCCGGGGCATACACCAGGGAGCATTGCTCTATATTGCAAAGAAAAATCATTGATGCTTGTTAGTGATGCTACAAATCCAAGCGTTTATTTGTTTTTACCTGAGTCAATGAAATTATCTGTTTATATAAAGTCATTGAGAAAAGCCTTGGGTAAGGAGTTTTCTCAGTTTGTTACTGGGCATATCCCTAAACTATTGCCAAGAGCAGAAATGGAAAACTATCTATATATTGCAGAAAATCTTGATTGGGAAAATGGAAAGCCTAAAAAACATCCCTTGCGACCTGATGTAGAAATTCGGAAGTGTACTAACAAAGGGATGAAGTTCAAAAATAGTCAGTCACATATCGTCATTAGTATAGATAAATTGTAATTAAACGAGGAGAAAACATATGTATGATTCAATAAGACCTGGTAAGGAATGGTTGGATACAGGTATGTGACAAGAACTGTTATACCTTTGAAACATTATGTGCATTCGTAGGAGCCTCTACTATTCGTGAGTTGATGGAAATGGTTTTATTTACACAGGATGAGGTAATCGAGTTTGACAAAAAACTGCATAAGTTTGTAAACAAAATATAAAAGGAGACGGAATATGAAGATATACGATTTAAAAACGGAATATATGACATCGCCAAACGCGGTAGATACGTTAAATCCTAGGTTTTCCTGGAAGATAGAGTCTGATAAGTCAGATGTAATGCAGGAAAGCTATCATATTGTAGCCAAAAGTGGAGATAAAATCATCTGGGATAGTGGAATTATAAAAAGTGATGAGAGCCGCTTTATACGATATGATGGAGAAAGACTTAAAAGCAGACAAGTGATTTCCTGGAGTGTAGGTATAGTGTGTTCCTATAAGAGTGAATCAGGAGATTTGCTGAAAGAAGAGGCATTAAGTGGTGAAACGACATTTCAGATGGGACTTTTGGAAGAATCAGACTGGATTGGTAAATGGATTTCTACAGAAGAAAATCCAGACAAAGAGGCTAGAAAACCAGCAACTTATCTTAGGAGAGCATTTGTTGTAAAGACAAATCTTAAAAAGGCTCGGATATATCAGTCTGCGCATGGACTTTATGAAAGTTTTATTAATGGAACAGATACAGATGAAGATAAATTTAAACCAGGCCTGACAAGTTATTACTACAGAATTCAGTATCAAACTTATGATATTACCAGTTTAGTAAAAACGGGACAAAATGTTTGGGCAGTGATTCTTGCTGATGGCTGGTGGAGAGGCTCTACTGGGGGAAGTGTAAAGAATAACTTTGGATATACACTGGACTATATTGGTCAAATAGAATTGGAATATGAAGACGGAACTGTCGAAATTATTGGAACTGACGAAAATTTCAAAGTAGGACAAGGACAGATTTTGGCATCGGATATGTTGATGGGAGATATCATTGACAGATCTAAGGAGCCAGAAGGTTGGAAAACCATAGGGTTTGACGATGAATTGTGGTTACCTGCATATAGGACGGATGAAATATCAGAGGATCGTCTGCTGGCAGGACTAGAGGCAGAAAAAATAGCATCGAGGTCAGTACCAGTTCGTGAAGTGGAGCATTTTTATGGAAAAGCATTTTACGATAATCATGGTGATTTAGTTGTTGATTTTGGACAAAACATAGCAGGCTATGTTGCCATGACATTTCAAGATACAAAACCAGGCCAAAAGATTGTGGTTACTCATGGTGAAACCTTGGATCATGATGGTAATTTCACTATTGCAAATGTGGATAAAACAGGTCTCATTATTGATGCATTTCAGCAGATTACTTATATCTGTAAAGGAGCAAAGAAAGAAAGCTACAAACCATCCTTTTCTATATTTGGATTTCGATATATCAAGATAGAAGGTTATGATGGTGTAATAGGCGAGGACGATTTTATAGCAATTGCTGTATATTCCGCCATGGAAGAAACAGCAGAATTTGAATGCTCAAATCAGCTCATCAACCAGTTGGTTAGTAATAGTCGGTGGAGCCAAAAAGGCAATTTTATGGATGTTCCAGTCGACTGTCCAACAAGAGAACGAAATGCGTGGACGGGTGATGCACAGATTTATGTAAGATGTGCAAATATCTTTATGGATGGTTATTCTTTTTATGAAAAGTGGTTGATAGATCAATCTCTAGAGCAGTATGAGAGTGGAAAAGTCGGTATCACTTTCCCATCAACTAGCAGTGTGCATAATCCAAATGAGATAGAGGCAATGAAACGGATGAATCCGACTTATGAGCTTGCTGGTCCGACAGGAAATGGAAATATCGGTGAGGATGCAGTAGGATGGGGCGATTCGGCAGTTTGGCTTCCATACAGTGTATACCTCTATCATGGTGATAAGCAAATACTAAAGAATCAATACGAGACAGCGAAAAAGTGGCTTGAATATGAGATTCGATGTGCTAGGGAGGATAACGAGAATTATCTAGATACACCTGCTTACAATACCTACACAGATGGAGTAAAGGATGCTGAATATATATTTGATACCAAGTTCCATTATGGAGAGTGGAATGAAGCTTTTGGTATCAAAGAAAAGGTGGAAGAGCATTACAAATCCTTAAAAGAAAAAAAAGAAAATGGAAAAAATGCTGTAGACGGAGGTGTTTTAGCGTCTATAGCATTAATGAGCAGAGGAAATAAAACTCTAGAGGAACAGATTGCAGATAAGCAGAAAGCTGCAGCAGGAGTCTTGTATTTCCTACAGATGAAAGCTCGAGCAGGAAGTGCAATAGTTGCCACAGCTTATATGGCAAGATCTGCAAAAAATGTGGCAGAGATGGCAAGGGTTCTTGGAAAAGATGAGGATGCCAGATATTATGAGCAAGTTTACGCGAATATAAAGCGCGTATACAACAAGTATTTGATTGGAGAAGATGGTGTCATTGAACCAGGTCATCAGGCTCCATATGTTAGAGTGCTTGCTATGGATTTATGTGATGATAAGAAAAAGCCTGTGGTTTTGAAACAACTTCTGAAAGAAGTAGAGGAAGCAAATTATTCGTTGAATACAGGGTTTTTATCAACTCCATTTTTACTTCCTGTACTTGCTGAGAATGGTTATGTAAATGAAGCATATAAGATTTTAGAGAATGAAACATTACCAGGCTGGCTATACCCAATCAAAAAAGGTATGACAACAATTCCCGAGTCTTGGGGTGGAATAGATTTACTAGAAGATTCATTGAATCATTACAGTTATGGTGCTGTATGTGAATTTATGTTCCAATACATTGCGGGGATTCGAATTGATGAGAAGAATCCGGGATATAAAGAGTTTATTCTAAAACCAGTTGTTTGTGGCTCACTTGATAGAGCGTCCGCTTCTATAAAAAACCATTATGGAGAAATTAAGTCTTCCTGGAACCTTCGAGAAAGTAATTTCCATTACAAATGCAAAGTTCCTACAAATACAAAAGCAACAGTGATACTACCAGATGGAACAAGGAAAGAAGTCGGTAGTGGGACATACGAATTTGAATGTAAGATAGATAAGAAAGAAGAGGAATTAGGAAATGATGAATAATATATATAGAAGGAAAATGAAATAGAATTGCGATAAAAAGTATTGTTTTAAGATAGTACAGAAAATCTTGATGCTATAATATAGTTATTATATTTATGAGAGACTGAGGAGGTAATATTAAAATGGAAAAGAATCAATTATATGCTGGTGCTGCAAGATGTGACATTACGCCAAATGAGTCATTGATGCCAATGACATTTTTAGGACCAGTTTTGATGAAATTTGTAGCAGACCGCATACACGGAAGAGTGTTATATATCGAGAATCAAGAAACAAAAGTACTCATCGTAGCACTTGATATGGGAGAGGTGCCATATCCAGAAGAACTTATTCCATTTCTGGAAGAAGTTTCAGGAGTTGAAAAGAAAAATATTTTGATTACAGCGACACACACACATGAAGTGCCATTTATCGGATGGCCATTTATGCCTTTTGAAGAGAGTGTAGAGAAAGAGCAGAACCGTGTATGGTTCGAACAAATTAAAAATGCTCTAAAAAAGGCAGTGAAGGAAGCTATTTCAAAGAAATGTAAGGCTACAATGGGATATGAGGAAGGAAAATCTTATATTAACGTAAATCGTGATGAACTGATTGATGGAAAAGCTGTTGTAGGAAATAATTATGAACGTCCGAGCGACAAAACACTTTCACTAATTCGTTTTGAGGATGAAGATAAAAATGTGATAGCGCTACTTATAAATTATGCAGTTCATAATGTGCTTTTGAATGGATGTATGGTAGATGGAGGAATAGGAATCAGCGGGGATATTGCTGGCAGAACAAGCACCATTTTAGAAGATAAACTGGGTGGAGTAGCACTTTGGACATCTGGTGCAGCAGGAGACCAAAATCCAAGGATTTGCACGAATTATGGATATGTAGAAGGTTCTAACGGCTTTGAAACAAAATCAGTAGGAGAGGCCGGCTACATGATTCTAGATGGAATCGTGGCAGAACATGTGAGAAATATAGAAGAAGTGAATGGGAGATTATCCTGTGAGATTTCAAATGGTGAATTAAAATCAGTAGAAAAAACAGTTTTTATAAAGGCGAAGGGGGCACAGGATGAGCAGAGTGTTGTTCCGTTTACAATCAAACTTATGCATATTGCGAATTTAGCAATCCAGGGAATTTCAGCGGAAGTAGTAACTACAATTGGTGAATCTGTTCGCAAAGAGTCTAATATGGAGCATACGATTATGATTACTCATGCACAGGGATGTATGTCTTATACCCCAGATGACTGGGAATATAACAATGAAGCTTTTGTTGTTGGAAGTTCTCTTGTGGAAAAAGGTTATGCAGAACCTGTGTTTATAAAGGGATTCCAAGAGTGTGAGATGGAAATTTTAGGAAAAAACAATGTATAAGAATATTGGAGCTTGTGATGATTGGATAGACACTATTTCTGTAGAGCAACCAAGGTACTTAAGAAGGAACTCTCTAAATGAAATAATCGAAAAGGATGATGATGCCGTGTATGGCTCTTTTGCAATTTATCAAAAAGAGATTGAAGATGAACTTCGTATTTGGTCTTCGAATCACTCAAAAGAAGAGTTGATAGAGGCTGTGGAGTCAGCAATTGAATCAGTAAATTTAGAGGAAGAGAAACTTCAACTTCAAAAAACTTGGGAAGTAATTTTGAATAAGATATAAAGTTGGAGTAAATGCATAATAGTCGGAATGGAAGAAGGAGAGATTGTTTATGAGGAAGAAGTCTTTTAATTTAGATTGGAAATTCTGGAAAGATGGCAATGAGGAACATGGGGTTAAAGTGATTCTTCCTCATGATGCAATGATTTATGAGAAGAGAGTGCCTGAAATGAAAGATGGAGCTGCTATAGGATATTTTCCAGGTGGAAAGTATTTTTATCAGAAGAATTTTATTGGCACAGAAGAAATGAAAAATCAGACAGTGATTGTGGAATTTGAGGCTATTTATATGAATTCCACAGTGTATCTAAATGGTGAAAAAGTAGGTGGATGGGTTTATGGTTATACCAATTTCTTTGTAGATTTTACAGACAAGATAAGAATTGGTGAAGAGAATGAACTTCTTGTAATTGCGGATAATTCGCTTACTCCAAACTCCAGATGGTATTCAGGCAGTGGCATTTACCGTCCAGTGCATTTGTGGTTGGGAGAAAAGACATGTATTAAACCACAAGGGCTGAAAATTAAGACGAAGTCTATAGACCCTGCAGTAATAGAGGTGCAGACAGAACTAATAAATAATAAAGAAAATGTACACATTAAATATAGGGTATACGAAGGGGAATCACTGGCAGCAACAGGGGATGGCAAGCATACAGAAATTGCGATTGAAAATCCAAGGCTATGGAGTGACGAAACGCCTTTTTTATATGAGATAAAAGCCAGTGTGTATGTAGGCGATGTACTTGTGGATGAAACTATCGAAAAATTTGGTATTAGAACGATTCGTATCGAGAGTAACAAGGGGTTGCTCATTAATGATAAAGTAACGAAACTACGTGGTGGTTGTTTACATCACGATAATGGTATCTTAGGTGGATGTACTTATCGAAAAGCAGAGTATCGCAGGATTAAGAAGATGAAGGAATTTGGCTATAATGCGATTCGTTTTTCTCATTATCCAGCTGGGAAAGACCTATTAGAGGTATGTGACGAATTAGGTATGTACATATTAGATGAGTCCTTTGATCAGTGGAGAAGACCCGGTTTGGAATATGACTATTCCATATATTTTGATCAGGAGTGGGAAAAGGATTTGAGAGCATTAGCTCAAAAAGACTATAATCATCCGTCCGTAATCATGTATTGCATTGGAAATGAGATAACAGATACAGGAAGAAGTTATGGTTTGGAACTGACAAAGCTTCTTACTGCTGTCTTGAAGGAAGAAGATGATAGTAGACCAGTTACGATTGCCAATAATGATATGATGAGCATTATAGCTGATGCGATGGAGCAATTAGAGGAAGAGACCGGTGCTACCATGGGTAGTCTACAAATTAATGAGCTTATCACAAAGCAGCCAGAGTTAATGCTTATCTATCAAAAAGGCGGACTTGCAGGAGATAAGGTGGAAAAAATAGTTGGAAAAGTATTTGATACAGTTGATATAGCAGGACATAATTACGCGAATGATATTTATGAGGAATGTCACAGTATCAATGACCAGAGAATTATTCTTAGTACAGAAACATTTCCACAGAGAATGTACTCTAATTGGATGGATGTAGTGGAAAAAGATTATGTCATTGGGGATTTTCATTGGACAGCATGGGATTATTTGGGTGAAGCTGGAGTTGGAGTGCCAGTATATGGCACTAAGGAGGCTCCATTTGCAAAAGCGTTTCCTTGTTTGACGGCAGGATGTGGTTCCTTTGATTTGAATGGCAATCCAGAGGCTGCGGCTTACTATACGGCTACATTATGGGGAGTGAACAAAATACCATACATTTGTGTACGACCAGTAAATCATAGTGGTGAGGATTATACGATTGGGCAGTGGAGACTTACAGATGCAGTTCATAGCTGGACTTGGAATGACGGTATAGGAAAAATAGCAGAAGTTATAGTTTATAGCTGTGGTTCAAATGTAGAACTTTTCTTAAATGGAAAATCTGTTGGCATGCAGAAGTTGGAAGAGTACAAAGCAGAGTTTCAAGTAATGTATGAGGATGGCGAGTTAATGGCTATTAGCTACGATGAAAACGCTGTTGAAATTGGAAAAAGTGTACTTCAAAGCAATGGAGAAAAATATCTACTTTCTATTGAGCCAGAAGAAATAGAAGTAAAAGCAAATGAGGAAGATATCGTATTTGTTCCGATTTATATTCGTGATGAAGATGGTAATCTTTGCATGAACAAAGATAAAAAAGTTACTGTTCAAGTTGATGGCGAAGGAGAGCTGATTGCACTTGGCAGTGCCAAATATGAAAATGAAGAATTAGAAGTTTTTCATAAAGAGCAAGTTATTTCTTGGCATGGGAATGTTTTAGCCGTTATTCGTCCAAGCGGTAATAAAGGCGAAATCAAAGTATCTGCAGCTATGGATGGGGTGTCAGCAGGTCGTTCAATCATTGTTAAATAGAAAGATTTTAAAGGAGATTTAAAAATGTCTGAAAATACTTCGTCATGGTATTCTACAGGGAATACCTCATTTTGTCTGCTATGGGACAAAAGATGATATGGTAAGCACTGAGGATATCAGACAGTATATCAGTAATTTGAAGCAAAGAAGTAATCCGTGTCAAGGAGAAAGAGAGAGTATCATGTAATGAAAAAACAAATAAAACAGGTATATAATCCATATCTTCCAAGCTATGAATACATTCCGGACGGAGAGCCCCATGTATTTGATGATCGCCTGTATGTGTTCGGCAGTCATGACCGATTTAATGGAACGCAGTTTTGTATGAATAACTACATGTGTTATTCCACACCAGTGGATGATTTGTCAGATTGGATCTGCCATGGTGTGATGTACAAAAAGGAACAGGATCCTTATTGCAAGGATGACAACATCATGCTGGCACCGGACGTGGTGCAGGGAAATG
The DNA here is from genome assembly GCA_029974875.1 of Mobilitalea sp. The sequence goes on from JARKQP010000003.1 coordinate 9,306, forward strand.
ATGGTAAATTCTATTTATATTATTCACTTGGGTTAATTCCCTTCGTCTCTGTTGCAGTAAGTGACAGACCAGAAGGACCATATGAATATTATGGAGTAGTAAAGTGGGCAGATGGAACATTTGCAGGAATGAAGGACCATGATATTTTTATGTTTGATCCAGGTGTTTTCCGGGATGAAGACGGGAAAATTTATTTATACACGGGATTTGGACCAGAAGAAGATGGATTTTTAGCAGATGCATGCGCGAGATTCCAAATGGATGGAGCATATGCATTTCGGGTTGCAGATGATATGCTGACAATTGAAGAGAACTTTGGATGTATGATTCCGAAGAAGAAATATGCTACGGACACAAGCTTTGAGGGACATGCATTTTTTGAAGCAAGTTCTATGAGAAAAATAAATGGAAAATATTGTTTTGTGTACTCCTCTGAGCTTTCTCATGAATTATGTTATGCAGTAAGTGATTCTCCAGTAGAAAATTTTACCTATGGTGGAATCCTTGTGAGTAATGGGGATGTCGGACTGAATGGAAATAAGATTCGTAAAAATTATACAGGAAATACTCATGGAAGTCTCGTGGAGGTAGATAATCAGTGGTATATTTTCTATCATCGGCAGACCAATCGGCACAGCTATTCCAGACAGGCCTGCGCAGAGAAGATCATGCTTGATTCAGAAGGCAAATTTCATCAGGCAGAGATCACAAGCTGTGGTTTAAACGTCGGATCACTTTCTGGAATTGGAACTTATCCAGCATCTATTGCGTGTCATCTATGGTCAAAGGATGGTGCAGTGCATTATGAAGTGGGAGAAAAGTTGAAACTTCCAGAACATCCATTCTTTACACAGTCGGGTGTTGATCGAGAGGAAAATGAAGATCAGCATATTGCGAATCTGTGCGATGGGGCAGTTTGTGGATTTAAGTATTTTGATTTGACAGACACCAGAGAAATTATCGTGGAAATAGAGGCTCAGGGCGAGGCAGAAGTTCATGGGCAACTTGAAGTTTGTACGAATGAGAACTTCGAAGAAAAGAACATACTTGCAAAGATGCCGATTCAGATAGTTGCCGATGACAAAGGAAGACAAAATATTGGTGGTGAGATTAATAAAATATCAGGTGTTCAGGCATTGTATTTCAGATACATAGGAAGTGGATGCATTAATTTTTATAATTTTACAGTGGGGAGAAGATAAAATGAAAACTTTTGAAATCGTATTAAGCGAAGAACGTAACGTAACAATGACCATGTACTTAAGTTTAGAAAGTGCAGAATTCAATCACAAAAACCGTCCACTTATGATCGTGCTTCCAGGTGGAGGATATGGCATGTGTTCCGACCGTGAAGCAGAAATCGTAGCACTCCAGTATATGGCAGCTGGTTATCAGGCGTGTGTGCTGCGTTACACATTGAAGGATAAAGCAGGATGGCCATATCCAATCAATGATTATGATGAAGCTTATGAGAAGATTGCAGAGAACGCAGATGAGTGGAGAATCGACATGGATCATGTTGCAACGGTTGGATTTTCGGCAGGCGGACATCTGGCTGCATGCACAGCGACGATTGCAAAGCATAAACCAAATGCTTCAATTTTAGTATATCCAGCGATCAAGAAGGACATCGTTGATGCATGTCAGCCTGGAATGCCATATCCAGTGGAACATGTGGATGGAAATACGGCGCCATGCTTTATTGTTGCGACAAGAGATGACAGTCTTGTGAATGTATCTAATTCATTGGAGTTTGGGCTTGCATTAGAAAAGAGCGGTATTAATTTTGAGACACATATTTATTCCTTTGGGCAGCATGGCTTTTCTACCGGAACATCAGTTATTACTACAAGTTCAATCACGGAGCGTGCAGCAAAGTGGGTGCCAGACAGTATTACATGGTTGAATGAGATGATGGGGGAATTTACGGAGCACGGATTTAAAGAGCCTATTTTATCAGCTAAGCTAAACTCGGATTATGAGGATTTCCTTTCTATGACCTGTACACTTGGTCATATGTTAAACCAGCCAGAAGAATCTCAGAAGGCAATCGAGCCACTGATGAATGGAATCAAAGTAATCGCTGCGGAAAGAAATGCGGAGTTCCTGGGGTTCTGCGCAACAATCAGTGGATTTAAAATCAGAGAATTATTAGAGTTGGTACAAACTCCTGCTGAAGCAATTGAGCAGTTAGATGCTATATTGAGAATAATTCCAAATCAAAAATAGCGAAGAAGTAATAACAGCTGCCATGGTAAATATCATACTATAATCAAACAAACTCAATCTGTGCAGAGAAACTATAAATGGTATGAGGCGAAATAGGAAGAGAGGGTCAATCAATGGCTAAAACAAAAATAAACAAACATCCTAATTGGCAAATGTCTGGTTCGGAACGCAAATGGTATTACTTCGGGGATACTGGAAGGATGTTCGCATCTCAAATTATTACAATGTATATGGCTGTATTCCTACTGTTTCAAGGTATGAATGCAGCAGCAGTTGCAACATCTATCTTAATTGTAAAGATGATTGATTCCGTAGATGACGTTATCTTCGGATATTTTGTAGATCGTTTAAATCCAACAAAGTGGAAAAGGTTCGCAAAAATTACAGGAAAAGGAAAATATATGCCGTGGTATCGTCTGACATTCTGGACGTTTCCAGTTGCAACTATATTATTCTTTATGATGCCGAAGTCCTTTTCAAGTGCAGGGAAAATCGTATGGTTCACTGTGTTTTATCTGCTTTATGACCTAACCTGTACACTATCAGAGGTACCAATGAATTCCATGGTAGTAACCTTAACAGAAGATACAGAAGAACGCAATCATATTCTGACTGTAAAGGGAGTTATTACGGTTGTCGCAGCAGTTTTGATAGCAGTTGTTGGACAGTTCTTAATCAGTGAAAAAGTAGGGGTTCCTATTACTACATTTGCCATCGCCTCCAGTGTAGTATTTTTGATCATGATGATTCCAATGTGTTTCAAGGTCAATGAACACAATGCTTCTCTGAAAAATATGGAGAAGGAAGAAGAGGAAGAAAAATATACTCTAAAAGATATGATGAAATGTGTCTTTACCAACAAATACATTTTCATATACTTGTTAAGTACTATTGCTTTTTCTTGCTTGGCAACCCAGTTGGCAGTGCAGACCTTTGTTGGATTTTACATTTTCAATGATTCCAATATCTTTTCCTATATTATGTTGGTTGCATTTGTTCCTGCAATTATCATCAGTGGATTCTGTGGAAGAATTGTTGGAAAATTAGGAAAGAGAAATACGTTAATCGGTATATTTCTCATTTCGGTAGCCTGTTTCATGGTGCAGTATTTCTTGCGTGGACAGTCCATTGGTGTCTTCGTCGTGATTGGTGCTGTTTGTGCCATTCCAAATGCAATGTTTTCCATTGTACAGAATTACATAGCACCAGATACCGTAGATTATACAAGATATAAGACAGGAAAAGACTGCTCAGGTATTTTCTTTGCACTTCGTTCCTTTATTACCAAAGCAACCAGTGGTATTGCGTCTGCATTAGCCCTTTATATTCTAGCCTTAGCAGGATGGAAGGAAGTAAAGGCGGAAAGTTTTGCAGAGCTTGCTAGTAATGGAGTACAGCAGTCTGCATCTGCATTGAACGCATTATGGAACTGTGGATATCTTGTTCCAGCTATTGGATGTATCCTGGCTGCAGTTGTGATGATGTTCTATAAGTTAAAAGATAAAGATGCGGATCTCATGGCAAAATGTAATGCCGGTCTTATTACCCGTGAAGAGTGTGAAGCACAGCTTTCTAGAAAATATTAAAGGATACCCTGGATGGAGTTGTATTCAGCGTTAAGAAATTCCATTGTAAACCAATTTAAATTAAATATTATGATGCTGATGTTTGGAAAGACGAAGGAGGATATTGTTTCCTAGATGAATTCTTTCCAAAATGCGAAATGAGAGGAGTTAAATAAAAATGTTACTTGCAGATATGAAATGCTTGCCCATTCAAAAGATGGTATTTGAACAAACATGTCCGGGAGCGGAGGTGAATTCCTTTACACCGCGAAATAAACCAGGAGAACACGTAAGAGAAGATGGTGTTGTATATGTGAATGATGTGTGCTATGGAGAAAAATACCCAAACAGCTTTTTAGACATTTGGTATCCTAACGAGGATAGGTCAGTAAAACGTCCCACTGTGTTTTACATCCATGGGGGTGGCTTTATCTTTGGTGATAAAGTGTCAGGTGATCCGCTGGCACAGGGTAGCGGCAGAGATGTGGATTTCTGCGCCGAGATAGCAAAGTGGGGCTACCATGTAATCAGTGCCAACTATGCACTGGCACCAGACTATCGTTTTCCGGTACAGGTGGAGCAGGTGGATCAGATGCTATCCTTCCTGACTGCCCATCAGGAAGAGTATGGACTGGATATGGAGCATGTATTTTTAGGCGGTGGCAGTGCCGGTGCCATTTTAACTGAAATCTATGGAACGGTATTAACAAGCAAAGAGTATGCTAAGAAGCTAGGCATCACCCCTTCCATTAGAAAGGAACAGATTTTAGGCCTGCTAATTGATGAAGCAGCCCTTTCGGTCATCCATTATGAAGAGAATATGAATGCGATGCTGGGTTGTTGGATGGGTCAGGATAATCTTTCGACCAGTGAATTGGCAAATATTCTGGATGCGACAAAGTGGATCGGTGAGACGTATCTGCCTTCCTTTATTAACAGCAGCAATCAGGAGATTTTCTTTGAGGATTCGGCAAAGGCTTTAGTTGCTGTTTTGGAAAGAAACGGAACCGATTATGAGTATTTTTTCCGTGGCACGGAATGTGACAAGCTAGAGCATGGCTACATGCAACGTTTTGCAAGTAATCAGTATGCCAGAGAATGTCTGGAGCATATGGTTGCATTTATGGAAAGACAGCTTAACCGCAAGAAAGGAGAAAAATAATGCCAAACGATGCTACTTTTGAGATTATGGCAGGACTTACGGACAAGAAAACAGCCGCAATCACCTTCATCACTGCACCAACATGGAACATTGACGACATGGATCCCCGGTTTTGTATGGTAAATTTGATGTTCACAGGGATGTACTGCCTTGTATCCAGTAAGACCATCGATCCGGCAAGGCCGGGTATGGTCTATATAGATGGTGAAAAAACAGAGGCACCCATAATTCCGCCGATGATGCCAATGTTCGGGCAGATGATTGGGATAAAGGCAAGAAAATACCTTAAGGATTACGATCGTGCCTATGCAATTTGTTATACTGGTGCCTTTGATACCGAAGGTGTGGAAATCCCGGAATTTACCTTTACATTGACCACTTTGCCACAGCATAAACCAGGTGAGGTCTGGGCTGAGCATGATGAAATTGTTCTAGAGGCGGCAAGGGAAACGGCAGTACTAATGAAAAATGAGAACCATGCCCTTCCCCTTGGAAATGAGGCGGCAGTCAATGTCTTTGGCGCAGGTGCTGTGGTGTTTCGTTCAGGCTGCCTTGGTGCAGGGAAAATAAATCCCCGTTATTCCATACGAGTAAAAGAAGGTATCAAAGAATACAGTTCCCTGATACTTAATGAGGAACTATATGATTTTTATTCTGACGAAGAAAATATCCTGCCTCCAAAGGAAATGTTGGAGCGTGCCAAAGAGAAAAGTGATACTGCGGTTGTATTTATTTCTCGTACTAGTTCGGAGGCACATGATAACCTGCCGGATAAGGGCGGTTATTACTTGACCGAGAAAGAAAAGGAACTCATTCAAGGTGTATCCAAAGCATTTTCTAAAACTGTCGCAGTATTAAACGTGGCGTACCCCATTGAGACCGGCTGGATGGAGCATGTGGACACAGTGCTGCTGGTTGGACTTCCCGGAATGGCGGGTGGAAGGGCATTAGCGGAGTTTTTAGAGGGAACACAAACCCCTTCTGGAAAACTTGTCTGTACTTGGGCAAAGGACTACGGTGAGTATCCGTCAGCTAAGAATTTCCTCACTTTACCAGAGGTAAAGAAAACCTGCCCTGATGCAAAATTTATTACCACGGTTTACGAGGAAGGGCTCTATGTGGGCTATCGATATTTTGATACCTTTGGGAAAAAGCCGGCATTTCGTTTTGGTCATGGATTGAGCTATACCAGCTTTAGAACGGTTGGGATGTTAAAGGGCAATACCGTAGAAGTTACCGTCACCAACATAGGCAATGTTCCTGGAAAGGAAGTTGTTCAACTTTATGCAAAGCTGCCAGAGGGCAGATTGGAACAGCCAGCCAGACGGTTGGTGTCATTTGCTAAAACAAAGGAACTTGCTCCTAATGAGAAGCAGAGTATTTGTCTGGAGATTAAGAAGGATAGCTTACGATCCTTTGATGAAGAGACAGGAACTTGGATTTTGGAAGCAGGTGAGATTATATTCTACCTGGGAGAAGAAATAATTGGTTCTGTCATGATGTCTGAAACGCAGGTTCTAAAAAAAGTAGGTGCACGAATTCCTGCTCCTATTCCAGTAAAGGAACTTTCAAAGTATGATCCGGATGGAACATATCCAATTGGAACGGATACAAAAGCCCATACGAGTGAAATACTTCCCTTTGGAACAAGACGGATCAAGGAAGATTCGGTTTCCGAATTGAAAAGACCTGACCGACTGATTATTTTCCCAGAGGTAGTAGCGAACTCTAGTCTTGCAGAAGACTTTGTAGGGCAGATGTCGGATTATGAACTGGCTCGGCTCACCGTTGGTGGAAAGACTGGTTGGGGTGTGGGCGACAATGGATTTGCCGGTACGCTGTTCAACAGCGGTGATTTAGAAAAATATGAGATTCCAGATTATTTTTTCTCTGATGGTAACAATGGTCTAAACCTTAATGAGCCAAATATTGGATTCCCAGTGTCTGCAACCATGTGCGCCAGTTGGAATGAGGATTTGCTGTATCGGGAGGGTGTGGCAATTGCGGAGGAAGCAAAAGCCATGGGAATGCACTGTATCTTAGCCCCGGCGCTGAATCTCCAGAGGAACATTCTATGTGGCCGCCATACGGAATATTTCAGCGAAGATCCGTTGCTAACCGGACGAATGGCAGGCCAGCAGTGCCGAGGTATTGAGGAAACGGGTATTTCTGGTTGTATGAAGCATTTCTTTGCGAATAATGCTGAGACTATGAGGAATCAAAATCACAGCATCATGACGGAACGTACTGCAAGGGAACTATATCTGGCAGCCTTTGAATATGCTTTTGCTGTGAAGATGCCAGATACAGTGATGACGGGATACAATGCAGCCAATGGCATGTATTGCTCCGATGATCCGGCACTCCTAAAGGGAATACTGCGAAATGAGATGGGATTTACAGGCTATGTAATGACCGATTGGAATGGTTATGGCGATCAGGGAATGGATGGTCTGATCAGAGCGGGTGTGAGTTGGATTGCACCTGGAAGCCCGGATGATACTTTCGTTACACCAATAGTTAAAGCGATAGAAAAGGGAACATTATCCCGAGGAATATTACAGCAGAATTTAATGCACCTAATCGCATTATTAAGTAGAAAAAGAATAGATTTATGTATTTAACAATTTGCATTTAAAAAAGAAAGAGCTGATACTTATGTACTATCCGTGGAGAGCCGAGAGCCAAAATCCATGTGCGAAGGTTGAGTTTATTAATTTAAGGTTAATGACATCGAAGTGAACAGTAACCGATTATCATAAAAAAGAAATCTTTGCTTTCAATTATTAATGACAAAGTAGGAAATACTATGTATAATAAGACCATGATATTCCCCAAACTCTTGAAAAAAGTATTTTTGGGGAATAGAAAAAATGGAGGGATTACATGGCGATTAGGCGAGAAAAGTATATCGACTTCTTACTTAAGCAAAAGGACAAAGATATTGTAAAAATCATTACTGGTATACGCCGAAGCGGCAAATCTACATTGCTTTTTGAACTTTATTATGATGAATTGATACGAATAGGAGTCGTTGAAGACCATATTATTAAGATTGCGTTAGACAACATCAAAAATGAGGATTTGTTGGAAGCGCGTGCACTGTACCAGAAAATTGAAGGACAGATTAAAGATAAGGGAAGATATTATATCTTCTTAGATGAAGTACAGCTGGTAAACCGTTTTGAAGATGTGGTAAATGGCATCAAGCGCGATTTTAACTGTGATGTGTATATCACCGGTTCCAATTCAGAATTCTTGTCATCCGATATCAATACAAAGTTTAGAGGAAGAGGGATTGAACTTAGAGTATACCCCTTTAGCTTCAGAGAAAGCTACGATTTTTATAAAACTGATAAATATCAGTTGTTTAACCAATACATGTTATATGGTGGGATGCCTTATCTGTTGCAGGAAGACGATCCGATTTTGAAAAAGAATTACCTGCATATGGTGGCGGAGATGGTTGAAATTAATGATATTGTTGAAAGGCATGGAATCCGAAACAGAGAAGCTTTTGAAGCACTGGTGCAGCTCTTATGCTCGTCCATCGGCTCTTACGTATCTAGCAGAAAGATAGCAGATACCTTAAGGAGCAATGGATTTACTAATGTTGACCATAAAACCATTGGAAGTTATTTGGAATATCTCTGCGATGCATTCCTTTTTTACAAGGTGGAGCGGTATGATATTAAGGGAAAGGCTTATCTGAAAACGCTGCACAAATATTACGTGTGTGATATTGGACTCAGGAATGCATTACTTAATTATAGGCAGATTGAGCCAACTCATACGATTGAAAATATTGTTTACCTGGAACTGGTGAGTCGGGGCTATATTGTAGATATCGGAAGCAACAGCAGCAAAGAGATTGACTTTATGGCAAAGGATATGAACAATATCTATTATATTCAGGTATCCTATTCTGTAATAGAACCTGCAACGAAAGAACGAGAGCTAGGGGCTTTTAAAAATCTTGACGATGGTTATAAAAAGATTTTGATTACTATGGATAATGATCCATTTACTAATTTGGAGAAAGGATATAAGAAGATTAACATGATTGACTTTCTTTTGGATGAAAAGTCATTGGAGAAAATATAGTTATATTTCTAGACCTGTCAGCGACTAAAATAACGGAACACGAAGACCATGTAGTAGACATTGCTAATGACAAGCTGCTAAAGGTGGCGGCTATTTATGGTGCCAATGCAAGCGGAAAGTCAAATGTATATGATGCATTTAACTATATGAGTTATTATGTGATAGAGTCTTTCAAGTTCGGTGGAGAGGAACAGAAATGGTATTCTGGAGTATTTCCATAGACAGAATACAGGGAGGTCAATAAACCTCCCTGTATTCCTTGCAACGGTATTCCGTAGGCGTCATGCCCTGCCACTTCCGGAAAACCTTTGAGAAATTGCTCTGTGTCTGAAACCCAAGATAAGTAGCGATGTCGGAGAGGGGCCGGTCTGTGTGCATCAATAAATTACAAGCGATGGCGGTCTTCTCTCTTTGGATGTAATTATGAATGGAAATTCCCATCTCTCTGGAAAATAAGGTACAGAGATAGTTAGAAGATAAATTCAGATGGGATGCGACCTCCTCTAAGGTGATTTTCTGGTAAATTCGATTGCTGATGTAATTGAGGGCTCTTCTCAACTGATAGGAATTTTTTTGGTCAGTTAGCTGATGGACTTTTTTTGCAAAGCTAACGGCAGCTATTTGATAGAGATGATAGATTTCATGTGAAGTTTTGGATTGGGAAAGAAGCCACAGCAAACCGTCGGATAAGTCAAAGGCATCATCAGGCTTTACCCCGGCTTCTATGGCAGTCCTGGAAAATAAGGCGATAGCCGATACCACGAGATAGGTAGAACGGGTTCGTGGGCTCTCTATCATTGGAATAAGCCTGTCATCGATCTGGCTGAGGTTGGAAAGCTGGAGTTCTTTGTATTTTCCCAGGCGGATTTTATCCATTAATCCCTTCTCAGTCTCCATGGGAATACGTCGTAATTCATTTTCTTCATGGTGGAGCTTCGTAATGTTGATAACTGTTTCCAGGTATTTCTCTGTAATCTTCATATGATTTCTCCCTTTTTGGTGTGGGTAAGGTAATCTCATTATAACAAAACTAGAATAGAAATGGAACAAGAATATTAAATATGAAACAGACGATTCGTCAGAACTGTGGTTTAATTAAGAAAAGAATCATTGAATCAGGAGCAGCCAGGAACGGCAGATTATTTGAAGCCTTTTCGGAGAACCATATCTAAGTAGTTGTATGGCACCGAAATTTTTTAATTATGATACAGGGGAACAGGAATGCGAAAGAAAATCAGATTCAGGCTCCGTCTGCTGTGGCATGGGCTCATGAGCCGTTGGATGTTTATTTTGTGTATGATCATCATTCCGGTTAATGTGTTTTCGATTACCGCAGTATACGCCATCGGGAAGGCTTACCAGGAAAATTTAGCCCAGTCATTTCAAGGTCAGTTAGATATTTTCACGCGCCAGGTAGATTATTATAACCGGAGGCTGCAGGAGGCTTTTGTATCCGATGTTATCGCGAATAATATTTATGCCCTTTCCAAGGGGGATGCGACGGATTCTATCATGACAGACCTCAGGCTGAAAGAGAGCTTAAGTAATCTGCCTTACGATCCATATACCTTTACGTCATGCTATCTCTATGATAAAACGAAGGATTTTGTCGCTTTTTTTAATACAAAAAGTAAGATTTCAGATGAGGCAAGGCAGAGGATAGAACAGCTGGCTCAGGATGATGCGGCTGGATATGTAGGAGGATACCATCCTTTTTCAGCAGATGGGCAGATGTATATTGCGATCCATTATACATTTCCTTATTTCTCCTTCGGCTATTTTATGAATGTGGACTCCCTATTACGACAATGCTATGAGAACTGTAATGAATATATAGGGAATGTATATTATATGGATTATTCCGGCAACGTGATTGCCTCCTATCCGGACACGGGAGCAACGAAGGCCGAGGAGCCGGAGCTTTATCAAAAAGGCGGTATCTACGTTACGGCAGATATAAAATCAACGGACTACCAGATCGTATATAGTGTCCGGCCAAGTGAAGTGCGGCGTCTTTATCCGCCGGTCGTCTATCTATTTTACTCCTTTGCGTTTATCAGTATTGCAGTGCTTCCCTTGCTCTATATTTTGGCCAGGCATCTCATTATGAGACCGCTATATGCATTGGCGGATGCCATGAAGGCCGTAGAGGAGGGGAATCTTGACCATCGGATTCCGGAGCATTACGGAACCTACCAGATGTATTATATTGCAAAAAGCTTTAATCACATGGTTGGAGAGATCAATCATATGACGATTGCTTCCTATGAGCAGAAGATCGGAAAGCTTCAGACGGAGACGATCAATGCATATCTTCAGGTCAATCAGCATATGCTTCTGAATTCCTTGAATGTAGTCTACAGCCTCATCCGGACAGAACGGCATGAAGAAGCAGCTGAATTTACGGTACTCTTAATGAAATATTTCCAATATGCAATGCGGAAGAATTCCCCGATTGTTACAGTGAGTGAAGAAATGGCTTTTATTGAAGACTATTTAAGGCTTCAGAAAATTCGTTTAACGGATAAATTTACAAGTGTCTGCTCTGTCTCCGAAGACTCAAAGGGATTGGAGCTGCCCCAGCTTTTGATTCAGGGCTTTGTAGAAAATGCGATTAAATATGCCTTATCACCGGATTGTATCATTGAAATTCTGATCAATGTCCATAAGGCGAATGAACGGCTTTGCATTTCTATTGCTGACACAGGTAGCGGCATGGATGAGGAAATATTACGGACGATCCGGGAAGGGAGGATTGTAGAAAATACGACCGGAAAACATGTGGGCATCTGGAGTGTACGAAAACGGCTGGATTACTATTATGGGGAAGATTATGAACTGAACATTATCAGCGATAAAGGCCAGGGAACGCAAGTTTTTATCAATCTTCCGGAACATCCAATAGAAAAGCAAGCAATGGCACGTGCCATCCGTAAGAAGGAACAGGGCGAAGAAGGTTGAAAGAAATACACTTTCAACCTAAAAAGTTTGTGCCTGGGTCATCCTCAGCATAAACTTTGGATGCGCAGAAACATGCGCAGGAATAGAGGTAAAAATGAAGCAGGGAATGGTATGATTAATTTACTGATTATTGATGATGAACAGATTGTGATCGACATGATGAGGGTGACTGTGGACTATGCGGAATTTAATATCGACAATGTTTATTTTGCAAATGGTATGAAGGAAGCCCAGAATATTATGAAAGAGAAGCAGATTGATATTGTACTATGCGATATCGAAATGCCCGGCGGCAGTGGGCTGGATCTCATCCTGTGGATCAATGAGCATTACCCGAATACGATAAAGATCATTTTGTCGGCACATAATGAGTTTGAATTTGCGCAGCGGGCGGTCGCGCTTCATTGTTATGCCTATATGCTGAAACCGGCTACGGCAGATGTGATGGCAGGGCTGCTTCCGAAGGCCGTCAAGGAAGTGCTGAACCGCCGGTCGGACACCAAGCTGCGTACCTTGGGGGAAGATTATGCAAAGACGATTTCATCCGAAGAAGAGTCGGATGTGATTGAAGCAGTACGAAAATATATAGACCAGCATATTAATGAGGAGCTGTCTGTAGCACAGATGGCGCAGATGGCCTATATTTCCCAGAATCATCTGACCCGGTCCTTTAAGAAAAAATACGGAACGACTGTGATGGATTATATTACAGAGCATCGGCTTGCGCTTGCGGAAAGCATGATGAAAAATTCCAATAAGACCGTCACTATGATTGCGGACGAAGTGGGATATTTTGATTATGTTTATTTTTCAAAGCTTTTTAAACGGCATTATGGCATGACACCGAGGGAGTATCGGAGGATGATGAAAAGTAAGGATGAGTAAAAAAGTGATTTTAGACAATTCTGAGTTGAATTTGTCTAAATCATTTTTTTTTGATTTCATATAAGATATAGTCAGAAAGAAAATTTAACATCATGAAAGGATAGTGGAAATGACAGAAGCTAATAAAGTAAAGATAAGAAGAAAACACATTAACTGGAAAAAGTACATTCCGGCGTATTTGATGCTGCTTCCAGGAATAACATACTTTATTGTTAACAACTATATTCCGATGTACGGAATTACGATTGCGTTTCGTAAGCTGGATTTCAAGCTTGGTATTTTAAAAAGTCCATTTACCGGATTTGACAATTTTAAGTTTTTGTTTGCATCCGGAAATATGGGGCCGATTTTGAGAAATACGATTCTTTATAACCTGGTATTTATTTTTCTGGGTGTTGTATTTTCTATAACGATTGCCATTCTTTTTAATGAGATTCGTAGTAAAGCGGCAAAAAAGATATATCAGACATCGATCCTGCTGCCATTTTTGATGAGTATGGTTATAGTAAGCTCGTTGGTATATAATTTTTTATCCGCAGATTATGGCTTTATCAATAAGTCAATCATTGAACCGCTGACGGGGAATACGGTCTCCTTTTACCAGGAAAAGCAGTGGTGGCCCTTTATATTAACCTTTGTCCATCAATGGAAGGGCATCGGCTTTAGCATGGTTCTATATCTGGCAACAATTTTAGGAATTAGTACAGAATATTATGAGGCGGCGAAGATCGATGGAGCATCGAAGCTAAAGCAGATTCGCTATATCACACTGCCATTCTTAAAGCCGACTGTTATCATGATGGTTATTCTGGGGATCTCGAAGATCTTTAACTCAGATTTTGGGCTGTTTTATCAGGTGCCGAAAAACAGCGGAGCGATTTATTCTGTGACGCAGACGGTCGATACATACGTGTACAATGCCCTCATGAACCAGAATAATATTATGATGTCGTCTGCGGCATCGGTTGCACAGGCAGTGGTTGGATTCGCATTGGTCCTGATCAGTAATCTGGTCATCTCGAAGATCAGTAAGGAAGATGCATTATTTTAAAGGAGGGCATAATGACAAGCGTTCGTTCGAAACAAGAAAAAATAATAACAGGCATTGCGCATATTGTCATGATTATTTTGGCAATACTTGCAATTGCGCCGTTTTGGCTTTTGGTTTCATCTTCACTGCAGGAGCAAAGCTCTATTATGGCGGACGGATATTTGTTTTTTCCGAAGCTTATGAGCCTGGATGCTTATGCATACCTGATCCAGGAGGGACAGCAAATTTTCAGGGCATATATGGTGACGATTATCACGACAGTATCCGGAACGATTGTGTCATTGATTCTCGTTTCTATGACCTCCTATGTACTTTCGATCAAGGATCTGCCAGGTGGCAAGTTTATCTTTGTCATGATTCTTTTAACCATGTTAATCAATGGAGGAATTGTATCGACATACATTACCTACACGAACATTATCAATATCAAAAACACAATTTTTGCATTGATTGTTCCTAATTTATTGTTAAATGGCTTTAATGTTGTTTTAGTTCGAAATTATATTAAGAACAGTATTCCGGGAGAATTGGAGGAGGCTGCGAAAATTGACGGAGCAAGCTTATTGCGCATTTATACAACCGTTATTCTTCCTCTTTCAAAGCCGATTCTTGCAACGGTCGGATTGCTGACTGCAATTGGATACTGGAATGACTGGACAAATGGCCTTTACTTTATTACGGACTCAAAGCTGAATAGTATTCAATTATTACTGAACCAGATTAATAATAGTGCACAGTACTTTGCGAGCCATTCGGAATTAAAGATTCCAGTCACTGACATTCCGACGGTCGGAATCCGTATGGCAGTTTCCGTAATTGTAATCATTCCGATTGTGCTTGCGTATCCATTCTTCCAGAAATATTTTGAAGGTGGAATTACCATGGGGGCAGTGAAAGGCTGATTCGAAGAAATCAGAACCTGTAGTGCTAAATGTGATAAAGGTGAATTTAGACAAGTCGGAGTTGGAATTGTCTAAAGAAAGTCTTTAAAAAACAGAATAAAATGAAATCATTAAAGAAGGAGGGTATTAATGAAATGAAAAAAGTATTAGCAGTTTTACTTGCAGCTGTGCTGGCTGCAGCTACACTTATGGGATGCAGCCCAAAAAAGAATGACACCACAGAAACGGTAAGCCCCACAGAAGCTGTAAACAACCCGGATGAGGAACCAGCAGCTCCTACAGACACACCAGAGGGCTGGACAGGGGAGGTTGAACCTGTTGTGATGGCATGGATGACCGGTGGGACAGATAATCCCTACATGGATAAGGTGGCAGAAACGATCAATGCTTATACCAGAGATAAGATCGGCGTAGAGATCTCATTCCGGCAGGTATCTATTTTTGACAGCGCCTCCCAGTATACCATGTGGATTGGAGGCGGCGAGGCCTTTGATCTTATGCCCATCGCTTTTGTGCCGGTCACACCGTTTATTCAGATGAATATGATTCAGCCGCTGGATGAGTATCTTGACAATGCCCCGACAATCCAAAAGCTTGCAGCAGATGGCTATCCCATGTATGACCCCAATAATACCGGACAGGTCTATGGTATTAATGTTACCGGACGTCCGGCAGTAGGTACGGTTGGAGCCCTGTATGTATATACAGATGCGTTGGAAGCGACAGGCTTGGGGTATAAGGACGGACAGGTCGTTACGATGGACGATATCGATAAGGTTGCAAAAGCAATCAAAGAGAAGTTTCCGAATGCTTATGCAGGTGTCTACGGATCAATGCCGAGATCGGATCTGTCCTTTATTAATGATCCGCTTGGTGCAAGTCTTACCTCTGGCGTTATCGTAGGATTGGATTCAACAGAAATCGTTAATTACTTTGAAACAGATGGATATAAAAAATATATCGAAGTAATGCGGGACTGGTATAATAAAGGGCTGATCCTAAAGGATGCTGCAACGACAGATGTAACTCAGGCAGGTTCTATGACCACTGATCCGGATAACTGTCTGATGATGTGGAACAGCGGAGACCTGGGACTAGTAAGAAATTACGAAGCGCAAACTGGAAAAGAGATTTCTTGCTTATATCTTTCGGTGAAATATTCAAAGGCAATATCGAATGTGGGTGGTTTTATGTCGATTCCCGTTACTTCTGAGCATCCGGAAGCGGCAATGCGTTTTCTGGATCTGCTCTACAGTGATTCTTATGTCTACAATACGCTAATGTACGGTATTGAAGGCGAAAATTATGAATTTATTAACGAGGAGCGTACAGCAGTTCAACCAAAGGAAGAGGCAAAGTATGTGGCTATCGGTGTATATGGAAATCAGAAGCTCCTCTGGACCGCCGGAGAACCTGACCCGGAGCTTGATGCACAATATGATGCATGGGAAAATGAAGGTTTGAGTAACAAGACAAAGGGAGTAGGTTTCTTCTATGACGCAACAAATATGACAAATCAGATTACAGCGCTGGATGCGGTTCTTTCAGAATACCGCGCAGCCCTGGAGACAGGGTCTGTGGATCCGGATAAGGTCTATCCCGAGTTTATGGAAAAGCTGAAACGGAATGGAATTGACGAAGTAATCGCAGACAAACAGGCACAGTTTGACGATTGGTTGAAAAATAACTGATAAGTTAGCTCAGTTGGAATTAGGGAGATTTGCATCTGCAGATCTCCCTCTTCCGTACCATCAGGAAGCGATAATTCTGACCGAATATACTAAAACCCAAGAAAAGACACAGAATGAGGAGGTACTACATTATGAAATACTATTGTAATCCACTGAATGTCAATTACCGGTACCAGATTCCGAAAAAAAAGGAGAAGGCAGGGCAGGCACCTGCCTGGCGGGAAGCAGCTGATCCATCCATGATCTGTTTCAAAGGGAAGTACTATATTTTTGTTTCCATGTCACTGGATGTATGGGTATCGGACGATTTAGCCCATTGGGAAAATTATCGACTGCCGGATGAACTTCCCTTGTATGATTATGCTCCTGATGTGCGCGTCATAGGTGATTATGTCTATTTCTGCGCTTCCAGTTTTTTGCAGAACTGCGATCGGTATCGTACCAAAGATATTTTAAACGGCCCTTATGAAAAGATCCCGGGGAATTTCCCGTACTGGGATCCCAATCTGTTTATCGATGACGACGGACGGATCTATTTTTACTGGGGATGCTCGAACAATACCCCAATCTATGGAACTGAGTTGGATCCGACAACCATGAATCCTATCGGTGAGACCATAGAACTGATCGCCGGGCGTGCAAAAGAACTGGGATATGAGCGAATCGGCGAGGACAATTCCATCCCGGCCATCACGCCGGAAAAGCAGCCCTTTATTGAGGGAGCCTGGATGGATAAGCATGAAGGCAAATACTACCTGCAATATGCCTTTGCCGGTACGGAGTTTAATACC
The DNA here is from genome assembly GCA_029974875.1 of Mobilitalea sp. The sequence goes on from JARKQP010000003.1 coordinate 26,647, forward strand.
TATGGCAACGGTGTGTATGTAGGGGAAGGCCCCCTTGGACCATTTAAATTGCAACGAAACAACCCCTATTCCTATCATCCCGGCGGTTTTTGTCCAGGTGCTGGGCATGGTTCTTCCATGGAGGATCTGTCCGGTAATTTCTGGCATACAGCAACCATGCGAATCAGCTTGAACCATATTTTTGAGCGCCGTGTGGGCCTGTGGCCGGCGGGTTTTGATGCCGACGGAGAGCTGTTCTGTAATCAGCGCTATGGTGACTGGCCGAAAAAAGTGGCCGGAGGCAGGATGGATCCCTGGGCGGAGCCGGAATGGATGCTGCTCAGCGCCGGAAAAGCAGCAACTGCTTCCTCAGAAAACGAGGCCCATCCGGCTGGGAATGCCGTTCAGGAAAATATACAAACCTGGTGGAAGCCTTCCACAAATAGCCGGGAAGAGTGGCTGCAGCTGGATCTGGGAGAAAACTATGCGGTTCACGCAGTCCAGATTAATTTTGCCGACGAGGGGCTCTATCTGGAGTGCCGCGACGAATCCAAGGGAATCACCCGCTATATCGAAGACCGGACCTATCCGACCCAGTGGAAGCTTTTGGGTTCCCAGGACGGAGAAAACTGGTTTGTGGTAGTGGATAAATCAGCGGTACAAACTGATCTTCCTCATGATTTGATTGTATGGGAAGACGGACTGACGTTGCGCTATCTGAAGCTGGCCGATATTGCTGCTCCATATGAGCAGATTCCATGCATCTCCGGACTGCGTGTTTTCGGCATCGGAACTGGAGAAAGACCGGTGGCTGCCAATTATAAAATCACACGCGTTGGAGACCTTGATATGGACGTGGAGATTCTGGAAGAGACCGGTAAGAGCCGCCCATTGGGGTATGAAATCCTGTGGGGGCATGATCCAGAAAAACTTTACCATAGCCGTACGCTTTTTGGTACAAATGTGCGAATTGGTGCGCTGATTACGGGAGAAAGCTATTACGTTAGGATTGATGCTTTTAATGAAAATGGTATTACGAGAGGAAATGTGCAGAAGTTATAATTGCTCCATAGGGCACTATGCTAATCGAATGGGAAGAGAGGAGAGCAGAAGATGAAGTTCAAAGCACTAACGGAAGAACAGCAGAAATGGTATGATACTGCAATGGCCATGCAGCGCCCAGAACTTCCGGAAAAACCGGAGTGCGGTACTTGGTATAAAGTTTCTTTGCCAGGTTGTATCTGCAGCTGTGGGAAACCTTATTATGGATATTTGAAAATTGGCACGGAAAACAATCTGATGGTCCTGTTTGAAGGTGGTGGAGTTGCTGTCGACACTTACACGGCAGCTCGGCCAAACGGCATCCTGTACGAGGGAACCCAGAATTTTTATTTTGATGATGTGGACATCACCAGTTACGGAGCTACCGACAACGGAATTGGCGGCTGTGCGGCCGAAAATCCCTTTTCGGACTGGTCCGTGCTGTGCGTCAGCTACGCTTCCGGAGATTTCCACACGGGTACGGGAGATGGTAGCTTTGTGGACGGTGACGGAGATGTGATCGAAGCTCATTTTCACGGCTACACTCATTTCAGGGAACTGATGGACATTACCAAAAAGTGGATCCCTAACCCGGAGAGTCTTTTGGTAACCGGCTATTCCGCAGGTGGTTTTGCCGCATCGATCCTGGCAGATGATGTGATATCCTATTACCCGGAATGTGGGAACATCACCTGTTGTGTCGACAGTGCCATCCTGCTGTATGACTGGCATAAGCCTGCAGTGGAGCTTTGGAAGTCCCCGGCCCACATCGCAGACAGGTTGAAAACAAGGGATTTCAGTTATGATGGTTTAAAGGCACTCTACGAGAAATACGGTTCCACGGTGAAATATTTATACTTGACATCTACCCGTGACTGTTTACTGACCCAGTACCAGAACTATATCGATACCGGTACATTGGAATTCACAAAGGAATCTGGCATTCAATTTCAGAATTACCTGAAAGAAATCCATCAGAAATTCTGTTATGACATACCAGAGATGATATTCTATTTCTTTGCGGAACCAGACAAAAATATCCCATCGGAGTTGGAACTTACAGAACACACTTTGATTGCCAATGATCATGCCTTGCATCGTAGAGTGGATGGAGTTACTGTAGCGGAATGGATCATGAATGCCGTAAATGGGAAAACAAAAAACATTGGCCTAGCTTTGCTGGACGGAGAGTAGATACGAGGATAGAATATGCAGAAACTGGCGAGAAATTGCTGAGGTGCTGTGCTACGATATCATTTGGGATTATGTGAGGAGAATTGATATGTTTAAAACAAATTGGATCTGGATTCCAGGCTGGAATGCAGAGGATAAGGAAGAACCAAGAATCATCTATTTTCGTAAGGAGGTTGACCTTCATAAGGTTCCGGAGAAATTAGAAATACAGATATCGGCTGATTCAAGATATAAATTATATGTGAATGGAAAACTAATTGAGATTGGACCGAGCAAAGGGGACAATCAGATTTGGTATTATGACACCGTTGATTTGGCGCCACATCTTACCCAAGGAAAGAATATTCTGGCCGTAATAGTTCTTCGCTATCCTTTGGAACGTTCTAAAGGTAATAGCTCGATATTTCGTACAGATACACCAGGACTCTATGTTGTTGGAGAATATCAGGATGAATATGGAAAGGTTATCAGCTTATCTACCGACGAGAGCTGGAAATGCTTAAGAGAGTCGAAGGTTAAGATACTTCCGGAAGGTATGGTACTGTCACACCTATATATCCTGGAAGAAGCATCCGGTAATCCTGATACTTTTGGATGGATGAAGGATAATTATGAGGATAGTAATTGGCTGTCAGCAGAAGCACTATCCTGGAAAATTATAGTAAATAAGGCAGGAAGTCCTGCTAATCTTCATGCCAGAACGATACCATATATGAATAAGATTCCCAGAAAGCTCGAAGGTATCCTTGTAATTAGAAATTCGAAAGCAAATGAATTAGAATGGAATAACATGCTATCTGGAGCAGAAGCGGTTACTATTTTGCCAAATTCGAAAGAAGTTGTTGAAATAAATGCCGGAGAGTTGATGACAGGTTTTCTAAAGCTCTCTGTCATCGGTGGAAAGGGAACAAAAATCAAAATACTACAGTCGGAAGCGTACGTTCTGCCAGAAGAACCGGATGCTCCAAAGTCCTCAATGCTGAGGAAAGGAGATCGTTTAGATTATAAAAATGGTCATCTACGTGGATATACAGATACCTATGAAGTAGCCGGAATAGGTCAAAACGGTGAGACAGAGGTTTATGAACCCTTTTGGTTCCGAACCTTCCGTTTTATCCAGCTTGAGATCATAACAGCGGAGGAACCATTAACAATAGAAAGCTTTGATTACCAGGAGACAGGTTATCCATTGGAAGTTAAGACCTGGGTAAAGACCTCAGATGAATCCATGGAAGCAATATGGGACATTAGTGAGAGAAGCTTGAGAAGATGTATGCATGAGACATATGAAGATTGTCCCTTCTATGAGCAGCTTCAGTATGCCATGGATACAAGATCACAAATTCTTTATACTTATATGACTTCCGCTGATGACAGACTGGCACGCAAGTGCTTTGACGATTTCAGAAGGTCACAACGTTATGATGGTATGACTAGCTGTTGCTATCCAAATCATACTTTCTTTATCATCCCTGGATTTTCTATTTATTATATTATGATGCTATATGACCATATGATGTACTTCGGTGATAAAAAGCTGATCCGTTCTTATCTGACAACGATTGATGGTATACTGGGGTATTTCCATACACATCTTACCAAGGAAGGGATAGTCGATAAAATTGGTGGAATGTTATTCCGGGATACTGCGTGGTCATTTATTGACTGGACTGCTCAGTGGGATGCAACGTCAGGCGTACCCTCCGCAATGCTATCAGGGCCGATCACAATGGAAAGTCTGCTATACATCATGGGACTGGAACATGCTGCTAAAATGGCTTCCTTTGCCGGAAGAGACGCAATTGCTGATGAATACATAGAGCGGGCTGGGAAAGTAAAGAAAGCAGTTAGAAAGTATTGTACTGGAAATAACGGGATGATTCAGGACGGTCCTGGCATTGATGAATACAGCCAGCATTGTCAGGTATTTGCAATTCTGACCGATACGACCCCGTTGGAGCAGGGGAGAGAAAATCTCTTAAAGACCATACAAAACAAGCAGGATTATACCCAGTGTTCTGTTGCTATGGCATACTATCTGTACCGTGCTTTAGAAAAATGTAATCTCTACGAATATACCAATGAGTTATGGGATGTATGGCGTGATATGGTAAAGAATAATCTGACAACATGTGTAGAGGATCCGGTCGGGCAGAGAAGTGATTGCCATGCCTGGGGAGCCTTGGCTCTTTATGAGTTACCTGCTGTAATACTTGGAGTTCGTCCGACAAAGCCTGGCTTTGAAGAGCTGGAGGTGAAGCCGGTGCCTGGTCATTTTACCTGGGCTAAAGGAGAAGTTATTACACCTAAGGGAATGATTAAGGTTCAGTGGAAGAAAGTAGGAGAGGATATTGAAATCCAGCATCAACTGATAGAATAGTGATGGCTTCGAACCTGCAAGTGTTAAACTGATATGTCAATAACAGTAAAAGAATTGATTTCATAATTACCTGTATATCATCGCATTAATAAGTTTTTGAAAGTAAATTTAGAACAAATAAGTAAAAATAGGAAAAGATGAAAGAGGATATTTATGATATAAAATCTTATAAGATAAACAAAGCAGAGAAGCTGCATATAGAGGAGGGAAATAAAAATGAAGACCTATGAGATCAATTTAAATGAAGACCGCAGCATGGCTTTTCCACAGGAGAGCCAAACTTAAATAGTGGTAAGCTCTGCAGCAGAGTACCAGGCTGGGTAAAGAATAGTATCGAATGGCTTGAAGATGTTATGGGTCAGCTGACGCCAAGTGGCATGACGGATCCGGCTTGCCCAGGCAAATTAAATGGTAACAATGAGGAGTTTTTATCTACGGAATGTACAATCGAGCATTTAATGGATCAACCAGCTCAAGTTCAGGAGCTTTTATCAGGGGTTTATCAAAAGGTGAATGCAGCTTTCGTTGCACTTCTTGGACATACCGAAGGTACCGGGCCTTTGCTTAAAATGATGACGATCGGAAGTTTTATGAAGTCGATTGATATTCCGGCAGAGGAGATTGAAGTCTTGGATAAATCGCTGCGCCTAATTCCAAATCAACAAAGTTTTTGCAGATAAGAAGGCTCGGTTTGAATAAAAAAATGATATCTTACACAAGGATGATGGGATGGAGGACAAAATGAAACAGGAAAAAATGGATTTTGCTAAGGTGCTAGCAATGCTGGCACAGCCCAAGGAGCCGCCGGCACCGCTGGAGAATGTAGAGAAAAGGCGGCTGGAGGTGCATTATATTTCAAAGGAAAAGAAAGTAGAGATGCGTCTGATGCAGATGTTTCTGCCGATGGGCGTAAAGCAGCCGATGCCGTTGATCTATGTACCCCATTATGAGATGGGTGAAGATGCGTATGAACTGAGGAAATATTTGAAAAAGGGCTGGGCGGTGGCTTCTCCCGCAGAATTTAATGATAATTATAATGCCCAGCTAACAGACGATGATCTGGTATTCAACAATGCTGCACTTTATACACTGCGTCATTTGCCGGAGATTGATAAAACCAGGATTGCGCTGGTGGGCGGAAGCGCTGGTGGATATATGACGCTGATGCTGCATGCATTGCAGTTGGGCATCTGCGGTTCTGTTGCGAATGGACCGATTACCAATGTTTACTTTAATTTTCATCAGTACTTCCAGAAGGCAAACCGCCTGAACCTGATGGCACTGGCAAAGCTTGCAGCAGAGAATGGACAGGTGGAGCAGCCTTCCAATGAAAAGAAAGAACCTTTAGAAGTGATGCAGAGGCTGGCAGCGCTGCCGATTCCTTTTCTGGCAGGTCTGGCTGGGATTTTTACACCACTTTTGAACAATTTCCCTGATGTGGAAGACATTGGTCGCTGGGAGGCCTTATCACCGGTGGCATTGACAGAATGGTTTAGCAGTCCGTTGATGGTAAATCATAATACCTCTGATGTTCTGGTACCAATCGATCAGATAACGAAACAGTTTACCTATGCCAAGCCAGGTGAATCCCTACCTGAGGATTTTGACAGCAGATTGCCGGAAACCAATCCCGGAAAATTAAAGTATTCTTTGGAGGAAAGATTGCCGGAAGATGAGACAAGTGTGGAACGTATCCTCGTCACAGATCCCAATGCGGACGGTGTCCTTCCCTTTGCAGAGGATAAGCGATTTCAGATCAATATCTGGGATAATGGCCCAGTGGAGGGCTATGGAAGCCACAGCTCCCAGATTGGTACTGCAAAATGGGATGATATTCCTTATCTGGAAAGCATATTTGCAAGGACAGCGGTGAAGGCCAATGTGCTGACTCCAGAGAAACTACGTGCATTTTTGGGGCGTTTCAACGGACAATCTGTACAACTGCCGGCGCATGAAGGGATTGACGACAGTGTTTATGGTTCCCTGGAAGTTTACCGTAAAGAGGTATGTGAAGAGCTGGCAGAATGGACGAGGTACAATAGCATTCATGCGTTGGAGGAGGTGTTTGGAAAGCTTCTGGCAGCGGAGGAAGAGGAAGGATGCCGAATTGAACTTCGTGACAGTATGAGTAAGGTGAAAGCAGCTATGGAGAAGATGATATAAATCATATTGTATACGTAAAGTGAGCAGCTATACATGAATATCCGGTAAGTATGGATATAAAATGGATATAAAAAGGAAGCTGTCGCTTTAACGATTGATAAATCGTGAAGTGGCAGCTTCCTTTTCCCTGAAATTCCCTTTCCTTATCTACATTCGGGGGGCTAGAAAAACTTAGATTTTCAATATACTTTTAATTACCATTTGATTATTTTGTAGATACAGTAATTATCTTACTATAGGCACCATAGGCAATCTTTTTATTACTCGTTTTATATGCTCTAATCTTAAATTTATAGGTTGTTCCGGACGCAAGTCCTTTCATTGTACTTGACGTTGTATCATAATTTTTTATTGTTTTTATCCCAATCCATTTTGAGTTTTTATATTGGTAAATTTTATAGCCAGTAACGCCAGCCTGCTTTGCCCAGGCGAGTTTCAGGAATGTTTTACTTTTACTGGACACCTTCAGACCTTTCGTAACAGACGGAGCATTTGTACAAGATATTACAGCACTATATTTTGCTTTCATATTATTCTTAGCCCCTCGTGCTTGAAGCTTATAATAATATGTTTTACCGATTGAAATCGCTTTATCTAACCAGGTTAATTGACTGGCATTTGTAACAGTGCCAACCTTCTTATAGCCACCCGTCCTGCTGGAAGAGCGATAAATATAATATCCATTTGCTCCGGCTACCCTATTCCAATTTAGTTTAATATAAGAATATTTCACGCAATTAGCTTTTACTGATTGGGGAGAGTTTAGCACCGGCATATTTGCTGATAAAATATAAGTAGAATTATGACTAATCTCATATTCAGTATAGCCATCTCCGGCACATTCAACGTCTGTATCAAGCACATCAGGAGCTTGATCATAATAAGATAAGATCATATCCGATGTGACCTTATATTTTTCCTTTAAAAATTCATTACTGATACGCATCTGAACTTTTCCAGGAAGAACCCCATTCGCAGCATATCGCATATAAAGGATATAATCATCATTTGCATATCCATAATCCGAACCCTTCTGCTTACTGATAGTTACCTTCAGATTGATCGACTTACAATGATCAGGATTAATGTCCTTGCCGTTAAATATCCATTGTACATTATCATTCTCAAATACAACTGTTTTATCTTTTCCGGCAATTGCTTGAAAAAGTCTTTTATCTGCTTTATTGTTATTACGATAATCCAATACTGCAGTCTGCCCTTCATTCATGGAATTAATAGCATTTACTGCCGCATCAACATTTCCGGTCGCTCCATAATAAGTTATATTGAAAGCACTGTTAATTGTTATTACTGGATCGATAAATCCGCTTACCTTTTTTAAATCCTTTCGATCATACCCTACGGCGCTTCCCACAGCCGGACAAACCAGAATATAATCAATTTTATAGCTTCCTTCTCCTTGAAATGGGTCTATGGGAAACTTCAATCGATAGGTTCCGCTCATGATTGGTGTATCCGAGTACCAGGATAGGTTTACATCTCCTCCTTCTTCATTCATTAAGCTAATAAATACACAGTTCACACCATATTTATCCGTACTGATAGTGATAGGAATCTCAAGACAATCCGGTGTTACGATTGCCACGTTATCAAGCTTAATAGACTGAATTGTAGGTGATGTGCTTTTTTCATGGTTTGATTTAGTAACAGTAATTTTCTGAGTGAACTTACTCCATTCCGGAGAGTCTGGAGTATACTCTATATAATTGCCGCCATGATCAGACAAAGTGACGCTTTCAAGTGTATATGAACCCACTACGAAAGGCTCCTGAATCATAGCGATTAGATTATGCTTACCGGTATGTAGTTCATTTCCATCAGGATATCCGCTGTAATCCGTCCAGCTTACATAGAAAAGCGCAGTTCCTTCATTTCTAAATGTTAGACCAATATCACTTATCCCACTTCCATCCTCTATCGCATCAACGTTTATGTTAAATGATCCAGTGGAAGAATCAATATTGTCTGCGTTTTCTATCGTTAAATTCTTAAGTTTAGGTGCCGTAAAATCTGTAGTTGTTGAATGTGTAACAATTATTTTAGAGGTTGAGTTTTTTAAACATTCTGCGCCCTTTTGAACGCTGTATTCACTAACATTTCCATTCGCATCAGATAAATAGATATCTTCTAAAGAATACATCTCCTCATAGAAGAATTTTCTATCAAATGATAAAGTCACCGTTGTCTTTCCCGAATATAGCGGATTTATTCCATCATCTGGTGCTGCATAATACTGTAAAGACCTTATCTTTCCACTTTTTTGCCCTTTAAAACAGATAATTATATTGTTTACGCCTACTCCGTCCTCTTTCAAATCAAAGGTAATTTTCATTCCTTTCTCTGTGTCAATATGATCTGCATTTGATATGGTTAATCCATTCAGAATTGGCGCCGTTTTATCGTATCCTGTATCTGCCTGTACGATAATAGAGCGGCTAAAAATTTGTACAACGAAAAGTACTACGATCATTAACATTCCTAATGATTTTTTAAGTATTCGATATGATCTCATAAAATCCCCTTATAAAGTTTATAATTTACTCTCTTAGACACAAACATTTCACCCTCTTGAAATGAATGGCCCCTACAATTATAAAACAAACTACTACTTAAAAAAAGAGGATTCTTATTCCAATAATTATTTTCACATTAATATTGCTTCAATTAGTCGCATTGCTCCATCATACACGCATAACCAAAGAATTTAGTTCCGGCATCCTTTTGCAGGATTTTAAAATGATAATGAGAGAGATCGATTGTTATTGTATATAAGAAAGTATATAAGAAGTATATAAGAAATAGGTGATCTGAAAATAAGAACAATAATATTTATTTTAAGATATAAACATATCTGAAATTCTGGTTTACTAGAATAATAAGAGTGCCTAAAATTGATTTAGAACAATCATATTAATATTTTACGAATTGTAAAATCAAACAAAATTATAGTGATAAAAATATTAGGAGAGCTTATGTTTGAACTAAATTTGAAACCGTAGGAAAGAATCCCTGAAAATTTTGAAACACTGAAACCATTAGTACAGGCGATTTCTTATCCGCTAATGCCTAAAGAACCTGAACATGGGATGGCAAAGCAATGGCTTCCTGATCCGGAACGCAATGCAGGGGATGGAACGGCTCGGTCTTTCTAATCTGGAGGACAATGTCTGAATAACAAAGATTACCAAAAAAGTTTGGAGAAAGGAACATAATCCAACTGCCCCCTAAGAGGATATTTGGATTATATGGAAAAAAATATGAGCAAGCTTGTAAATGAGAAATCCATTCCGGTGTTACTAAGCGAAATGTCGCTGAGAGAAAAAGTTGATTTGTTGACAGGAGGCAGCGCCTTTTCTTCGCTGGAGATGCCTCAGTACGGTATTCCGTCGATTCGATATCTGGATGGAGCTACTGGAGTAAATCTGATGCAGTATATCTGCGAACTGGCTGGCGTGATGATGGCACAGCCTGACGAGGATGAGGCTTCCAAGGATAAGACTAAAAAGGGAGAGGCAGCCAAGAAGAAAGCGCCGGAAGCTTCCGATGAGCAGGATGATACTTCCAGCAATGAAAGTGGTGCGGCCTTTATGCAGATGATTAAAATGGTTACCGGCGATGCTCCGCTGCCGGAGCAAATGCCGGAAAAGATGAAAAACATGATTCTGGGACTGCGTCAGAAGCTTGACAGCATCCGGCCAAATGGGGAAGAGCCTGGTTGTTTTCCTCCCGGAATGCTATTGGGGGCTACCTGGAAGCCTGAGTTAATCTATAAACTGGGTGAGGCCGTGGCCAGAGAGGCGATGGCTTATGGGGTCGATGTCCTGTTGGGTACACCTAACACCAATATTCACAGGGATCCCCATAACGGCAGGTTGTTTGAATCCTTCTCTGAGGATCCCTATCTCAGCCGCCGCATGGCGCCGGCTTTCTCCAGGGGTGTCCAGGACCAGGGGATGGCAGCCAATGTAAAACACTTTGCGGCTAATAACCAGGAGACCCTGCGCCAGGGTATTGATGAACATATTTCGGAACGTGCCCTGAGAGAGATTTATCTGCCGGGCTTTGAGGCCTCTGTCAGGGAAGGGGGCGTAGAAACTGTGATGAGTGCCTATAACTCCATTAACGGTGTCCCCTGCGCACACAATGAATGGCTGCTTACCAAGGTGCTGAAGGAGGAATGGGGCTTTGAAGGACAAGTAGTTTCCGATTGGGGTGCTGTATATGATCAGGTAGAGGCGCTAAAGGCTGGAAACGACATGGATATGCCTGGACCCAGAGGAAAGAAAAAGCTGTACCAGGCTGTGGAAGAAGGTGCTATTTCTAAGGAACGCCTGGATGATGCAGTGACCAGGATGCTGAAGCTTATCTTAAAGACGCCGAAATTTAATGGAAAGAAATACACCGCCATTGACAATGAATTATCCAGGGAAGCTGCCTACAATGCTGCGGCAGAGGGAATTACCCTGTTAAAGAACGACGGATTGCTGCCCCTGAAGGAAGGAACAAAGCTGGCGTTGTTTGGCAGGCTGGTCAGCCGGTTTATGGAGTCTGGCTCCGGCAGCGCCCAGGTAGATACGGGCAAATTTACCAGTCTTCCTGCTGAGGTTGCCAGATACACCGGTTCGGTTTTGATGGATGAGATTGGCGAGGACACGGAGGTTGTAATCATCACGGCAGGTGCCTCCGGCCAGGAGGGGAAAGACCGGCCGGATATGGATTTTGATGCGGAGGACCGGAGCATGCTTCGGGAAACCGTTGCCAAAGCCAAGGCAGCAGGAAAGAAGCTTGTGCTGTTGATGAATGTAGCGGGACCGGTGGAACTGGGTGAATTCCTGGAGGATATTGATGCACTGGTCTGCCTGTTCTTCCCGGGAATGGAAGGCGCCCGGGCTGTGGCAGACATTATGTTTGGCTCAGTCAGCCCCAGCGGAAAGCTGCCGCTGACCTTCCCCAAAACCTACAGGGATTGTCCGTCCAGCATCAATTTCCCGGGTGAGTTTGGACACGTGGTTTACGGAGAAGGTATCTTTGTGGGTTACCGCTACTACGATTACAAGAACATTGCTCCGCTGTATCCTTTTGGCTTTGGGCTAAGCTACAGTGAGTTTTCCATCACGGATATACAGGTATCAGAGCCCACCTACAGCAATGCTTCCGAGGTTCCGTTAATTGTTTCGGCGGTAGTTAAAAATGAAGGCCCTATGGCAGCCAAGGAGGTAGTTCAGCTGTATGTGCATGATATAGAGTCCACGCTGCAGAAGCCGGAAAAGGAGCTGAAGGGGTTTGTGAAGGTCAGCCTTAAGCCGGGGGAGCAAAAGACGGTAGAAATAAAGCTGATGCCAAAGTCCTTCGCCTCTTATGATACGGACCTGAAGCAATGGACGATGGAACCAGGCGATTATGAGCTTCTGGTGGGGAATTCCTCTCGAAATATCAGCGGCAGTGCAAAGGTGGCGCTGACCGGTAAAAACCCTTATGGCTGCTCCTTAAGGTCTACAGTCGGCTTTATTGCAGGAAATGCAGATGCCTGCAGAATCTGCCAGGAGGTACTGGGAGAGGGTTTCTCAATGTCCAAGCTGAAGAACCAGGCCATCTATTTTGCTAGCACATCGTTGGAGAAATACTTGGAGAACTCAGTGACCGGTTTTGACAAGACCTCCGAAGCGTGGCAGAAAGCTTTGAAGGCGCTGGACGAAAGCTTAGGAGTGTTAATTTAAAAACGAAAGCAGCCAATGAAATGGCGGAAAACTGATCATGACCTCCGGCAGCTCCGATTTTATAATGGTGAAATACCTGTTGCCAGCTCTATTAGAGAGATGAAAGAAAATGCTTGAAAGAATGGATTTGTACTATTACATAATCGGATTCCTACTATTATATGATGGTTTTGTACTATCCATAATTCATGTTTAATGCTAATATTTTCAGAGAGAGGATATATTCTTTCAAGATATAGCTACAAAAGCAAGAGGTATATACTTTGGAAAGCAAACGAACAGGGAGTTTAAATGATATGGAGGGAAGTTATGTACGTATTTAAGAAAGCCCAGGCTATTTGGGGAGAAAATCTTATAAATGAGTGGAATCAGTTCCTCGGCTTTTTCACAGAGATCAGGTTAGATCAGGAGCAGCAGATCACAATCGCTATTGCTGCCCGTTCCTATTACAGGCTGTATATCAATGGTGAGGTACAAGCAAGCGGGCCGGCACGGACAGCCCATGGCTACTGCCGGGTCGATGAGATAAACCTGAGGTTATCAGGTGATGTGAAAATAGCTGTCCAAGTTGTGGCTTTAGATAAGCCGGAGAAATACAGTAATGACTGCACTCTTGAGCCCGGCCTGTTTGCATGTGAGGTAACCGGCAGCGCCGGTGAGGTATTCGTGGCTACGGGTGATGGTAGCTGGAAGTATCAGGAGCTTTTCAGCAGACGTTCCTTAGTGGAACTGATGAGCCACAGCCGGGGAATTGTTGAGTGGTATGATTTGGAGGAAAGCAGCTTTGATTGGAGAAGGGGTATTGGCTCCTTCGCGCCCCCTGTTCTGGTGGAGGAAACAGTTAAGTTCCTGCCGCGCCATGCTCCTTATGCAAGCTATCGTCCGATTCCAATGGAAACCATTGAGAACATATCGGACGTAGCCCCTACAGATAGTGAGGCTGGATTAATTATTACAATAACAAAGATATTAAACGGCACTTTCTACAAAATGATCCCGGAGGAGAACACATTCCTGGAAAGTCTTAAACAGGAAAAAGACGTTGCATTTACGGGGAAATATGAAATTTTAGAGGAACCCGCGGCAACAGGAAAAACAATTACAATTACACCGGGCACAGCTCCAGCCTCTGTTACCTTTGGCAGGGATAAGTCGGAGCTTGGCTTTATCGATTTTAACATTACAGTAACCGATGACTGCTGCGTTGATGTTATAAACTCTGACCATCTGCATTTTACAGGTGCATTCAAAAGCAATACCTATGTGACAAGGTATTGTCTGAAACCCGGAAGCTATCATCTGACGAGCTTTGAACCTAAGCTCACCAGATATATCAAGATGATTTTAAGAACCACAGGCAAGGTGACGATGAGCTACCCGGTTTTACTGGACGATTCTTATCCTGATAATCATGATTGCTTTTTCTCATGCAATGATGGAGAGCTGAATGCCATATATGAAGCATCCAGGCGCACGCTCCGTTTCAATACATTGGATATCTTTATGGACTGCCCGGAGCGCGAACGGGGAGGATGGCTGTGTGATTCACAGTTTAGCTCACAGAGCGCCTGGCAGATGTTTGGAGATTTATCGGTAGAGCGTGATTTTATTGAGAACTTCATGCTGACCGATGGGACAAGAAAATGGAATGGATTCTTCCCTGAGGTGTATCCTGGCAGCAAACCGGACGACGAGACCGTAGGGATTATGACATGGTCATTTTGGCTTATAACAGAACTGTATGAGTTTTATCACCGTTCCGGAGACAGGGACTTTATTGATGCATGCCAGGAACGGGTGAGCTGTTTTATCCATGGACTTCTGTCCCTCCGGGGTGATAGCGGGCTGCTGGAAGGACTGACGGACCAGTTTGTAGACTGGTCCCTTTCGAACAAAAAGTTTTGCCTGCGGCCGATCAATATTCCCAACAACTGTCTTGCAGTTTGCCTGCTGGAAAAGATGGCAGAGCTTTATGATAAGCCGGAATGGAAAAAGAATGCGGATGAGATGCGCGCCATTATAGAGACCATGGGCGGACAGCATACTTTCCTTGGAGGGAACGGAGACAGTGCAACCTTTGAAAATGGGCAGCTTCGCCGTGGCGACTGCCTGACAGAGGCCGGTGCTGCATATGAGATTTGGAGTGGTTTTCATCTGGAGGATAAAGCCTATATCAATGGCTTTGTAAACACGATGGGCTACGCTCCTAAATATCGTTCAAATCCAAACTATGGGAAAGCTAATATATTTATTGGACTGATTGTCAGATTTGATGTACTTGCCCGTCTTGGGAAAATAGATACGCTGGTTAAGGAGCTAAAAGATATTTACCTGGCGGAGCTTCGCGACGGCTCCGGCACCTTCTTTGAAAATTATAATGCCTTCTCGGGTTGCCATGGTGCCAATGGTCTGATTGGTACGCTTCTTACCAATAAAGTACTGGGCTTAGGCCAGCCCAGCGAGCTTACGAAAACAGTAAAGATTGCTCCCAACCCTTGTGGGCTTAACTGGGCCAGAGGTGCGGCAAAGTGCTCTGGTGGCATGATTTTTATGAACTACAAGGCCGACAATGAAGAGCATATTATCGATATCATTCTTCAACTCCCAGAAGGATGGAGCTACGAGCTGGAGATTCCATTTGAACTTTGTGGGTGGAAGGTATTACTAAATGGAGTAGAACAGATGTAATAAAGTTTTTGCAGAGAAGAACGCTCGGTTTGAAGATGGTATAAATCATATGGAATACGTAAAGTGAGTAGCTAATGGCTACTCACTTTTGACAATATCATAAAGGAAACTGAAACTTATTGGCTTCTCAAGTGAAGTTCGGAACAAATAAGTGAAAATAGGAAAAGCGTAACGGGCTATTTGTATGATATAAAAGTCTTAAGAATAGATAAAAATATAGGAAAGCTTATGGTGGAATTAAAAAATATGGAATAACAGAAAGGAAAACCATGAATTATCAAAACCATGAACTAAAACACATTGCAAAAATCAGAGATATGGCTGCGGAGTGTACACTTTTTTTGAAGAAAGACGGGGCATTTCCGCTTGCTGCTCCCTGTTCAATTTTTGTGATCGGCAGCGGTGTGCGGCATACCATAAAAGGCGGTACAGGCGGCGGAGAGGTGAATTCACATTTCTTTACGACAATTGAGGAGAGCCTTAAAACAGCCGGATTTTCGATCACCTCGAATACCTGGCTCGATGCATACGATGATGTAAAAAGGCAGCAGGAGGAAGCGCGTGACGCCCGGATTCGTGAAAATCTGAAGAAAAGCATGCGAATCTTCGGACTGTTTGTGGAAACTGGAAAACACGATCCGGAACCGGAGTTTGATCTGCCGATGGAGCTGACGGGAGCTGCGGCGGTTTATGTGCTTTCCAGGAATTCCGGAGAAGGGTATGACCGCTCGGCAGAGAAGGGGGATTATAAGCTTACCGATAATGAAATACGGGATATCCGGGCACTTTCGGCACATTTTTCAAAATTCATGTTGGTGCTGAATGTGGGCGGCGTGGTTGATCTCTCGGAGGTACTTGATGTTGTCCCGAATATCCTTCTTCTTTCCCAGCTTGGCGTTGTGACCGGAGAGCTTTTCTCGGATATTCTCCTTGGGAAAGTGTATCCCTCCGGAAAGCTTACGACGACCTGGGCACCGATCGGAGATTATCCGACGACTGAAAATTTCGGCGGGTTCAATGAAACGGATTACAAAGAAGGAATCTACGTCGGTTACAGATATTTTGAGACAGTCGGAAAGAAACCGCTGTTCCCCTTTGGCTTCGGACTTTCGTATACGGATTTTGGACTGACACCGGGGTGCTTCACTGCGGAAGGAAGTAAGATTTCTATACAGGCGGCCGTTAAGAATATCGGTACGTGTGCAGGAAAGGAGACGGTTCAGCTCTATGTGACAAAGCCGGAGGGGAAACTGAAAGAGCCCTTCTTGTCGCTTTCAGCATTTCAGAAAACTTCCCTAATCGAGCCTGGTGAAGAAGAAACCGTAACACTTTCCTTGTGCATGGAGGAACTAGCCTCCTATGATGAGGAGAGTGCTTCGTATATCCTACAAAAAGGGGATTATATGTTCCTAATCGGAAACAACTGCGAGAACCTTACACCTTGCGGGATTGTGCGCATTCCGGAGCTTCTTACCGTAAGAAAGGTGAAGAATATCGGTGGGAGACCTGATTTTTCCGATACTGTCTATGCGCGTGTCCCCGGAACTGAAATTACGAACAATTCTGTGCCGGTGTTGTCGATGGATGCTTCGGTGATTCATTCGGAAACGGTGAGCTACGAATATCTGGCGGAACATGACCCCTTCCTCGATACGCTTTCAGACAGCGATCTTGCAACCCTTGTCCTCGGCCATTTCGATGATCCCGGAAAGCCTGGTTCAATGCTGGGGAATATCGGAGGAACCGTGGGTGGCGCGGTCGGTGAGACTACGCTTCGGTTAAGGGATAAAGGAATCGACGAAAGTCTTGTGATGTCTGACGGACCTGCCGGTCTTCATATCTTTATGGAATACGGTGAGGATGAATACGGGACCTTCCCCTTTGATAATTACGGTGGAGGATTTATTACGCTCGTAAAGAAATATATGTCTGACGAGGTGATCGAGGCCACCGGCTATGGAAAATTGTTCGAGGAACGAAAAAACCGTACTGAAAAACGCTACCAGTACTGTACCGCGATTCCGATCGGAACCGCAATCGCGCAGAGCTTTAATCCGGATCTGGCAGAGAGCTTCGGAGATATTGTAGGAGCAGAGATGGAGCTTTTCGGCGTGCATCTGTGGCTTGCGCCGGGTATGAACCTTCATAGGAGTCCGTTGTGTGGCCGTAATTTTGAATATTTCTCGGAAGATCCCCTGGTAATCGGCAGGATGGCGGCGGCTCTGACAAGAGGTGTACAGAAGCACAAGGGCTGCGGAACAACTTTGAAACATTTTTGCTGCAACAATCAGGAATACCGAAGGCTCTATAACAGTTCCAATGTCTCCGAACGTGCGCTTCGCGAGATTTATGTCAGAGGATTTGAGCTCGCGATCCGGGAGGAACAGCCAAAAGGGCTGATGAGTTCCTATAATCTGATTAACGGGATTCACAGCTGTGAACGTTATGATCTCATGACGGATTTCCTGCGCTGCGAAGCAGGGTTTCAGGGCCTTATTATGACAGACTGGGTGGGGACAAATTACGATCCGGGGGAAGGGAAGTACAGAAATGCCTGCGCAGCTCCGACGATGAAGGCAGGAAATGACCTCTTTATGTCCGGCAATCAGGCCGATTATGATGATATCATCCGGGCGCTTTCGGAAGGTAAACTCACTCGCGAAGAACTTCTTCGCAATGCAGATAGCGTTTACCGAATGATTCGAGTGCTGAATGCCGAAAGAAAAAGCAAAAGATGAGCGTGCTTACAGTAACCGTGGAAGGGGAGGGCTGTGAAATGGTGAGTACAGAAATTGAGGTTATTCGCCAGTAGTTTCTGTTAGTACAAGAAAAACATAGAATAGTGGATGCAGCTACAGGAGGTAAGAATGGATCGTACAAAATTAGCAGATTATGAAATAGCTCATATCAATAGGGTAAGGAAAGTTGCACCGGAATGCATGGTATTATTAAAATCCAATGGTGCCTTTCCATTAAAAGAAACAGGAAAAATTGCACTTTATGGAAACGGTGCAAGACGAACATTAAAAGGCGGCAGAGGTTCCGCAGATGTAAACGTAAGATCCTATACAACTGTAGAGCAAGGACTTATAAATGCAGGCCTTGAGATAACTACAGGATATTGGATGGATGCATATGAAATTGCATGGAAGGAAGCAAGGGTAGGATTCCGCACTTGGTTAAAGAAAAAAATTGCCAAAGAAGGCATGGATATGCTGATGGAGAATTTAAGCATTGTGATGCCGGAACCGGACTATGATATTCCACTTATAGGAGAAGGCGATACAGCTATTTATGTATTATCCAGACTTTGCGGAGAAGGTGTAGACAGACAGAATGTTCCGGGAGATTTTCTGTTAAGTGAGACAGAGATTCGGGATATTCTAAAGTTAGAGCAGCAGTATAGTAAATTCATGCTGGTATTAAATACCGGATGTATCGTAGACCTTTCACCAGTGGCAGATAAGGTCAGTAATATTCTCCTTCTCTCCCAGTTGGGAATGACCATTGGAGATTCCCTTGCGGATGTGCTTTTGGGAAAGGCTTATCCATCCGGAAAGCTGGCAGCAAGCTGGGCAGCAGAAAAAGACTATTGTAAGGTTGGAGAATTTGGAGACCGAGATGATACTCGTTACAAGGAAGGTATTTATGTAGGTTATCGTTATTTTGATACTGTGGGAAAGAAACCATTATTCCCATTCGGATATGGATTGGGCTATACGACCTTTTCTATAATGCCGAAGAAAGTACAATTAGAGAAAACTACAGTAAAAGTTTTGACAAGTGTAAAAAATACAGGCATATGCAACGGTAAAGAAGTCGTACAGCTATATGTATCTATTCCAGAAGGAAAATTAGACCAGCCGTTACAGAGCTTGGCAGCCTTTGAAAAGACAAAGGAGCTTACACCGGGAGAAGAAACAGAAGTGACGCTGTCCTTTGCGATGGAGAGTCTGGCATCCACAGACGTACAGAAGCATGTAAAGCTATTAGAACAGGGGCGATATATTTTAAGAGTCGGAAACAGCAGCAGAAATACGATAGCTGCAGGTGTGATAGAGCTTGACGGGGATGTGGTTACAGAGAAGATTCATTCCATTGGTGGAGAGACGGACTTTGCTGACTGGAAACCAGAGAAAGCAGTAAGAGAACGTGGGGCACAGTGTTTATCGATTGCTTCGGAGGCACTTGTACTTTGCGTATCCGCTTCGGAATTTACCTTGGCAGAATATCAAGCGCCGGAAATTGATGCAGAGGCGCTGCGTCTTGCAGAAAGTCTTTCGGATGAAGCGCTTGTTTACCTTTGTACCGGAGACTTCATCGGAGAAGGAAGCAAAAATATCATCGGAGATTCTGCTATTACGGTGGTGGGAGCAGCAGGTGAAACAACTGGAAGCTTTAAAGAGCAGGGGGTAATGAATCTGGTTATGGCAGACGGGCCTTCCGGTGTCCGTATCACCCGTCAATATGGTGTGGATGAAAAAGGTACCTTCCCTATTGAATCGAAGGAAGTCAGCCTTATGGAGATAGAAAATAAACTGGAGCTTCTTCCAGAAGCTATGGTAAAGGCACTTGCGGCACTTCTTCCTTCGATTCAGCCGGAGGAAAGAACAGGGGAGATACAGGAGCAAAACTGTACCGCTATTCCGATTGCAACAGCCCTTGCGCAAAGCTGGAATTTGGAAGTGGCAGCAGAGTGTGCCGATATCGTAGCAGAAGAATTAGAGCATTTTGGAATTCATATTTGGCTGGCACCAGCTTTGAATATTCAAAGGCATCCGCTTTGTGGAAGAACCTTTGAGTATTATTCCGAAGATCCTCTTATCAGTGGAAGAATGGCTGCTGCCATTACGAAAGGTATTCAGAATAAACAGGGACGCTGTGTGACCATCAAGCACTTTATATGTAACAATCAGGAAGCAAACCGCTTTAGAACCAGCAGTATGGTAAATGAGAGAACCCTGCGTGATATCTATGCAAAAGGCTTTGAAATCGTAGTAAAGGAGTCTCAGCCATATGCATTTATGAGCTCCTATAACCTGCTCAATGGTGTACATACTTCGGAGCGATATGATCTTTTGGAAACATTGCTTAGAGAGGAATGGGGCTATCAGGGCATAGTAATGTCCGATTTTATGTCTGGAGAGAAAACGGAATCAGATGAAATCAATAAATATCGTAAGTTTGCTTCAGCAGACAGCATCAAAGCCGGTAACGACCTTATGATGCCAGGCGGAATCGCTCATTATAAGAATATTTTATCCGCATTAAAAGGAGAAAATCCAGAATGCAGACTGACCCGTAAAGAGGTAGAAAAATGTGCAGCCAGAAATATTATGTTAGCCTGGAAACTAACGAGAGCGGGGAAATGAGATGTTTCATTTGAATGAATTTGAATAAATTAGAAGAAGCGCAGGAAATGTGATTAAATTATAAAGGTACAGAGTGCTTGTACAGTGTAAAGGAGGATGACATATAATGAACGCAAATATAGAAAAAATTAAAAAATTCCCACCGGAAAATGGGGAAATTACACATGTCGAGTGGGTGGAAGGGGTAAAGGATCCTGTGCCAAATCCCATGGGAATACATTTTGTTGATGGTGGCAGCTTTTATAAAGTTACTATGAAACTGCACCCGACGACACAATCCAATATTACCGTGATGATGTATTTGCCGGAACCGGAAGCGTGGAATGGTAAGTTCTTGGGAACCGGTAACGGAGGAGCAGCAGGAAACATTGCAGAAGGTGCTCTCATGAATGGTATTGGTCGAGGATATGCAACAGCCAATACCGACCTAGGGACAACACCGGATCCGTATGACTGTATCGGACTACCGGAGGTGTTGGTAGATTTCGGATATCGGGCGACCCATCTGATGACGGTAGTTGGGAAACAACTGACAACTTATTTCTACGGAAAGGCTCCGAAGTATTCTTACTTTGCGGGAGGTTCCACAGGAGGACAGCAGGGTCTTTCCGAGGCTCAGAGATATCCTGACGATTATGATGGAATTCTCAGTCTCTCTCCGGCGTATGATAGAGTCAGACTACATTGCTTCTTTGTATGGAATTGGCAGCAACTTCATGGAAGAAAAGATGCTACCTTTACTCCGGAACAGGCGAAAAAATGGAAAGATAGTGTTGTTAAAGTATATGGGAAGGTATGCGGGAGCAATGATCAGGATGCTTTTCTGACATATCTAGGTGGAATTCAGGGAAATCCCATGGATAATCCAGCGCTACAGGAAGCGATCATGGAGCAATTGACAGAAGGACAGAGGGAGGCACTACGCAACATCTATGATGGACCAAAAGACCCCGTGACAGGAGAACGTTTTATAGCACCTTTTCTTCCTGGGACGGAGACTGAGAGCTTAAGTCTGGTTGATATGAGTAATAAGGATGTATTTGCACGCGGATTTTTTTTTCCGTTCTACTGGAAGTGGGGAAAGGAATTTGATTATATGAAATTTGATTTTCATAAAGACCTACAGGAGGCAATAGCCAGGTTGAGCCCGATATTGGATGCAACCAATCCGGATCTGAGTGCATTTAAGGCACGTGGTGGGAAGCTATTAGTAATTGGTGGCAGTATGGACGCGATTATCCCCTATACAGGCTTTTTGGATTATTATCATGAGGTGATCGCTAAGCAGGGAGGATTGGAAGCGACGAAGGAATTTTTCCGTTTTCTGTTAATGCCAGGGTTTGGACATACGGTGGGAGGATCCGGCGTACAAGAGGTTGGAATCGTTGGCGCTACAGAGGTTGTGCGAGATCCAGAGCATGACGCTATCTGTGCCCTGGAGCGGTGGATTGAGCAGGGTGTTGCACCGGAGAGGCTCTTGGGTACCCATTTTGAGTTAGGCAGTTCGGGTCTTAAATTTGATCACGCCAGACCGGCCTATACATATCCTTATGTGACGAAATTCATGGGGGGCGATCCAAAAGATCCGGAAAACTACCGCCCGGTGGAAGACGCCAAAGCATATGAATAAATGTGAGAAAAGAGATGGGACAGTATGAGGCGGTGCTGCGCTGAGCCAGCCTTTGTCCAGGGCTTTACGGAACTGTTTGAAGAGATGGAGGGTAATATAGAATGAATGAGAATGTCAGTGCTCTTTTCTTTAATTTTATGAAGGATGAGGCAAAAGAAGCTACAGTGAAAAGAATCCGGGAGGCAAGAAAAACTGGATTTTCAAATATCATAGCAAGCTATAAAACAAATGGGATGGAACAGGCGAAGTTTGATGAAACTTATTTTAAAGCCTTAGACCAGCTGGTGGAGGTTTGCAATGAAGAAAATATGAAATTCTATTTAGAGGATTATGCTCCTTTCCCTACGGGAAGTGCAAATGGGGCATACCAGGAAGAAGAGTATGCACATTTAAACAAGCTGTTTTTGGATGAACGGCATGTGGATGTATACGGACCACAGGCTGATGCAGTATTTCGTATTGACAGCCTGCAAAATGCTGTATATGGAAAATCAATGCACCGTTTTTCGAAGGTGGATCCATCTACTAGAAAAAGAATAGCGTTAGTGGCATGTAGAATAAAAGAAAATCCGGAAAATGCAGCCGCTCCATTCTTAGAAGAGGATACAGCGCAGATTTTGGATGAATACGTAGAAAATGGCTTCCTAAAGTGGAATGTTCCTGAGGGAAAGTGGCGTGTTTTTGTGATTTATACTACCTATGAAACCTCTGGAAGAGCTAATTTTATGAATCTTCTAAGCAAGGCTTCGGTAGCCCTTGAAATAGAAAAGGTTCATAAGCCACTGTACGATCACCTAAAGGAAAGTGTTGGGAAGAGCTGGATTGGATTTTTCTATGATGAACCGGAGGTCGGCAATGCAGGTGGAGATGCAGTATTTGATTTCTTTATGCTTCCAGGTAGAAGGTCTAAGTCTTTGACGGATTGCAATGTATTCTCCTGGTGCGAGGAAATGCCTGAAGAAATGGAAAAAAGAGATGCAGACTGGAGAAAGCATTTACCTGGATTATGGTATGACGGCATCTGTGAAACTTATAGGGATCTCCGCTGTGACTATATGGATGCAGTTTCTTCCCTTGTAAGGGAAAACTATAATGGACAGGTTTTTCGGTTTTGTCAGGAAAAAGGACTTCAATATATTGGACATGTGCTGGAGGATGAAAACTGTCACACACGTTTAGGTTGTGGTCCATCAAATTATTTTAGGCAACAGTATTATCAGGACGAAGCAGGAATTGATGTAATCGCCGGACAGATTTTGCCGGGGAAGGATGGCTCTACCTCCTGGTATGGGGTGGTAAATTCTGACGGTGAATTTTATCACTATGGCTTGGCAAAGCTAGCATCTTCAGAAGCTCATATTAATCCCTTAAAAAGAAACCGTGCAGCTTCAGAATGCTTTGCAATGTATGGACAGCAGGGACTATCTGAACGTAAATTCCTGCTGGATCACCTTATGGTGAATGGAGTTAACCGAATACTTTTTGCAGAGATACCCTCCTATGATGCATCGAATGACTACTCAAAAGCTATTGTGGAGTATACAGATAGAGTGTGCGGACTTCTCAGAGCTTCTAAGCCGGAAATTAAGACGGCGATTCTATATCATGCAGAAAGTGAATGGAGAGAGGGAGAAAAAGCACAGAAATTCCAAAAGGCGGGAGCAGTATTTGCACGAAATCAGATTAGTTATGATATCGTTCCGTCCGATGTCTTTTCATTACCGGAAAGCTACGGCACTAAGACAGAAAAAGGGCTTTCGATTAATGGAAATGAATACAATGCTTTTATTATTCCCGCATGTAGTAAACTTCCGGCGGCTGTAATGGAATTTGTCCAAAGCTGCAGGCAGACAGGATTTCCAGTATTTTTCGTAGATAGATTGCCGGAAGGCTTCGCGCATAGATCTGAAGAAAGCACAAACATAAGATGTACAGCCCTTGCAGATCTTGCAAAAGCTGTGAAAGAAGCGATTACCCTGGATATTATCGTGGAGGCTTCTAAGAAAGAATGGATTCGCTATTCTCATGTGAAAAAGGGAGAAGAACATTACTACCTGATTCATAATGAAGCACCTCAGGGAGGTATGGATTGTCAGGTGGTTGTGGAAGCAGTGGGTGAAATCCTTGCTTGGGATCCCATGACCGATATGAAGATTAGACCGAAACAGGAGCCCATTGGTAATGGACAGGTCAGAATTTCCTTTTATTTAGGACAGTATGAAATGAAGGTGCTTTATGTTTCCGGTAAAAATGAAAATTCTGAAAACGTAATTCAGGTTACAGGCCAATGCAGCCATACCGGAGCATGGGAGGTTGAATTTCCAGATGGCCATAAGCTTCAAACCGATGCAGGCAGTCTGCCACAGCCGGAATCCTATACCGGTTATGATTTTTATGGAAAATTAATTTATAAAACCACTTTTAACGTAGGTGGTGCCCTTCCAAAATTGCTGGATTTGGGAAAGGTTTCAGATTGCTGCGAGGTGTTCTTGAACGGACAGAGTATCGGCAAGCGTGCGGCGTCCCCTTATCTGTTTGACGTACAGAATACAATCCGGAAAGGCGAAAACGAAATTATAATAGAGGTTTATACCAGTGCCGGAAATAGGAAAAGTCAGGCAAAGGTCTTCGGCATTCCTATGGATGCATTAACGGCGGTACCTTATACCCTCGTGGAAGCAATGGGTATCAGGGGACCTGTAACATGGCTGTTTTAACCTCCCAAGTAAGTAGCGAAGCGGATTATGAGTTTCCTCTTTGACTATGGCATAAAACTAAAAATAGAGTTACCAGGGATGAGTAAAGAAAGGAAGGATGAGTGACTATGAATTTTGAAAAAGTTAGCGAATATTTAGACAGCCTCAAGGAACAGTTTGGAGTGCGTTGTACAGACTGTATCGTACTTTTTGAACATGTTCCAGTGTACAGGCATTTGACTGGAACCATGGACTTTGAAGATACCAAGCCACTGACAGAAGATAACCTTCATGATATATTTTCCGCTTCCAAGGTAATGACCATGGTGGCGGTCATGCAATTAGTGGAGCAGGGGAAAATCAGTTTGGATGATGAATTATCCGGATATCTTCCAGAATTTGCGGATATGAGCGTGGCAGATGATTTCGATTTGACGGACTTTGTTTCAAACGGAAAGTTCCTATTCGGATGGCCGAGTGCAAAGGACAAAAAGTTTCCTGCCAGGAATAAGATTCTCATACATGATATGATGTCCATGACCGCCGGACTTTCTTACAATCTGGGCTCTGTGTCAACACGCCGTCTGTTACAGGATAATCCTCATGCAAGCACCAGGGAAATTGTACGTGCATGGGCAGAAAATCCCCTTCTTTACGAGCCGGGAACACGTTATGCTTACTCCTATGCCCATGACATTTTAGGTGCTGTTATTGAAGTAGTGTCTGGAATGAAATTTAGTGAGTATATGAAGAAAAATATTTTTGAACCGCTGGGTGCCCATGATATGTATTATCAGGTTCCGGAACCGGAAAAGAACCGTCTGACTGTATTGTACGGATACGATGCAGAAAGCAGGAAGCATGTACCACAGACGGTCAACCTGGCTCGGATCAATGACAGCTTCGAAGGCGGCGGTGGTGGTATCGCTTGTACAGTAGAAGCCTACAGTAAAGTACTGGATGCCCTTGCAAACGGTGGCATCGGTGGGACAGGTGCACAGATCTTAAAACCGGAGTCCATTTTAGAAATGAGTAAAAATCGTTTAAATGAGCAGCAATTAAAGGATTTTCATATCGGTGGAAAACATGAGTATGGATATGGCCTCGGTGTGCGTACCCTAATGGATCCGTCTTTGTCAAAGAGTCCCCTTGGCGAGTTTGGGTGGGACGGTGCGGCAGGTGCATTCGCATTGATTGATCCGAAGAACCATCTGGCTGTCTTTTATGTACAGGCTGCACCTGACAGCGGACCGGCATTCTCGACGATTCATCCAACGCTTCGAGATTTGATTTATGATGCCATTAACTGAAATAGGAAAATTTCAGATTGCCCAAAGTAGAAGCCGGTATTTCTTCATAGGAATACTGGCTTCTACTTTGAACACACGGTAGGAATTTTATAACCTTTTACATCGCACCAGAAGAAAGCATGCTATTCCTATATTGCTTCGGTGGTATCCCGACCACCCGCTTAAACATGCTGATGAAATAATTATAATCATCAAAGCCACAGGCAGAGGCAACCTCGCTGATGTTGATATCAGGCTGGTCTGACAATAGCTTTTTTGCCTTTTTTATACGGAGGTTCCGAATATGATCCGCGATTCCAACTCCAAAATTCTCTTTCGATATATGATACAGATGGGTCCTGCTGATCTGAAAATGCTCACACAGAAGCTGGCTGTTCAAATTTTCGGACAGATGCTCTGTAATATAGGCATCAATCTGCATCGGCAGGGCTTCATTCTTCATGACTACCATCCGCTCAAGGCAGAGATAATAAGCAACGGACTCCAGGATATGGGATGCGGCAATCACAAAATCAGTGGAGGTGATAGGTCGTTCAAAGCAGGCAGACTTTAACTCTTCCATATCAAGCTCGTACTCCCGGCAAAGTTCTTTAATATTCTCCCATCCGATTTCATGGCTTTCGTAAGGAAAGACATGTCCAAAGAAAAGATATCCGATCAAAATATTACCCAAGCGAATCGGGGCAATTGCTTCTGTTAATCCGGCGTGGCACTGGTAAATATAAGGTGTATGCAGCTTGCTGACTCTTTTACAGGCTTCCCGGTCACAGGCCATACATTTTTTCAGTGCATTCTCATCCGTACGTACTAGATCGCAGAAGGGAGCCCGCTCCTCCGGATAAGAGGACACTTCAGTAAATTCCGAGTTAAAAACAGTAATTCGGATCTTCGTAAGAATATAAAAATCCTTTAATAGCTGATTCAACCTGTTCAGGTCAAATGAAAAAACCATAGCCTTTGCCCTCCTTCTTTCTATAAACTTAATACCCCGGTATTAGTATGAAATACAGAATATTTCACCTCCAACACTCAGTGACCTAATCGTAAAATGTTCGTTAGCGTGAAAGGGAGATCATTTCATCTCTGACCCCCTACAATCTAACGTCTAAATATTCGTTAGTATGAGTCTAACATAAATCAAATCAAAAACAAAGTATCCTTTAGAATTTAGGGCGAAAAGAAAATACGGAAAGAAAAGTTCTTAAATTATTGATGCTATAAAGAAGTAAGATATATTGGCAGAGATAAATTCAGACAACCTGTAGTTTTTATAGTGTGAACAAAATCAAAGTAAAATGTTCAAAAGTCCATATAAAGTGGTAAGTTATTTCGTTAAGATAGGATTATAAGCAGGATAATCGAAACCAATAAATAAAGTATTAGCCCATAGTGTGGGCAAGTAAGAGATGTGTAAAAGAAAAAGGACCATACCGGGAAGATTGAGAGTGCTCGACGGTAGAAATGGAGGAAAAGAATGAGAAAGACAACATTTGCATTATGCTTTGGCAACAGAGGCTTTATGCCGGGAGAATTAATCCTGGGTGCACGGGATGAGATGGTAAAGGCAGTTACAGATGCAGGCTTTGATTACATCATGATGGATGAGGAAGCGACCAGATACGGCGCAGTGGAGACAAGGCAGGAGGGACGTATTTACGCCCAGTGGCTTAAGCAGCAGGAGGGCCAGTATGATGGCGTTATCTTCTGCATGCCGATTTTTGTAGATGAAAATGGTGCCATCACTGCGTTACAGGATGCAGGAGTGCCGATCCTGATGCAGGCCTACCCAGATGAAATCGGCAAGATGGACTTTAAATACCGCAGGGATGCTTACTGTGGAAAGTTCTCCGTAACCGATGTATTCTCCCAGTACAGGGTGCCCTTTACCGTCATGAAGCCCCATGTAGTCCATCCCCTTTCCGCGGATTTTGCTGAGAACTTAAGAGAATTTGCCATGGTATGCCGCGTTGTAAACGGTATGAAGCGGTTTAATGTGGGCTGCATCGGAGCCAGGACAACAGCCTTTAAGACGGTCCGTTTTGATGAGATTGCGCTGCAGAAGCACGGGATCAATGTAGAGTCCTTTGACCTGTCCGAACTGATCTATCTGGTGCAGAAGCTGGAGGATGATGACCAGAAGGTAATTGATAAGGTAGCCAGGCTGGAAAGCTATACGAACTTTAGCTTAGTTCCCCTGAAGAATAAATTAACCCTTGCAAAGATCAGTGTCGTCATTGATGACTACATAGAAAAATATAACTTAGACGCAATAACCCTCCGCTGCTGGAATGAGCTGGAGACCATCCTCCGTGTCTGTCCCTGTGTGCTGCTCAGCGAGCTCAATGACCGGGGAATCGTAGCCTCCTGCGAGATAGATCTATGCTCAGCCATCACAATGCGTGCTATGAACCTGGCTTCCGGTGAACCCACAACAGTTCTGGACTGGAACAACAATTACGGGGATGACGAGAATAAGGTAATCCTGTTCCACTGCGGACCGGTAGCCCAGACCTTGATGGATGGAGAGGGGACTGTAACGGAGCATAAGATGTTCGCCAAGGATGATCCGGGCTCAGGCTGGGGCTCCAACGAAGGCCGTATTAAGGCATTTCCAATGACCTTCTCCAACTGCAAGACAGAGGACGGCAAGCTGACGGTCTATGTCAGTGAAGGCGATATGACCGATGATACCATCGAAGATGGGTTCTTTGGCTGTGCCGGTGTAGCTGAGATCCCTCAGCTACAGGATAAATTAATCCGCTTGGCAAGGGGAGGCTTCAAGCACCATACCTCCATCGGTGTGGGACATATGAAATGGGCTTTAGAGGAGGCTTTTAAAACCTACCTGAACTATGATGTTGTATCCATAGACTAAGCTTCCTGCGTCAAAATTGGATGTAGGTATTGAAATGAATATGCATGTAGCGGTATTCATCTAAACTTGTCACAGAAGCTTGTTTCCATGCCGTCATCTGAATTTATCTACCTGAATATTTATTACAGTAGGATAATGAGGGCTTTGAAGATTGAAGCATAGACTGGGGAAAGGAAAACAGGTAGGCATAGGGATGTCTTGGTTTATGCATATATTTGGAATAGAAACGGAGGTTAATTGTGAAGATAGCAGGTCTTGACATAGGAACAACCGGATGCAAGTTAACGGTGTTTAGTGAAAAAGGGATTTATTTAGATAAGGCATACTGTGATTATCCGCTACAGCGTGGGAAGAGTGGGCATGAAGTGGATGCCTCCGCAATCC
The DNA here is from genome assembly GCA_029974875.1 of Mobilitalea sp. The sequence continues at coordinate 56,097 of JARKQP010000003.1, forward strand.
GGGAGGGTGTTTTTGAGGTGATCCGGGTTATGGCTGCCAAATACCCGGATATTGCAGGAATCGGTGTGGCAAGCTTTGGCGAAACCTTTGTTATCACAGATCAGGGAGACAATCCATTATTACCGTCAATGCTCTACACCGATCCCCGGGGTTCCCAGGAATGTGCCGAGCTGGTGGAGAAACTGGGGCAGGAAAGGATAGGGGATATTACCGGGCTAAAGCCTCACGAGATGTTCAGTATCTCAAAGCTGATGTGGGTAAAAAAGCATAAGCCAGATATTTACCGGGATGCAAAGCATGTATTCCTGATGGAGGATTATATCGTATATCTGCTGAGTGGCATCGCCCAAATCGACTATTCCTTAGCCTCCCGCACCATGGCCTTTGATATCCGCAGGCTTAACTGGAGCGATGAGATCTTTGAGGCAGCAGGAATCTCAAAGGATCTGTTCTCCAAACCGGTGCCCACCGGTACTGCAGCAGGAAAGATAACGGCGGAGATAGGGAAGCAGACGGGCCTGGCAGAGGCGGCGGTTATCGTGTCCATCAGCCATGACCAGGTGGCGGCAGCCATTGGCTCCGGCGTATTTGACAGTGATAAGGCGGTAGATGGGGCGGGTACCGTAGAATGCATCACCCCTGTATTTGACAATATCCCGGAAAACAAGGTAATGTTTGATGGCAATTATTCCATCGTCCCCTACATCATCCCGGGAAAATATGTATGCTACGCCTTCTCCTATACAGGAGGCTCTTTAATCCAGTGGTGCATCAATACCCTGGCAAAGCAGGAGGCAGCAGCTGCAAAGGCATCGGGTAAATCGGTGTATGAGCTGCTGGAGAAGAGGGAAAAGGAGGAGCCGACGGGGCTACTGGTATTACCCCATTTCGCAGGAGCGGCAACGCCCTATATGGATACTGGATCCAAGGGAGCAATCCTGGGCCTTACCTTAGCCCATACGGTAAATGATATTTATCAGGCCTGTATGGAGGGTGTTGTATATGAAATGATGCTAAACGCTGAGAAGCTGTCCCAGGCAGGGATTCATTACCAGATGCTTCATGCGACCGGCGGTGGTGCCCATTCTAAGGTATGGATGCAGATGAAGGCGGATGCCCTGGGGGTTCCTGTTGCAACCCTGGAATCCGATGAAGCAGGAACCGTAGGAAGCGCCATGCTGACAGGAATTGTGGTTGGCTGCTTTCAGGATCTGGAGGATGCCAGGGAGCATATGGTAAAGGTCAAATCCTATTTCTATCCAAGGGAAGAACAGCACTGGATGTATCAAGAGATGTACCAGAAGTACCGGGGATTATATGAGGCGGTACGCCCCCTTGTATAAATTGAATACTTGCAATTAGAAAAGTAATGTTGGTCTAATCCATAGTTTTAAGGAGTTTTATATACATTTATCATATATCCAATCCAAGGTTGTCTAAATACCAAGAAAGGCGTATTATTATCATGAATGAATATATCGGACATGAATCACAGATTTACGGGGTAGAGGAATACCGCCTGGTTGGCGGAAAAGGTGACGGGATGCGCTTGCTGCAGGTTCGTAATGGCCTCGGCTTAGAGCTGACCATATCACCGGACCGTGCAGCGGATATTTCCAGGCTGACCTACCGTGGGATTAACATGAGCTATATGGCGCCCTGCGGCTATGTTTCGCCTGCATATTATGAGAGCACCGGCGCTAATTTCTTGAAATCCTTTACCGCAGGATTCTTAACCACCTGCGGACTACAGGCTGTCGGCTCTCCCTGCACCGATGAAGGGGAAGAATTGCCCTTGCACGGCTCTATAGGAAATACCCCGGCAGAACAGGTGTATTGGAGAAAAGAAGGGGATGAGCTTGTAATCTATGCGCAGGTGAATGATGAGGGCTTGTTTGCAAGGAAGTTAAGATTGCTTCGTGAAATTAGGATAAGCCTGCAAAAGAATGAGTTCACTATAAAGGATAGGGTGGAGAACAGAGGAGATGTAAGAACACCTGTAGAAGTTCTCTATCATATGAATATGGGTTATCCCCTCCTGGATGAAGATAGTATCGTAACTATATCCTCAGATCATGTACATCCGAGAA
>JARKQP010000922.1 GCA_029974875.1 Mobilitalea sp.
GTGGTTATTGGTTGTTGGTTCTTAGTATTTTTATAGAAGTGCTTCAAAGACCTTCTTGAATACCAACAACTAACAACTAAGAACTACCAACCAATGTGTACTTCGTACGCATTATGTTCAAGGAGTGATAAAATGCAGAAAACATTTACAAAGCAGGAATACAGCCAATATGTAGATAAAATTTCCCCTAAGTCTAAGGTGCTGAGAAATGTGACAAGAGCTTTTGTTGTAGGTGGTGCCATATGCGTTGTAGGACAATTTATAAACAATCTTTTAACTATGCAGGGATTTGACAAGGAGACCTCCGGAACCTTGACATCATTCATACTTGTATTTATGGGAGCATTATTTACAGGGCTCAATATATACGATGAACTGGGAAGATATGCCGGAGCAGGTTCTATAGTTCCCATAACCGGTTTTGCCAATTCCATTGTTTCGCCTGCCATGGAGTTTAAAAGTGAGGGCTATGTTACGGGTGTGGGAGCAAAAATGTTTGTCATAGCAGGGCCGGTTCTGGTATATGGAATTTCCGCCTCTGTGGTGGCAGGTATAATATATTACCTGCTGAGATTCTAATTGTAAAGGATGATTTGTATGGCTAATAAGAAAAACGGGAAACAGACAGTAAGGCTGCAAAATCCTCCAAGCATTGCTGCTACAGCCTCCATAGTGGGCCCTAAGGAAGGACAGGGACCTTTAAGGTTATACTTTGACAACATTATAGATGATGAATTGTGGGGAGAAAAAAGCTGGGAAAAGGCTGAAAGCAAATTGGTAAGGGAAGCTTTTGCCAAGGTTGTTACAAAGTCCGGAAAAACAAATAATGATATTGATTACATTATCGCCGGAGATTTGCTAAACCAGTGTATAGCGGCAAACTACGGCTTAAGGGAAGCCGGAATTCCTTTTTTCGGCGTATACGGCGCCTGCTCCACCATGGCAGAATCTATGAGCCTTGGCTCAATGCTACTGGATGGAGGATATGCGGATAATATAGTCTGTATGACTTCAAGCCATTTCTGCTCTGCAGAAAAGCAATTTAGATATCCCCTTGAATTAGGCGGGCAGAGGACTCCTACATCACAATGGACCGTTACCGGGTCGGGTAGTGTCCTTTTAACAAGTCAGGGCTCCGGACCCTTTGTTACATATATAACCACGGGAAAAATAATGGATATGGGAATAAAGGATGTTAATAATATGGGAGCTGCAATGGCTCCGGCCGCTGCAGATACCATATTAACACACTTTCAGGATACCGGGCTTAAGCCGGAATTTTACGATTTAGTGGTGACCGGGGACCTTGGGGCTGTCGGTAAGGCCATATGTGACGAATTGCTCAGGGAAAATGGTTGTGATATAAGCAGCAGGTATAACGACTGCGGTCTAATGATTTTTGATAGGGACAAGCAGGATACCCATGCTGGAGCAAGCGGATGCGGTTGCTCTGCCACTGTGTTTGCAGGCTTTATATATAATGAGATAATAAAAGGCAACTTAAATAATGTATTATTTGTTGCTACAGGAGCTCTGATGAGTCCTACCAGCTCACAGCAGGGGGAGTCGATACCATCTATAGCCCATGCAGTTACAATACAGAAAAATTTGGAATAAAGCAAAAAGGTTAGGCAAGTTATAAGTATGGAGGTAACAGTATGGAGAATATTTTATCATATGTGAATGCTTTTATTGTAGGTGGAGTAATATGTGCAGCCGGGCAGATTCTTATAGACCGCACCAAGCTGACCACCGCTAGAATACTTGTGACATTTGTGACATCGGGTGCCATTTTGACAGCCCTTGGTGTATACCAGAAGATAGTAGAAATCGGAGGAGCAGGGGCAACTGTACCTCTCACAGGGTTTGGATATAGCCTGGCAAAAGGTGCTTTTAGAGATATAGACCAATATGGCCTTTTAGGTGCATTCACTGGCGGTGTAAGGGCAACTGCCGCAGGCATAACGGCTGCAATCTTCTTCGGATATCTGATGTCCGTGGCATTTACACCTAAAGCGAAGAGGTAAAATGGAGGAGCACATATGGAAAAGCGTAAGGTAATTTTGGTAACTGATGGAGATGCAGTAGCTCAAAAGGCTGTAGAGATTGCTGCTGCCAATATTGGCGGGAGATGTATTTCAGCTTCTGCCGGAAATCCTACGATACTTAGCGGAAGTGAAATAATCGAGTTGATAAATCAGGCACCCCACGACCCCGTGGTTGTTATGGTGGATGATAGGGGAGCAGAGGGGGTAGGAGAAGGAGAAGAGGCGATGCAGGCCATAATTGACAGCGGTTCTGT
>JARKQP010000045.1 GCA_029974875.1 Mobilitalea sp.
TAATCTATTAAGCATAAGCATGGGTAATAGATAGAATAATAGCGTTTCCTCTTTCTCAGCGGATGGGGTATATCGCATTTTGCTACCCACCGCTACTGATATTCACTTTCTTGGCGGCTAGATCGAGGGCTTCGCCTTTTATAGGTTCCTTACCCGGGGTAAGGAACCTTAGTGCCTATTTTTTCTCCGGATAGCCATTGATTTTATGTACATACAGGAAGGAATTGACCGGTGGGGGTTCGCCATAATGGCGAACGGTAACGAAACTTCAGTATAAGGTTCCCCGATATTATTGGGTAAGCTCCAGTTACTACTGAAGGGTCTTCGATATTATCTAGTAACCTGCAGGCTAAGTACCTGCCGAGAGCATTGCAACTTTGTGGGAACTTCTCCCCTATGGAGAAAAGAAGAAGGATTTATTATCCTCTCAATACACCACTAACACAATCAAAAACGGGAGAAAATTTCATATCTATAAACATAAAACCCGGCGCAATGGCCGGGCGTAATTATGTTACTGCTTTAAGAAGATGGATGTCAGCTTCCTGATTAAACAGACGTGAATTAAGGACTTCAAATTTGGCATCAAGTCGGGCTATAGCGTCTTTGGTCGCCGTGGTATGCAGTAGGCCGTCAAATTTGGCGTCTAACTCTTCGGTCTGATGAAGGAGGGCCTTAATAAAGGCTGTGTTTTCTTGCACCTGACCTTCCAGATTATCTAAACGTTTCACAATAGGGTCTAATTCCTCTCGGATTACCGAACGTAGTACGCTGATTAATTCCTCATTTGGCACTTGTTTACCATCCCCTTCATGCTTACTGCTTGTCTATATTATGCCATAGGATGAGTGCCAAAGAAAGGTTATTTTGTTGAGAAGTAAGGCCAATAACATCCGCACCAGCAGGACAAGCATATATTTTGGCGGCAGAACTAGAACTACGTCCGGGTTTTCTCATCCCCACAAGTGGGTACGTTCGCCTGAGTACCGGACAGATTGACCGGTACATTTTTTTCTAAATACGCCGGCAAGGAACTGACATTACTGACAAAACCATATTCTGGGGGGGTAATGTCAGTTATGTCAGTAGCTATACTGCATATTTTTATGAAAATCGAATATTTCCTCACATTCCACCGGGGATATTGACACTGACAATATCCTTTACATTTTCATACGGATTGTCTTCTCATCAGGTTTCTGGGGGCGCTGCCACCGCATGCATTACCAGCTACCACTGAAATATTCCCCGTTGTTGCACCAACGGTGACTGTGATTGAGCTTGAGCCCTGCCCGGCTGTAATGGTCCAGCCTGAGGGAACTGTCCAGGAATAAAGGTATCCAAGATCAGGTATTGAATATATTTTGGTTGAACCGATACAAGGCGCTATTACACCTGTAATTTCACC
>JARKQP010000116.1 GCA_029974875.1 Mobilitalea sp.
GGGATTGGAATATGTTAAGAAGCATGATGGCTTCTCAACCTTATATATTAATGCCAGAATTTTTGATAAAAAGTCTGATTTTCATAAGACTTTGGGCGAAAAAATGGCTATCAGGCAATATGATGGAAGCATGATTGGAGAAACCTATGGGCCGGAGCATTTTACCGTGAACTGTCCATCGGATTCATTGTGGAGGGATTATTTGATTGATACTGCAGAGTTTGCAGTTAAGGCATATGGTGCGGATGGCATTTACTTAGACCAGCTTGCATCTGCAGAACCATTTCCTTGCTATAATTCAGAGCATAGCCATGATAATATTGGGGATTTTAATAATGGTTATGTTTATGTATTGAAGGAACTATTCCGTAGATTAAAGGAATATAACCCGGATGCTTATCTTATGACTGAAAATTGCGGAGATATTTACGGAAGCTATGTTTGGGGAAATCTTACCTGGAATGGCGAACATTATGATGAATTCTTTAATATATTCAAGTACACCTTTCCTGAGTTTGTCCAAGTAAATATGGTAAACCCCAGAGGCTGGGTCCAGGATATGGAAGAAAAGAGGAACTGGTTCTATAAAGATATGCAAAGGGCAATATTACTCGGAAGTGTCTTATGGATGGGAATTACCACGCATTTAAAGGAAGAGCTGGAATTTGTAGAATTTAGTAAAAATGCGTTAAAATTCAGGGAGAATATCCAACCATATATCAAAGGCGCTACATTCTTAGATAATAAATATATTTCGGAGATTACTGACGGATGTGATGCTACGTCATGGAGGCTTGCCGACGGCCGGGTTATGGTATTATGCGGTAATAAGGAAAAAGTTGATAACGCGGTAATTAAATTAAATCTGGATGAAACATCATTAGAGCTTCAGGTGTTTAATACAAATTGGGAACAAACAGCAGAGAGAAATGAAAGTGGTAATGTGATGTATCATATCGGTAATGAACGTTTATGGTGTTTTATTATAGGTTTTTCTAAATAGCATAAAGAATCGTTATAAAATGAAGGCTTGGCGGCGATTGTTATTAACAGAATAACTTCGTCGCTATACTTCGATTTGGGGTATTTATTTAAATATTGCCAGGTATACATATGACTGTCTTTGAGGCGGGCGTTTTAGCAAAAAAGGCAAAGGTAAAAAAATTACTATTAACGCATTTGTTTGCTGCAGAGTCTGGTGAGGACTATATTAAGGAAGCGAAATCGAGTTTAGATAAGGTTGAGGTATCACAAATACTAAAAAACTACAATATATAGCATTATCTAAATGAACATGTTATGAGGAGAATGAAAATGGAAGCAAGAAATTGGTGGAAGGAAGCGGTTGTATATCAGATTTATCCAAGAAGCTTCATGGATAGTAACGGAGATGGGATTGGTGACCTGAAAGGAGTTATTAGCAAATTAGATTATTTAAAAGATCTTGGTATCGATGTTATTTGGCTCTCTCCGGTTTATCAATCACCAAACGACGATAATGGCTACGATATCAGCGATTATTATTCCATTATGGGTGAATTTGGTACAATGGAAGATTTCGATGCCCTATTAGATGGAGCACATAAAAGAGGGATTAAAATTGTCATGGATTTGGTAGTCAACCATACCTCTGACCAGCACAAATGGTTTATTGAAAGCAGGAAATCAAAAGATAATCCGTATCGCGATTACTATATATGGAGAGAAGGTAAGGACGGGAAAGAACCCAACAATTGGGGATCAAGATTTCGGGGCTCAGCCTGGGAATACGATGAAGAAACGGATATGTATTATTTGCATTCCTATTCAAAAAAGCAGCCTGATTTAAACTGGGAAAATGTAAAGGTGCGGGAAGACATCTATCAGATGATGGACTGGTGGTGTCAGAAAGGTATTGACGGCTTTCGTATGGATGTCATCAGCATGATATCGAAAGACCAGAGCTTCCCGGATGGTGAAGTAAAAGGATTATATGGAGACTTTTCTCCCTACATAATGAATGGACCGAAGGTACATGATTACCTAAAGGAAATGAATCATAAGGTTTTATCCCGTTATGACTTAATGACCGTAGGAGAAACGATTGGCGTTACTACGGGGGAGGCTAAGAAATATGCCAGCTGTCAAGGCGATGAACTAAATATGATATTTCAGTTCGAGCATGTTTGGCTAGGTGGGGGTAAGCTTGGTAAATGGACGGATAAAAGAGTTGACTTAATTGAACTGAAGAACGTCATGTCAAAATGGCAGACTGAGCTGGAAGATAAGGCTTGGAATAGCTTATACTGGGATAATCATGACCAACCCAGGGCGGTTTCAAGATTTGGAAATGATAGTACAAAATATAGAAACCTCTCGGCGAAAATGCTTGCTACCTGCTTGCATATGATGAAGGGAACCCCTTACGTTTATCAAGGGGAAGAGCTTGGTATGATAAATGTAAGTTTTGAAGCATTAGAAGATTATAAAGACATTGATACATTAAATACCTACGAAGAATATGTCAGTAATGGACTTGCAACAAAAGAAGAAATGATGGGATATATCCACTGTAAGAGCCGGGATAATGCCAGAACTCCGATGCAATGGAATGATAATCCAAATGCTGGATTCACGGCAGGCATTCCCTGGATTAAGATTAATCCAAACTATACAGATATTAATGCTGAGGCACAGGTAAATGATCCGGATTCTGTGTATTCTTATTATAAAAAATTAATATCTTTGCGAAAACAATACGACATCATAGTCTATGGAAACTATCAATTGCTAGAAAAAGATCATGAAAAGCTTTTTATTTACTCACGAACTTTAGGCAATGAGAAATTATTAATATTATGTAATTTCACAGAAGATATTGTAGATTATAAACCGGAAAAGGAATGGGAAAGTGCCACTGTACTCATTGATAATTATTCAGGGGTTGAAAGAAAGAGCAATCAGCTATTACCATATGAAGCCAGGGTATTATATTCTTATTCTTAATTTCGTTATCATTAACGCAACTGCTATTGTGAGAAATTTATGATCTTATATTTCTCACAATGGCAAATGTTATCAGATGCTTCCCACAGATGCATTGGTGCCCACGTATCTTAAGTTATAGTAAAAGTTTGTTATTCCTCAATTTGTGAACCTCTTTCAGAATATAGATACCGTATGCAATCTTTTGATTTTATACTTTTTGTGTATTCACTCGGATACATTCCGGTATATTTTTTAAATGAGTTTGAAAAGTAGTTAATGTTGCAAAATCTTAGCTGATCTGCGATTTGTGTGATATTCAAATTCGATGTCCGAATTAATTCTTTCGCCTTTTCAATCCGTAAGCTGGTTAAATATTGAATGATGGTGAGGCCGGTTTGTTTTTTGAAGGCAACATGCAGGAGAGTTTTAGAGCAATTTAAAGCCTCACAGATATCCGGTATTCTTATATTGGTAAAAAGATTGTTTAAGAGATATACCTTTGCAGATAATACCAATTCATTGCTTGAATTAGTATGACTTTGTTCAACGCTTTTTTTGTCGTCAGATATAGTTGGATAGGTCATTGCATTAATATTGATTAGCTCTAACAAAAAGATTTCTAAATAATTGATTAGCATTTGCTCCAGGAAGAATGGGTATTTTTCATTCTTTACTAAGTAAAGGCGTTCTTTGGTATCCACAATGGATGTAAATATGATGGAGCCATATTTTAATACCTGGGAAAGAATGTTCTGGCAATATTCCGGTAAAACAATTATTTTATCAGCAAGAGAGCCCAGAAGGGAGCTGTCACATTTAAAGGAAACAACGCACATAGAAGGTATATTACCTGAAATTGTTTTATGCCGGTGATATTCATTTGGCTTATGAAAGTAAATACAGTTTTTTTCAAGAGTAAAGTTTTTTTCTTCCGTATCAATTTCTATTTTTCCGCGATCTATGTACACTAATTCCCAGAAGTCATGGCTTTCCCCCTTAGAATCGAATTTCTGGTTCAAATCGCTATAAAATAAACTAATGACATTATCAATTTCAAGGATCTTATGAAGTTCTTGCTTGTAAAACAATTTTGTGTCCATCAGCTTTAATGCCCCCTGTTCGATTTGCTTAGATCATGGACAAAAGCGTGTTCATGATCCTGTTACTCCAATCGGAAATCGCAAGCAAGCTTGCATTTCCTCATTCCGCTTTCATTATATTATAGCAGATCATGAACAATATTACAAATAGTCTGAATTATATTATATATACAGAGAGTAAGCTACATGGTAATATTCATACATAATACATGAAACACATGAAGAAAAATGGTAATGATTTGTAAATTTTACTTAAATATAATTAAGCATACGATGTTTAATTGTGCAAGTTAAAATAATCAATTTGTTGCAATTACAAGGAGAAATAATAATGAGAATATTAGCATTTTGCGCCCACCCAGACGATGTAGAAATTAATTGTGCCGGAACACTTGCAAAAAGTATCCAAAGAGGAGATGAAGCTTATATTGTAAATGCCTGTCTGGGAGATAAAGGGCATTATTATATCGAACCTAAGGAAATAGGAGAGATGAGATTAAGGGAAAGTCAAATGGCTAGTAAGGTAATAGGGGCTAAGGTTTCTTCGCTGAATTTTAGTGATGCTGAATTAGAAGTTAATCATGCCAACTTAGAGCTATTTGTAAAAAAAATCAGGGAAATAAACCCTGATGTTATTATCACACACGTGCCGGATGATTACCATTTGGATCATGTAGCGGTTAGCAAATTAGTGGTTGATGCCAGTTTTTTGGTATCGGTTCCGCATTGCTATCCAGACCAAAAAGCGATGGAGCATACACCACAGGTTTATTTTATGGAGCCTTACACAGGTATCTCCTTTGTTCCCCAGGAGTTTGTAGACATTACGGATACCTTTGATTTAAAGCTTGAAATGCTGTCATGCCACAAAAGCCAAATAGAGTGGTTAAAGGAACATGATGGCATGGACATCTTGGATTTTGTTAAAGTTAGCGCGGCTTATCGGGGATTTCAATGCGGAGTAAAATATGCGGAAGGATTTCAGAGATTAACCACTGCACTTAGGGCTATACCGGGACGGTTCTTACCCTAGTGTAACTGTCCCGCCCATAATTAGACTACCAGCGCTGTTAGCCTAAAGATGGATGGGACAGTACCCTGGTTTTCACCATACAAAGCATTTACGAGGAGGAAGAAAATGAAAGGATTAGAAAGAATTAATAATGCTATCTCAGGAATGAAGGTTGATAAAACTCCTGTTTGGCCATTTGTCATGGCATTTTCAGCTAAGTATGCAAAGGTTACCTATAGGGAATTCGCTACGGTTTATAAATCGTTAGCGAAAGCCCAGATTATTACAGCGGATGCCTTTGGATTGGATGCAGTTACTGTAGATTCAGATGCATACCGTGAGGCAAGTGCCTGTGGTGCAATATTAGATTTTCCGGAGGATGGTCTTCCGGTTATAGTTAAGCATGCGATTACAGATAAGACGAAATTCGCTTTTAAGCTGCCGGATATCAGTAATTCCGATAGGCTGACCGATAAGGTGGAAGGAATAAGATACCTTAAAAATCATTATAAAGATGAGAAAGCAGTTGTTGGATGGATTGAGTCACCGTTACAAAGTGCAGCAATGCTGTATGATATTAACGAATTCATGGTGGATCTTTTTGAAGAGCCTGAATTTGTCGAAGAGCTTCTATCGTTTGCAGCTGAAATGGGTATTGCCTTTGCGTTAGAGCAAGCCAAGGCAGGAGCGGATATTATTGGCATTGGAGATGCTACCGCATCGATGATTTCCCCTAACCTATATGAAACAATTGTATACCCATACACGAAAAAAGTCGTTGATGGAATCCGTAAGAAATCAGATGTTAAATTAAAATACCATATCTGTGGGGCTGCGAAGCATATTTTACCTTACGCGAAGGAACTTCAATTCGACTTAGTTAATATCGACTATAAGATTGATGCAAGGGAAGCCTTTGATTTAGTAGGCGATAGCATTTGCATTAAAGGCAATATCGATCCTGTAGGAATTTTAAAGGATGGTACTCCGGAGCTGATCAGACAAGAAGTACTTAAGCTGAAGTCCCTAAATAAAGCGAAATTTATACTAAGCGCAGGATGTGAGGTAGCACGGGACACTCCTATAGAAAATATGAAAGCATTTGCGGAATAAATAATTTATAAAGAAGGGAGGGTAATATGTTGGATACGATAAATGTAAATGATAAGAATACTGGGATAAGATATGTTGGACAGCAGTTATCCAAGTTTAGTAAAGAGTATGCGGCTGTATTTGCAATTTTAATTATGGGCTTGATTTTTTCATTTATGTCCCCATACTTTTTTACGGCACAGAATATTAAAAATATTTTTTTACAATGTTCTGCATTAGCAATCGTTGCTATGGGCCAGGCCTTCATTATCCTAAATGGACAATTTGACATGTCACTGGGACAATGTGTTTGCTTTACCAGCGCTGTAGCAGCATATTTGATGAAAATAGAGGGAATTAACCCTTGGTTATCTATTTTAGTGGCTTTACTTTTAGGATGTTTAGTAGGATTAACAAATGGTGTACTTTTTGCATACTTCAAGATACCGGCATTCATTGCCACTTTAGGTCTCCAAATGATCTGCAGAAGTGCGGCTAAAATTATAACCAACGCCACACCAATCGCGAGACTGCCGGATGAGATCGCATTTTTAGGCAGAGGCTATATTGGGATATTTCCGATCTGTGTAATCATTATGATTGCCCTATACATAGCAGGACAATTTGTATCCCGTAAAACAAGATTTGGGAGAAATATTTATGCAACAGGTGGAGGGGCAGAAGCTGCATATTTTGCCGGTATTAATATAAAAAAGACCTATTGCTTAACCTTTGCCATGGGTGGATTATTAGCTGCATTCGGCGGGATAATCCTAATGTCACGCCTAGATTCGGTATCCTTAACGAATGGCAATTTGTATGAATTTGATTCTGTTATTGCATGTGTAATCGGTGGATTAAGTTTAACAGGAGGAAAGGGTAAAGTCATCGGTGCCCTATTTGGCGTAATCTTTTTAATAATTTTCTTCAACGGTATGACGATGATGAATATTGACCCATTTTACCAGGATGCCATAAAAGGTGCTGTATTAGTTATTGCAGTCCTATTGGATGTTTTTAGAAATAAAAGAAGTAAATAAGAAAATATAGTTGAAGGAAAGGGGGGATGTCGTGAATAATACAATACTTCAATTCAAAGGAATTGGAAAAAGTTTTCCTGGTGTTAAGGCTTTGGATAATGTGTCATTTGAAATAAAAGAAGGGCATGTCCATGCGTTGATGGGAGAGAATGGAGCGGGCAAATCAACATTAATTAAACTATTGGCAGGTATTTATACAAATTATGAAGGCGAAATATACCTGGATGGTGAGCTTTTGAAATTACGGACCCCCAATGATGCGCAAAAGCATGGAATAAGTGTTGTACATCAGGAAATAAAATTGGCAGAAACATTAAGCATAACAGAAAATATTTTTCTGGGTAACCTTATTTATAAAAATGGATTAGTGGATTGGAAAGAAATGAAAGGTAAAGCGCAGGATATGGTTGAAGGCCTCGGGATGGATCTGGATGTGGATATGCCGGTCAACCAGCTGACCGTTGCTAAAAAGCAAATTGTAGAAATCTGCAAAGCGATAAACCATGATTGTAAGGTTCTAATTATGGATGAACCGTCTGCTACCTTAACGGAAAAAGAACTAAAAATATTGTTTGGCATCATGGATAAATTAGTCAGGGACGGAATTACAATTATTTATATTTCCCACAGAATGGAGGAGATTTTTAATCTGGCAAATACGATTACAGTACTAAGGGACGGAAAATACATCGATACTTTGCCGGTGGAAGAATGTGACCGTAAAACACTAATCAAATTAATGGTAGGAAGATCGATCGATAATGAATATCCCAAAGAAGAAATTGATATTGGTGATGTAATACTAAAAGCAGAGCATTTAACAAGAAAAAGAGTATTTAATGATATCTCTTTTGAACTTAGGAAGGGAGAAATTCTGGGCTTCTCCGGACTTGTAGGCGCCGGAAGGACGGAGGTAATGCGTGCTTTAGTTGGTATAGACCATCTGGATAGCGGAGCTATTTATCTAAAGGGTAAGAAGCTTCTCATCAAATCCTTTCAGAATGCGATAGCAAATGGTTTCGGACTAATACCCGAAGACAGAAGACAGCAGGGGCTGGTGCAAATAGCGTCCGTGAAAGAAAATATTTGTATGGTCGGCAGAAATAAAGTGATCAGACATGGGCTGATAGAAGCTTCAATGGAAAAGGATATAAGCAAGCACTATGTTGATAAATTAGATATTGCCACGCCCAATATAGAGATAGAAGTACAATATTTGAGCGGTGGTAACCAACAAAAAGTGGTAATTGCAAAATGGTTACTGGAGGATAGCGAAATTATCATTATGGATGAACCTACGAGAGGAATTGATGTAGGTGCAAAGTCAGAGATATACCGGCTGATGTGTGCACTCGTTAAGCAGGGCAAATCAATTATCATGATATCTTCAGAGCTGCCGGAGATTCTGGGGATGTGTGATAGAATTATGGTTATGCATGAAGGGAAGCTAGTTGGGGAGATGGCAGCAAAGGAAGCAACACAAGAAAAAATTATGGAACTATGCATTTAGCAAAAAAATATATTAAAGAGGAGAAGGAAGATGAAATTAAAAAAATTTGTAGCAGTGGTATTAGCAGGTGTTATAACTACAACGGTATTCACAGGGTGTGGTGCAAAAACGGAAGAAGAGGTTACTGAAAAGGAAGGCAAAAAACTTAAAGTAGGTGTAGCCCTTTTGTATAAGGGGGATGAATGGCTTGCAGCAATTTCGGATGAATATGAGAGGCAGGGTGCAGAGCTTGGTTACGAAATTAATGTTCAAGATGGTAATCAGGATAATGAAAAGCAAACACAGCAAATTGAGAACTTTATCACGCAGCAATATGATGTTATTATAGCTTCCGCTGCTGATGCGCAGGGTATTATTCCGGCAATCCAAAAGGCCGAAGAAGCTGGTATTCCTGTTGTTTCTACAGATACACCGATTGAATATCCATATGTCTCAACCTGTGTTGCCTGGGATAACTATGAAACTGGCGTTAAATTGGGAGAATATGCTAAAAAGTATATTGAAGAGAACTATGCAGATAAAGAGAAGGTTAATCTGGTAATGATTAATGCTCCAAGCTATCCGCACTTAGTAAAGAGGGATGAAGGATTTTTAAGTATTATTAATACGATTGATAAGGTTGAAATCATTGCGACCCAGGATGCAAATGGAAGCCGTGAGGTATCCGCTAATATTATTAATAATAATATTGCAAAAGGTATTGATATGGTTTATGGCGTAGTTGACAATCATGCCTGGGGTGCAGTAACCGCATTAGAAGAAGCAGGAGCAGAGGAATGCGCCGTATTATCCTGTGGTGGATATGGAGATGAGCCATTTACAGCTTTATCAGAGCACCATAAATATTATAAAGCTTTAATTGTTGTACCTCCGGTAGATGTTGTAAAAGATTCATTGGCAGCAGCTGTAAAAGCGGTTAACGGAGAAGAATTAGAGGACATAACAAATACAAGCTTTGGTCTTGCGGACAGCTCTAATGTGAAGGATTATATGGATTAGTATTATTTATATTTGGATTTCAAAATGTAAATATAAAACCAGTTAAGGTATCATAACACCTTATTAATATATACGGGACGTCCTTTTTGGAATGATAATAATGAGAGCTATTTTTATGGAAAATTGGAGGAAATAATGACATCAAAAGAAAGGTTATTAACCGTTTTACAACATAAAATACCGGATCGTGTACCGATTTCTACATATGATATGACCGGTTGGCATGTTGAACCAAAGAATTCGGTTCTGAAGGACGAAATGACCAGATATGTTGAGGACAATATCTTTGGTACCTATATGTCAGGCTGGTGGAATAGGGAAGAGTCTTATATCCCTCTTATGAAATATATTAGGGAAAAAGCGGATTGCATTTATATGACCAGTGTTAATTGCAATAATGCCTATGTGGCCAAGCATACACGCTATGAGCAAATGCAGGAAGGCGACAGCACTTTTACAAAGATAATTTTGACGACACCAAAAGGAGATTTAACCCAAACCTTCAGAATGGATAAGGGGATATATACTGCCTGGGAAATCGAGCACAGAATTAAGGACGAGAGTGATATAGAGAAGTATCTTTCTATCCCCTTTGAGCCTATGCCCGTGGATGTGTCCCATTTAAAGGAGCAGGAAGATTATATTGGAGACAATGGCATCCTGATGGTTGATATCTCTGACCCAATCTGTGAAGTGGCAGGAATGTTTGAATTTGGAGATTTTACGGTGACCGCTTTTACCGAGGAGGAAACCATAACCAAGATGTTAGACAAGGCATATGAAGAACAGGAATATTTTCTGAAGGATATGCTAAGACAGGGAGCAGGACCATTATTCCGTATGGCTGGGGCGGAATACTGTACACCACCCTATTTGCCAAATGAATTTTTTAAGAAATTTGTTATGGCCTATGATAAAAAAATAATTCGATTAATTCATGATTATGGCAGGTATGCCCGTATTCATTCCCATGGAAAGGTTAAAACTGTCCTCCGGGATTTGCTGGATATGGAGATCGATGCTATCGATCCTGTTGAGGCTCCTGAATCTGGTGACATAACCCTGAAGGAAGCGAAAGAGATATGCCGGGATAAAATTTGTCTGTTTGGCAATATACAGCTTAGGGATTTGGAGCTATTACCTGCTGATCAGATGAAAGAGGTTGTCCGTAAATGCGTCGAGGAAGGAAAGCCCGGAGGGAATTTTGTGGCTTTACCAACGGCAACGCCGCTTAATGTACCGCTTTCTCCCAGAACTGAAGAGAATTTTAAAATATTTATAGATACGGTTCTTGAGATGGGAGTATATTAATCATTTATAAGAAGGGGCTGTCGCAAAATAAATTTTTCATATAAGATATTTGTGTTGGCCAACAGCCAGAAATTATATCTTGTTGAATTTTTACATTTTGCGGCGGCTCCTTTTGTGCCGGCTGCAATATCTTGCTACATCCGGTTTTTGCTCCGGAGACCAAGAAGAGGAAGTTTCGTGAAAGGGGTAGATTATGAATTATTATATTGGAATTGATTTAGGTGGGACAAATATTGCAGTAGGTGTAGTTGATGAAAGCTATCATATTATATCAAAATATAATATGCAAACAAAGGCAGGCAGGCCTGCTAATGAAATTTGTGATGATATGGCTTATTGTGTAAGGCAGGCAATCCTTCAGATTGGTTGTACGATGGAGGAAATAGCAGGCGTAGGTATTGGCATACCAGGAACCATCAATGCAAAAACAGGGGAGATCAGCTTCACGAATAATCTGGGGTTTGACGGGCTGCCTATTAAAAAGATGATGCAGGATAGGTTAGGATGCAAGATCTATTTAGAGAATGATGCCAATGCGGCAGCTTACGGAGAAGCGTTGGCAGGTGCCGGCAGGGGTAAAAACCACATGCTAATGCTTACGCTGGGTACAGGCGTAGGTGGAGGCTATGTGACAGCTGGAAGAATATTTGCTGGCGGAAATAACATGGGCGGTGAGTTTGGCCATATGGGTATCGTAATGAATGGGCGCCCATGTACTTGTGGGAGAAGGGGATGCCTTGAAGCTTATGCCTCAGCTACCGGTCTCATACAAAGCATGAGGGAGGCCATGGAATTACATCCGGAAAGCTTGGCGTGGCGGCAGGTGTCAGCTCTTGAGGAAGTGGAAGGAAAAACGATATTCCAGGCAATGGATTTAAACGATGCAATTGCTAACCAGGTATTTGAACAGTATATTGAATATCTCTCCTACGGTATTCTTAACCTAATTAATATATTCATGCCAGAAATCATTATACTGGGTGGCGGAATTAGTAATCAGGGAGAGCGTTTAATCAGTCCGCTCCGTAGAAAGGTTGGGCAAAATATATATGGAGAAATGACATGTCCGCAGATTGCCTGTGCAGAACTAAAAAATGATGCGGGCATTGTTGGAGCGGCATTGTTAGGAAATCAAGATTTATAGTTCATAGCGAGGAAATAATAGCAGAAAAGTTTTAATGCAAAGCCAAAAACAAAATATATTTACAGGAGAGGAACTATAAAGCAGTGGACAGCCAGCAAAAGCATATGGGTGAAGAGCGGTACAACGAGATATTAGTTCCGAAATAAATTATACATAATAGAATTGAAATGCAAAAAACTCAGGGAGATGTTACCCCGAGTTTTTTGTATTCCATAATATTTTGAGATTCATGGCTCCTTGCCATCCCATGAAATGTTTCTTCCCAGGCGGCCTCTGTCTTAACCTTAAGACAGAACCACTGTACTAAGTGTTCTTGCAGGCAGATCCACACGGATAACCTGGCCGTTCATACGGATCGCATATTTTACGTCATCATTATTTTTATTTAAAAGTACTGTTACTATAGAGCCGTCTGGATTTTTAGCAGCAGTCATTTCAATCTTATCGCTGCACCTGGAAAAACCAATACGCACCGCGCCCGGCAGAATGTATTTGGAAAAATGCCTTATAAAGTCAAAGGATAAATTCTTGCGGTAGGTTCCATCATCATTGGCAACCATCGGTGCGGCAAAACCGGAGGGAACATGGCGCGGCCCACCGTCTTTATCAACAATCAGGTTCCAGTCAATCCAGCGGTTCATACCGGCATTTAAATTGCCAATCAGATCATGGGCATAAGCAACGGCGTCTTCAAACTCTACGGTTTCCGGAAGCTTACTGCCGCCGAACAGCCCCATAAATCCGGATTTTCCAGGGGGATGAAGAGCGCAGCATTCGCTGGACATCAGGATTTTACTGGGGAAGGCATTTCTGGTCAGCTCTACCGCTTCAAAATGATCCCCGGAATACCAATGGAAAGCGATACCTTCTACCATTTTATCAGTCACTTCATCAATGATGTCCCTGGAATACTCCAATACGCGTTCCTTGTTATGATCCCAAATATAAATACCGACTTTACCGGTTAATCCGGATTCCTGGAAGGCAGGATACAGGTAGTCGCGAAGAAATGTCTTCTGCTGGGCAGAGGTCCATACACAGCTGTCCCAATTTGTGGCAGCTATGGATTCATTCTGGATGGACATCATAGTAACAGGGATGCCTTCCTCCAGATATGCCTGTACAAATTTTACAAGATATTTTGCCCAGGAGCCATAATATTCCGGCTTTAAGGCTCCGCCATTGCAGCGGGACGGCTTGGTATAATCCACCGGCTCCATCTGAAAGCCGAACATTGCACCATAAACAGACAGGTCATTCTGGGGCTTTTCCGGCGGTGTTTTCCAGGCAGCAGGAGGTGACCAGGGACTGAGCAGGACACTGAGAGGCTCAGTGGAAAGCTCCATTGCTTCCTTCAGCATGGGAATAATATACTGATGGTCACGCTTTAGGGAAAATGTGTTTAGCTCCGGGTCCGCGATGGGATCCTCTACAGCAGCATATTCCTCAAGGGAATAATCACAGCTATCCATATGGACACGAAGAAACTTGACGTGATTCCCCTGGGCTCCGAAATAATCCTCTAAGGCTTTTTTTCGGGTCTCTGCGTCCATTTTAGAAAGCAGATAAGCGGAGGATTCGGTCATAGCACCTCCAAAGCCTTCGATTGTCTGGAATGTAATATCCGGATAGAGATTTAAGACATCCGATTCTAAATGTGTCGGTTCGTCAGCTTCCCTTGTAACCGGAATGTCATACTGCTTAGGGTAAGCGATCCCGTTAGCAGAAAATGTGGTAATCTGTTTGCAACCCATAGTAAACTCCTTTCGTTTGCTTCATAGTAAGTAATTGTGAAACCGTTAGTCAATGAAATCTTTTCATACATTTGGTGCAAACTCCTTTATTCCGTGCTGTAATGTGTCATTGAATATGCTAATTACGCTTAGATATCTGCACCAAATGTGTGAGAAATAGCCACAGTTTCTAAGTTTCACAATTGCTTGGTTTCATATAATCTAAGAATACCATAGAAGTAAGAAAAGTTCTTACCGTATTCAATATGGATATTCCATTATTCTATCAAAATAAATAAAATAATATTGATGAAATTCCAGTTTTGTGATAGTTTTATAGAGATAGAGATAGAGATAGAGATAGAGATAGAGATAGAGATAGAGATAGAGATAGAGATAGAGATAGAGATAGAGATAGAGATAGAGAAAGAGAGAGAGGTAGAAATAGAATAGAAATAGAAAAAGAGAAAGAGACAGTGGAGTTGAAACGGGAATTAATAATCAAGGGTGAAAGAGTGAATTATATGAAAAATACCGGATATTATGAAATAAAAACGAATAGGACCTTTGGAATGGAGCTTAGTGCAGCAGCTTTTGCTGGAAATGTACAGTTTAACCGCCTGCACTGGCATGAGCAGCTGGAAATTCTATGCTGCATCTATGGAACCTTCAACGTGCGTGTGGATGGCATTGTATATCACCTGAAAGAAGGAGACCTGATTACAATTAACAGCGGAGCCAGCCATGAGATCTTTGATGGTTCAGCAAATGGACTGCAGATTATTGTTTCGATAGATCCATCCTTGCTGCATAAAGAAGAAACGGAAATTTATGATTTTTCTACAGTGGGGGACTTTGCGCTTGCAGCTGGCAGTGAAGAGGTAGAAGCTGTCCGCAGAAGTCTTGGGAAAATGGTATGGCTGCTGACTCCGGAGGCGGAGGAGATGCTTCAGATCCTGGAGGTATTCAAGGAAAAAAAGACACAGAAAAGGCATGTAGTACTTAAAACAGAGGAGGAATGGAATTGCTTTCACATGGAGCTGTACCGGGTGCTGATGTATCTTGCCCATCATAAGAGGAAGACAGAGGATGTGAAAAATGTGCCGTCGCCGAAGGCAGTATTTACAAAGTGCGTTGAAATACTGCACCGGGAATATGGACAGCCTCTCAATGCAAAAATACTTGCAGAAAGAGTGGGGGTCAGTGAACCGACGATTTACCGCATGTTCCAAAAACAGGTCGGTGTCAGCTTTATCAATTATTTAAACTCTATTCGCGTCAATGCCGCCTGTGGCTATATGGAAAACACGGAGTTGAGCATCACGGAAATCGCTGACCGTTGTGGATTTTCCAGTCTGAGTAATTTTTATCGGGTATTTCAGGCATATAAGGGGCAGGCACCGCGGGAATACCGGAAAAAAGAGGGAACGATGCTTTCCTGGAATAAGATAATGCGGCAGGATATTATGGAGCTGAACCGGTTCCAAAGTTTTTGGGAGCTGCCATATGACAGGGCGGAGCTGTTGATTAAATAGGTATCCTTAAGTTCCCAACCTATAAAGGATAAAATCACCGAAAGAGTTATCTTAGAGTGGTATATTATAATAAAAGTAGATAATATATTATATAGTTGTTGACATATTAAATGATTTTGGATAATATATTATCTATGAATAACTTTGCATTTAATAAAAGAACTTCAAAAGAAATCAATGAGCTAATTGCAACCAGAATCCGCGGTATTCGAAAAAGAAAGAAACTGTCACAGGAAAGGTTAAGTGAAAAATCGGGAGTAAGCTTAGGTTCTGTGAAAAGATTTGAGGGTAGTGGTGAGATATCATTGAGTTCGCTGACTAAGATAGCAATTGCATTAGAGTGTGAGGATGAACTGGAACGATTGTTTCAGGAGATTCCTTTTAATTCTATTCAGGAGGTAATTGATGGACAGGACTAAAACATTATCGGTTAAGTATAATGGTAGATTAGTTGGAACAATGGCATTATACAAGAATAGCCTGGCAGCCTTTGAGTACGCGAAAGAGTGGCTGAAGGACGGCTTTTCTATTAGTCCGTTTTCATTACCGTTAGAGCAGAAGGTATTTATACCAAAGCTAGATCCATTGGAAGGATTATATGGTGTATTCGCAGATAGTCTCCCAGATGGCTGGGGAAGATTGTTGGTTGACCGCTTACTGGTGAAAAATAAAATTAATCCGCGTGAGATAAGCAATATGGATCGGCTTGCTATTGTCGGGTCATCAGGGATGGGGGCGCTTTGTTTTGAGCCGGAGCAGTACTTTGATATTCAGGAGAATCATTTGGATCTTGATACGATCGCAGAGGAATGTGCCAATATGTTAAAAACCGAATATTCGGATAACTTAGATGAACTTTTTCGCCTGGGTGGTTCTTCTGGTGGTGCCAGACCAAAGATACTTACGGAGATTGATGGGGAGGAATGGATGATCAAATTTCCTTCAGCAAATGATGCCAAAGATATTGGTGAACAAGAATATCGGTATTCAAGGTGTGCAAAGAAGTGTGGAATTAAGATGGAAGAGACTAGGTTGTTTCCATCTGCCACCTGTTCAGGTTATTTCGGTACGAAGAGATTTGACAGGGAAACGAATGCGGAGGGGAATGTGAAGCGAATTCATATGATTTCTGCAGGCGGAATATTAGAGACTTCTCACCGTATTCCTAATCTGGATTATAATATTCTGATGAAACTGACCCTGGAATTAACAAAAGATTTTTTGGAAATCGAAAAATTATTCCGATTAATGTGCTTTAACGTATTTGCACATAACCGTGACGATCATTCAAAGAACTTCACATATCTCTATGATGATGAAGAAAATAGATGGTTATTATCGCCCGCATATGATTTGACCTATAGCTATTCCCTTAGTGGAGAGCATGCTACATGTGTGAATGGCAATGGAAGTAATCCGGGGCTTGAAGAAATCGTGGAAGTCGGCAGAAATATAGGAATAAAAGAGCGAAAAGCAAAAGCAATAGCCGAGGAAATCAGAGGAATCGTGGAAGAGGATAAGCTGGTCATACCCCTAAAATATGTGGAAAAAATTTGATACTTTTTCAGGAGTAAATGGTGTGGGGAAGTCTACATTGTATCAGGCGTTTTCTTAATACAAGCTTAAACCCAGGGAAGAAGCAAAGCCCTGGGTTTAAGCTTGTATGCCCTTTTTGTATAATTTCCTGTTTAAAGTTCTAACTGCCCTAAGGCCATCCCTATAAGTTTATCCGCATAATCAGCCATAAACAAAGGGATATTCATAATTCTGAGTGAAAAACAGTCTATTAATCCTAGGGTAATTCTAAATTTATCCCAACATTTTACCTTAAAATAGTGCAACTAACCGGACAATATAGTTATATCCCGGTCTTCCTCCCTCCTGTATAATCAGTCATGAAAGGAAGGTAGGGAAATGAAAAAGAAAAACAAGAAGGCCAGGATACTGCGGAGCATACCAATTTACCTTATGATGTTACCAGGCTTAATTTATCTCTTTTGCAATAATTATATGCCCATGTTCGGCATTGTCATTGCCTTTAAAAAGATTAACTGGCAGAAGGGAATCTGGGGCAGTGAATGGGCAGGACTGAAGAATTTTGAATTTCTGTTTAAATCAAAGGATACCTTTACAATGATCCGCAATACGGTGCTTTATAATATGGTGTGGATTATCCTGGGTACCATATTATCCATTGCAGTTGCAATTCTACTAAATGAAATCATAAATAAGTTCTCCAAAAAAATATATCAAAGTATCATCCTGTTACCTTATCTGATGTCAATGGTAGTTGTCAGCTATCTGGTATATGCAGTATTGAGTAATGAGACGGGATTTTTAAATAACAGTATCCTACCAAGGCTGGGGCTGCAGCCCGTCAACTGGTATCAGGAGAAGGCATATTGGCCTGTAATCCTTACCATTGTAAACCTGTGGAAGGGCATAGGCTTCTCCATGGTAATCTACTATTCCAGCATTGTGGGAATCAGCACGGAATACTATGAGGCGGCAAGACTGGACGGAGCCAGTAAATGGCAGCAGGTGAAGCGGATAACGATGCCCCTGCTAGTACCCACCATTATCACCTTGTTCATCTTAAGCGTCGGAAGAATTTTTGCTTCAGATTTTGGTTTGTTCTATCAGGTGACTAAGAATTCCGGCGCCTTATATCCTACGACACAGACCATTGATACCTATGTCTATAACGCATTAATGAAGCTGGGGAATGTGTCAATGTCATCAGCAGCCAGCGTTTACCAGGCAATCATAGGGTTTATTCTGGTCATGATAACGAATGCCATTGTAAGAAAATACAGCAAAGAAAATGCATTCTTCTAGAGGGAGGGGAAATAAACAATGAATTTAAAATATTCGAGTGACCGCAGGATCAGAGTGGTGGCTCATGTGGTAATGATATTCCTGACGGTCTGCGCCTTGCTTCCATTTATCCTGCTTATGATGGCTTCCTTTACAGAAGAAAATACGGCAATTAAATACGGCTTTACCTTCTTTCCCAAGCAGCTCAGCATTTCAGCATACCAATACATAGCCGGGGAGTGGCAGCAGATCGGCCACGCCTATCTGATTTCCATGCTGGTTACCGTAGTAGGTACATTGTTAGGAATGCTAATCTGTACCCTTTTATCCTACGGACTGACGAGGGATTTTATTGGGAAAAAGTTTATCAATATCTATGTGGTTTTCACAATGCTGTTTAATGGAGGAATCGTATCCACCTATTACATCTATTCCAATGTATTCCATATCAAAAATACGATTTGGGCCTTGATTATACCGGGATTGCTTTTAAATGTATTCAATATCATGTATGAAAAAGCTAAGAAAAATGGGTTCTATTTTAATTGTTCTCAGTATGGCAGTGACTATGTTCACGGCCTGCGGGAAACCAACAAAGGGAACCTCGGGAACAGACGATGCACCAACAGATAATTCCGGTACCGGTACTAAAGTGACCGGAGAAGCAGATGAAACGCCATATGAAATTGTAATGCCCTTTGTTACAGTAGGCACAACTCCAGCGGATTTAGGCAAGGTGGAGGCTGCCATCAGCGAATACACAATGCAGGAAATTAATTGTACTGTAAAGTTCAAGCCGGTAAGCATTATGGAATTAACAACCCAGTACAATCTTTGGATCTCCTCCAGTGAAAAGGTGGATTTGCTGTTTTTATTTTTATCTGATTTAGGTTCCTATGTAAATATGGTATAAAATGCGTCTTGAAGCATTTGATAATTTAAGTATCTTACTGCTGTGGGCAAAATCAATTCTTCTTATGATTATATATGTCATACTTAACAAGTACTACTGATTATATACGCCTTACTTAACAGGTACTACTCTGAACCATATCATACAGATGTGGCTCAGAGCGGTGCCTTTTTGTATTACTTATATCCTGCCCTTGAACTGACAGAGGGTCGGGAATGGAACAATTCCAGGTATGGATTTTGATAATGGCAATAGGAAAGGCATCTTGAAGGTCGTTATTTTGCAAGCGAAGGTCTGCTTATGGGTAGAAAAGGGCTTCATACGTAGTTTAAAATAGAGATACACTAAGGAAAGGCAATGAAATACTGTTTCTACGGCTTTCCGAGGGTAAAGGTTGAAAAATGAGGATATTCAACCGGCAGCAGGCAAAGGAAATATGCTTGTTGATTATTTGTGAGGTGCCTTTTGGCGGAATGGAGGTAATTATGAAAAAGAAATTGGTGGCTGTCATTTTAGCTGCGATGGTTCTGTGTACGGCATGCAGCAGCGGAAAGACCAGCGATGTTTCCAATGGGAATGATTCCGGCGGCAATGATGCCCAGCCTACGGCAGGTACAACTGCTGATGAGGGTTCCCAGGATGAAGCGGCGGAGGAACCAAGTACTTATGATTTTTCTGACAGGGAGCCTGTTACCTTGAAGCTGTATATGTTTGGTGATGCAGATACGGCACAGTGTGAGCTGGTTTCAGAAAAATTAAGTGAAATAACAAGGGAAAAGCTGAATTGTGATGTTCAATTGACACGAATCGGATTTGGCTCCTATGTAACCCAATTGAATCTTGCCCTATCTTCAGGTGAGCAAATCGATGTGTTTTCACCCTTCAATTTAAGTACATCAACCCTAGCAAACTCGGGGCAAATTAAACCGTTAACAGAGCTGCTTCAAGCTTACGGCAAGGAAACCTACGAAGCAATCTCAGCAGCTGACTGGGCTTGCCATACCGTTGGAGATGATATCTATGCGGTGCCTCCGAATAAGGATAAAGCCATGGATCTGGGCTTTATGATGAGAAAGGATATCGTTGATGAATTGGGAATCGATTTAAGCCAGGTAAAAGATTTTAACGGTCTGCACGATGTACTGGTTAAGGTCAAGGAAGCCCATCCGGATATGTATCCTGCTGTTCCTGACTTTGGTAATATGCTGGGCTATTTAGAGGTTGACCAGTTAAGTGATTACTTTGGGGTGTTATTAGATCCTTACACCAGCGATTCTATAAAGGTGGAGAACCTGTTTGAAAGCGAATATTATAAAGAGCTTTGTACGATGATGTATAGCTGGGCGAAGGAGGGCTTATTAATGCCCGATGCATCAACCAACACGGAAAGCGGTAACAACCTGATTAAATCGGGGAAGGCCTTTGGACGGTTCTCCCATATGAAGGTTGGTTTTGAATCAGAAAATACGAACGCAATCGGAATGGAGATCGTTACCTGGAAATATGCCCCGGCTATTTCTGTAACCTCCAAGCTGTCTCCGGCCTGGTGCATTGGTGAGAACACCGTTGACGCGGAACGCTCTATGGCTTTGCTCAACTTAATGTATAATGATCCGGAGGTATCCAACCTGTTAATCAACGGTGTGGAAGGTGTCCATTATCAGATTCTTGATGCGCAGAAGGGTATTATTGGATATCCGGAAGGCAAAGATGCCACAACGGTGGGTTATGCAAGACTTGCTTGGGGATGGCCCAATGAGCAGATTTCTTACCTGTGGGAAGGTGACAGTGAAACCCTGTGGAGCGATTTGAATCAGTTCAATCTGACCGCAATCCAGTCTCCGGCAAAAGGCTTTACCTTTGACAATGCCATGGTATTAAATGAAGTTACGGCATGCAATAATATTTATACAAAATACCACCCTGCTTTATTGGGAGGACAGTTGGATCCGGAAGTTACCATTCCTAAATTTGTGGAGGAGTTAAAGAAAGCAGGCATTGATACAATTATAGCAGAAAAGCAAAAGCAGATCGATGCATGGGCAGCAAATAAAAAATAAGGTTC
This sequence comes from Mobilitalea sp., assembly GCA_029974875.1. Next base: position 21,239 of record JARKQP010000116.1, read on the forward strand.
AGCAAATCATGAGGGTGTCCCAAACGTAGAGCATTTCTTCAGCGCCTATAATGTATTGATATTTGAGATGCATTTTACACGGTATATGATAGGAGTTTGAAAGGAAATGCTGGTATGGGGACACCCTTATAAATTTTTATGAATTTTGGTTTCGGGATTTTGGAATGGAGGATATGTGATGAATACGGCAACAGTAACAGAAAGAGGACGGCAGAAGGGGCGTTTTGCCAAAAGATATCTTCGCTATTTACCGCTGTATCTCATGATGGTTCCAGGGATGCTTTATCTTTTGATTAACAACTATATTCCCATGACAGGAATTATCATTGCGTTTAAACAGGTAAATTTTCGGATAGGGATTTTAAAGAGCCCCTTTATAGGACTAAAGAACTTTGAGTTTCTGTTCAGGGGAGATGCTTGGCTGATTACAAGAAATACCATCGGTTATAATCTGGTTTTTATTATTATAACACCAATCATAGCAATTAGTATTGCGATTTTATTAAATGAATTGACGAAGAAGGGGCTGAAGCAGTTTTACCAGACAGTTATATTGGTTCCTTACTTAATCTCAATTGTTGTAGTAAGCTATCTGGTTTATGCTTTATTATCTACGGAAAACGGTTTTCTGAACAATACCATACTGCCGCTGTTTGGAATAAAGGAGAAGATCGGTTGGTATTCTTCACCCCAGTATTGGCCGTTTATCCTTGTATTGACCCAGGTGTGGAAAGGATTTGGCTATAGCAGCATTATTTATTTTGCAACCATAGTAGGAATTGATCAAAGCTATTATGAAGCTGCTTCCATCGATGGAGCTACCCGTTGGGAAAAAATCAAACATGTAACGCTCCCATGCATAAAGTCCACGGTTATAACCTTAACCTTGTTGAGTATCGGGCGAATGTTCTACTCGGATTTTGGTTTGTTCTATCAGGTTCCGATGAATTCGGGACCGTTACTGGATGTCACGAATACCATTGATACCTATGTATATCGTGGGCTGATGCAGAATAACAATATCGGCATGTCCTCGGCAGCCGGTGTATTTCAGTCTGTTGTAGGCTTTATACTGGTACTCACTGCTAATGCGATTGTGAATAAAGTCAGTAGAGAGGATGCATTGTTCTAGCAGAGAGGAGAGAAGAAGGTTGAAAGAAATAAAAATAATGAATGAAGGGGGGACCGGGTCCATGCCAGCACTTTCATGGCATTTTGTGCGGTAAATGGCATGGGCATAAGTATGGTTGAAAATAATAAAATATTTCAGATCATTACCAATGTAATAATGATTTTTCTTTGTGGCTTTTGTGTGTTTCCCTTTCTTATCCTATTTTCATCATCTATTACCTCGGATATGACATTGGTAAGGGAAGGATATTCGGTCCTGCCAAAGGACATTGACTGGTCTGCCTATAAATTTTTATTGACCGGTTCAGACAGTATTATAAGGGGCTATATTATAACCATAGCTGTTTCCGTGATTGGGACATCAGCTAATCTGATCTTAACGACATTATTTGCCTATCCATTATCCAGAAGGGATCTGCCCCACAGAAATGTATTTGCATTTATTGTATTTTTTACAATGCTGTTTAACGGAGGAATTGTTCCTTCCTATATTATGTGGTCCAGGTACCTGCATATTTCAAATACCTACCTGGCGTTGATCCTGCCAAACCTATTAATGTCCGCCTTCTATATCATCATGATGAGAACCTATTTTCAGGGTAATATCCCGGATGCGGTCATAGAGGCCGGGCGAATTGATGGTGCCAGTGAGATAGTTGTCCTATTGAAGGTGGTGTTACCCATGTCAAAGCCGATTATTGCAACCATAGCATTATTAGTGGGTTTACATTACTGGAATGATTGGACCAACGGTTTGTATTATATTAATAAGGATAAATACTACAGCATTCAGGTTCTGTTAAACAGAATGCTGCAGGATGTACAATATTTGATGAGCTCGGCAGCCAGCGGAAATTCATCGGAGCTTGCCAAGGACATTCCTTCCGTATCGTTAAAAATGGCGGTCGCTGTCATGGGTGCACTTCCAGTGTTGTGTATCTATCCCTTTTTTCAAAAATATTTTGTGAAAGGGATTACCATTGGAGCGGTCAAGGGATGAGCGGAGGTTGCCGTAGAGGTTCGCTGTGACAGGTGTTCGGTAACTAATTGATAGAATAAATAAATTAATATTAGGTTGAATTAAGATAGGAGGAAAATAAAATGCTTTATCCTGTTGTTACAGATTCCAGAGCGCTGATCGATTTGAGCGGGATTTGGGCTTTCCGGTTAGATAACGGTGAGGGCTTTGAAGAAAAATGGTATGGGAGACCGCTGGTGGACGCGGTTACTATGGCGGTGCCGGCTTCCTACAATGACTTAAAGGACGACATGGCTTACAGGGATCATTATGGCTGGGTTTTTTATCAGACCACCTTCCATATCCCCGTATTTATGAAACAGGAGAGAATCCTGCTCCGCATGGAAGCGGTGACCCATACCGCGAAGGTATATATAAACGGTATAGAGGTATGCCATCATAAAGGGGGATTCCTTCCTTTTGAAGCTGAGATAAACCGGCACATAAAAATGGGAGATAATCTGTTAACCATAGCAGTAGATAACCGGATTGACCATTCGACCCTACCCGTGGGCTCAGAAAATTTAGGCGGGGTAATGTTGATAGGTGGGACGGAAAAGAACTGCGGGACGGTAAGGCCACAGAACAAGCCTAATTTTGATTTTTTCAATTACTGCGGAATAACCCGTCCGGTGAAAATATATACAACACCCCAGGCATACATTAAGGATATTTCATTAAGGGCAACTGTGGAAGGAACCACGGGAGTCCTTCATTATGAGGTTGAAACCTGTGGGGAAGGAGAAGTCCGGGTTGAGGTGTGTGACAGGGAAGGCACGGGCTTAACCTCAGCAGCGGGAGCATGCCAGAGCTTAATCCTGGAGAATGTAAAGCTTTGGCAGCCGTTAAATGCATATCTGTATAAGATAAAGGTTACCTTCGCAGAGGATATCTATATCCTTCCTTATGGTGTCCGAACCGTAAAGGTCGAAGGAGCAAGGTTTTTAATCAATGGACAGCCCTTTTATTTTAAGGGCTATGGTAAACATGAAGATACGTTCCCTGCCGGACGGGGACTGAATATACCCATGAATGTCAAGGATATAAGCCTATTAAAATGGCAGGGGGCGAATAGCTTCCGTACCTGCCATTACCCATACAGCGAAGATATGATGCGCTTGTGTGATGAAGAAGGTATTGTAGTGATTGATGAAACACCGGCGGTAGGACTTCACTTAAATTTCGGCGGCGGTGCAAACTTTAAAAATGGCAGGAAGGTCAATACCTTTGATCCGGTGGAGGATGGCGGAATCCGTACCTTAGAACACCATAAGGAGACCGTAAGGGAGCTGATCCTGCGTGATAAAAATTATGCCTGTGTGGTCATGTGGAGTATTGCAAACGAAGCGGATTCAGCAGGCCCGGGAGCTTATGAATATTTTAAGCCCTTATTTGATATTGCCAGGGCATCGGATCCACAGAGACGCCCCTGTACTATTGTCGGCATGCAGGTGGAGGATAATACAAAGGATTGTACCTTAAAGCTCAGTGATGTATATTGCCTGAACCGCTATTATGGCTGGTATGTCATGGGCGGAGACTTAGAAACAGCTGAAAAGCTGATGCGGGAAGAACTGGAGTTTTGGAATAATCAGGGGAGACCCTTTATGTTTACGGAATACGGTGCGGATACGGTCAGTGGGTTCCATGATACGGTACCGGTCATGTTTACGGAAGAATATCAGGTGGAATATTACAAAATGAATCATAAGGTCATCGATGATTTTCCAAATTTTGTTGGGGAGCAGGTATGGAATTTTGCTGATTTTGCAACCTCCCAAGGCATTATGCGTGTTCAGGGAAATAAGAAGGGGATTTTCACAAGGGAACGGAGGCCGAAGCTGGTTGCCCATTATCTGAGAGAGCGCTGGAGGAGCATACCGGATTTTAACTACAAAGGCTCCGGGCAGTAAAAAAAGCTTGGTGATTGCGGCAGGCTTATGAAAAGTAATTAAATGGAACGGATAGAATGACCATAAATCGTTTTATTTGAATAAAAAAGATGGTATACTGGAGCTGAGATGAAAAGACATGCGTAAATGAATGAAAAGCATCATTCCCATGCTGGATTTAGGCAATGGCGCAAACTGGCATGGGGATGCAGGGGCGCCGGGGTGAAAAGGGCAGATTGCAGAACAATAGGGCGGTTCGTATTAAGAGGATGAGCGTATGAAGCAACAGATCGGGGTCTATTCCATAAAGTGGCGGGTTCTTAAGATATTAATGGGCATGTTGGTACCTGTATTTGCATTCCTGATTTTCCTGAATTGGTTTGTAATCCATGAATTGGACAATAAAATAGTAGAGGCCAACGGAAATACCTTATATATTCAATGTGAAGGAATGGAGAAAACATTGAAAAGCATAGATAATGCCATGGTAAGCATCATAGCAGAGCGTCCTTCCTTCTATAGCCTTACCTATGGAAAGGCTATAGAATA